>JAHECP010000010.1 GCA_024641665.1 Acidobacteriota bacterium
ACGGTGGTGCGCACGAGGTACTGACCGGGCGCGACGCCCTCGAGCGGCAGGTCGATGCGCGCGCCGCGGCTCGCGCCGCCGTCGCTCGTCTCGACCGCGCCGAGGTCGGCGTGCGTCGAGGTCGCCGGCACGGTGGAGCCGAACTTCAGCAGGTCGACGCTGGCGCTCACGCTGCGCAGCTGATCGGGCGAGCGGCCGTAGAGCTCGAACACGCCCGACAGGGCGTCGGACCGGTAGAGCGTCGCACGGACCGGCAGGCCCCGCGCCTCGGACGAGCCGATGACCAGGTCGCTTGCTGACACGCTCGGCCCGCCGAGCGACCGGACCGTGAAGCGACGGTCGGCGCTGCCGAGCAGCCCGCCCGGCTCGCGCACGACGGCGCGCATCAGGTGGACGCCGGCCGGCAGCTCGAACTGGACGCGGTAGCGCCCGACGCCGGTGGTCTCGCCGGGCCGGGTCGCGCTCGGCAGCTCGATCGTGTCGCTGCCGCTGGCGGCCAGGCTTCCGTCACGCGCGTTGCGCACGGCGAACACCACGTCGGCGGGCTTGGCGCCCGGCGTCGCGACCGGCAGATCGGCGTCGAGGCTCACGATCACGCGCTGCATGCCCGGCGTCGTGCCGTGGAAGACGTAGGTCGTGTACTGGACGCGCAGGCCCTGCTGCGAGAAGGGAGCGCGCAGCGCCGCGTCGATGGTCCGCCGCCGGTCGGCCGTAGTCACCTGCGGGCCCACCGCGTAGCCCGTGCGGGTGCTCACGCGCGCGCCGGGGCGCGTGACCCGGACGCTGATCCGCCGGTACCCGCCGCGGTCCCGGAGCGCGGCGGCGCTCGGCGCGAAGCCTACCAGGTAGTAGTCCTGCGAGGTCTCCGAGATCTGGTCCAGCACCTGATTGAGGCGCGCGCTCGCGTCGTTGAACAGCACGCCGTCGGTCTCGGCGGTGAGGCTGCCGAGCGCCTGGAGGCGGCTCTGGATCTCGGAGTACTTCTGGCCGCCGAGCGGCTGGTCCTCGCTCGGGCTGACGGCGCGCGAGTTCAGGTCCACCGCGTACACGACGCTGTAGGACTGAGCGGCGGCGGCCGCCACGTCCTGGAGCTCGTGGGTCACGTGGTCGGTCTCGAAGCCCTCCGAGAACAGAATGACGGCCTTGCGGCCGTCCACGGCCCGCAGCGTGGCGACCACGTCGGCGAGCGAGCGCAGGAACCGGCGCGCCTCGTCGTCGGCGCGCGCCACGACGCCGCGCGCGTTGTCGAGCACCTGCTGGCGGAGGACGGACGGGTCCTCGGCCCCGCGCGCGAGGTTCTGCCGGGTGTCCGACGCCCTCGTGTCGATGGCGAGAGGCGTCGTCGAGGCCTGATCGACGTAGCGGCCGAGGATTTCCTGGTTGCCGCGCACGATCTCGTAGGCGTCGTAGAGGCGCATCTCCCCGAGGGTGCCGCGCCCAGTCTCGTCGCGCGAGCCGCGAATCGAGATGAGCTGGCGGATCGCCTGGTGGACGTCGGAGGTGAAGTCGAGCGACGGGCCGGGGCCCGGAATCGCGTAGAGCGCGACGCGATCGCCCGGCTTGACGCGCGTGCGCAGGAACCGCTCCGCCGCGCGGCGCGCGCGCTGCTCGTTGCCCGCCATGATGTGCGCCTGGTCGAAGACGAGCACGTAGACGTGGCCGCGCGGCGAGCCCTGGTTGGTCGAGACCTCCGAGGCGATCGTGCGCTGGGCAACCTCGGCGTAGGTGCCGATCGGCTGTTCGACGTGCTGGAAGAGCAGAATGGGCCGGGCGCTGCCCTCCTCGCTGATCGTGACCTCGCCCGGGTGCAGATCGCGAATCGGCAGCCCGTCCGCGTCGGTCACGCGCACGTCGATCCGCACCAGGTCGACGCCGGAGCGGAAGACGGGCACGGCCGGCTGGGATTGATCCGCGGACTGGGACGGCTGCGCGGACTGGGGTGCTTGCGCGGATGGGGACGACGGCGCGAGCGGTGCCGGCGGGGCGGCCTGCGCCCCGACGGATGGTCCGGTCATCAAGACGACGGCAGCGACGACGATGGTGAGCAGCAGACGTCGCATGGCGTTTCTCCGAAAGGACCCCGGAGAGGGAGTATCTGCGATTCTAGCGCATTAGCCTCCTCCCTGCAGCAGGACGCGGAGCCGGACGATGTCCTTCCCGTAGAAGGCCGGCGGCGCGGTCTCGACGAACCGCTGCAGGTAGGGCCGGGCCTCGTCCATCCGCCGCGCGTTCACGAGTTCGGTCGCCAGGTTGAAGAGCGCGTCGAAGTCCTTCGGGTCCAGCACGACCGCCTTCTTCCAGGCCTCGAGGGCCTGCTCCCGATGGCCCGTCTGCAGCTCGACGACGCCCAGCCCGGTATAGGCGGACGCCCAGTTCGGGTTGGCCGCCAGCGCGCGCCGGAACGCGTCGCGGGCGGCCTGCAGCTGGCCGGCGGCGAGGTGCACCGAGCCCATGTTCTGGAGCGCCATCGCGTCCTCGGGGTCGACGGCGAGGATCTTCCGGAACGTGGCAAGCGCGTCCTCCTCGCGCCCCTTGCGCGCGTAGGCGATGCCGAGCGCGTTCAGCGTGTCGAGGTCGCTGCCGGGCAGCGAGACGGCGTGCTGCAGCAGCGGCAGCGCCTCGTCGATCGCGCCGGTCTGCGAGAGGTAGATGCCGAGCTTCGCCTCGACGTCGGGGTTCGGTCCCGCCTTGTCGATCGCCGTCCGCAGCGTGGCGATGGCGTCCCCGGTCTGGCCGTGCTCCCACTCGATGAACGCGAGGTACTGGTAGGCGAGCGACATGTCGGGCCGCTTCGCGATGATGCGCCGGTAGACCGCCTCCGCCGCGTCGAGCCGGCCCTGACCGAACAGGGTGATGCCCTCGTGGACCGCCCGGTCGACGTCGATCAGCCGCTTCGGATCGTCGTCTTCCGTGTAGGTCTTCTTCCCGGGTTCCGGTGACGCCGAGGTGTAGCCGAGCGCGCGCAGCCGGGCGAGGGTCTCGGGGTCCTCGGCCTGGCGCACCCCCACGTCGGTCGCGCCGAACGCCTTCAACCGCGCCTCGAGCACGCGCGTGCGCTCGGGGTCCCGATCCACGAGGTTGTGCGACTCGGTCGGGTCCCTGGTGAGGTCGTAGAGCTCGGGGATCGGCAGATCGATGTACTTGATGCGGCCGACGAGCACACCGTGCAGCGGCGCCCACCCGCGGTTGAGCGAGGTCGCCAGCGCCTCGAAGTACGACGCGCGGTCGCTGGCGTCCGACGGCGACAGCGTGAGCAGCGAGCGCCCGGGGAGGCCCTCCGGCGTCGTCAGGCCGAGCGCGTCGAGGATCGTGGGCAACAGGTCCACGTGCTCCACGGGCATCTCCGACACGCCGGCGCGCGAGCGCGACCGGCCCGCCTCGACCTGGGCGATGATCAGCGGCACCCGCAGCGTGGCTTCGTAGGCGAACAGCCCGTGCGTCACCTCGCCGTGGTCGCCGAGCGCCTCGCCGTGGTCGCCCGTGACGACCACGAGGGTCGGGCGGTCGGACTCGGCGCGCGCACGGTCGACGAGCGGTCCGAGCGCGTGGTCCGTGAACGCCACCTCGCCGGCGTACGGATCGGACGCGTACTCGGTCCGGTACGGCTCGGGCGGATTGTACGGCGCGTGTGGGTCGTACACGTGCACCCACAGAAACCACCGCGAGTGCTGCGCGTCGAGCCACTTCATCGCGTGGTCCACGACGACGTCGGCGGGGCGCTCGGCCATGAGGAACTCCGACGAGCCGTGCGTCTCGCCGAAGCGGTCATCGTAGACGCCGAAGCCGCGGTTGAGCCCGAACTGCGCCGCCACGGGGAACGCGCCGACGAAGGCGCCGGTGGTCCAGCCCTTGGGTTCCAGGATCGTCGCGAGCGTCGTGGTGTCGGGCCGCACGCGGTAGCCGGCGTTGTCGCGCACGCCGTGCTGGAACGGGTAGAGCCCGCTCATGATGCTCACGTGCGACGGCAGCGTGAGCGGGACCTGCGCGTGCGCGAAGTTGTAGCGGAGGCCCTCGGCCGCCAGCCGGTCCAGGTTCGGCGTGGCTGCGCGACCGCCGTAGCAGCCGAGCGCGTCGGCGCGCAGCGTGTCGATCGTGATGAGCAGGACGTTCTGATCGGCGGTCCGCGTCACCACGAGGCGCGGCTCGCGGCCGGGCCAGAGCCACACGGCCAGCGCGGCCGCGGCGGCGAGCGCCGCGGCGCCGCCAATCCAGCCGAGCGCCCCGCGGCGGCGGGACGGCGGCGGCGCATTGTCGCGGCGGGGCGCGGGCGTCGAGACTCTCTGGCGGCGTTTGGACATGGGCGGTCGGGCCGGCTGGAGCCGGCCCCTACGGTCTCTCTCCAACGGGGGCCGGCTTCAGCCGGCCCGGAAACCCTGTGGGGGCCGGCTTCAGCCGGCCCGCTTCCGTGCCTCCGCGGCGGCGCGCGCCGCCTTCGCCGGCTCGCCGAACATCGTCCACAGCTTCTCGGCGAGGCCGTACGCCTCGGCGGTCGGCGAGCGCTGGAGCATGGTGGCGATGGCCGCGTCCGACTCGGCCGCGCGGCCCGTGGCCCGATAGACCATGGCAAGCCCGGCCCACGCGCGCTGGTTGTACGGGAAGAGGCGCAGCTCCGCCTTGAACTGCGCCTCGGCTTCGCCGGGGCGGTCCAGACGCCCGAGCGTGTCGCCGGCGTAGTAGTGCGCGTCGGGCACCCCGAAGGTGCGGGCGTCGCTCGCCTGTGCCGCCTTCTCGAAGAACGGCAGCGCGGCGGCGTAGCGGCCCGCGTCGTACTCGATGAGCCCGTTCACCAGATCGCGGAGCGGCAGCGTCGGGTCGGCCTGCTGGCCGGCGTCGGCTTCGGCGCGGGCGCGCGCCGGATCGTGCTGCGCGATGGCGACCTTGGCGAGCACCTCGTGCGCGGCGGCGCGCCAGCGGTCCTCCGACTCCGGGAGCAGCTTCACCGCGGCGTCCGCCTGGGCGCGGGCCTCGTCGAGTCGGCCCATCCGGTACAGGCCGTCGGCCACGCCGATGAGCGCGGCCGGATCGTGGGGCGCGACGATGACGAGCTTCTTGTAGGTCTCCACCGCCTCGGCCAGCCGGCCCTGGCGGACGAGCAGTCCGGCGATCTCGCTCCAGACGTCGCCCATCGCGGGGTTGTCGGCCACGATGGCGCGGAGGCCGGCGATGGCCTCGTCGAACCGGCCGCGCTTCACCTGTTCGAGGGCGTTCCGGTACTGCTCGAGCACCTGCACCTTGTCTTTCGGATCAGGCAGCTTGTCCGAATCCGTCTCGGTGACGGTGGCCTCGGTGCCGACGTAGCCGAGGGCCTGCAGGCGCTGGCGGTCCTCGGCGCTCACCTGGCTGGGCGCGGGCACGGTCGATCCGCCGACGATCCGCGCGAGGGCCTGCCGCATGGCGATCCGAGTCTGCTCGCGCCCGGACGCCAGGTTGGTCCGCTCGTGCGGGTCGGTCTGCACGTCGTACAGCTCGTCGTGCGGCGCGCGGATGAAGCGGTAGCGGCCGTCGGTGAGGGCGTAGAGCTCGCTCCAGCCGAAATGGTAGCGCGCGTAGAGCGCTTCGGCGTACAGCCCCTCGTCGCGGATCGTGCCGCCGTCGAAGAGCGGCACGAGCGAGCGCCCGCGCAGGTCCGTGGGGATGGGCGCGTGCAGCATGGCG
The DNA here is from genome assembly GCA_024641665.1 of Acidobacteriota bacterium. Lineage (GTDB taxonomy): Bacteria > Acidobacteriota > Vicinamibacteria > Vicinamibacterales > JAHECP01 > JAHECP01. The sequence continues at coordinate 5,656 of JAHECP010000010.1, forward strand.
AGCACCGTCGGCACGATGTCGATGTGCTGCACCGGCTGGGCGATGCGCCGCTCCTTGTCGCGCTCGCCCGGCAGCTTCAGGATGAGCGGCACGCGGATGGTCTCGCTGTAGAGGAACAGCCCGTGTTCCTGCTCGCCGTGGTCGCCGAGGCCCTCGCCGTGATCCGCGAGCAGGATGACGAACGCGCGGTCGTAGAGGCCGCGGCGCCGGAGCGACTGCATCAGCCGGCCGACGAGCTCGTCGGTGTACGCGATCTCGCCGTCGTACGGCGCGTACTGGCGGTAGCGCGCCGGCGGCGTGTACGGCGAATGGGGCTCGTAGAAGTGCACGAAGAGGAAGAAGCGCGGCGAGCGCTCGCCGTCGAGCCACCGCTCGGCGGCGGCGAGCGTGTCGGCGCCGTCGCGCTGCACGTCACCGATCGCCACCTCGGGCGACCCCTCGGGCAGGTGGTCGTCGTAGACGTCGAAGCCCTTCGACAGGCCCGTGGCGGCGCGCAGCACGTAGGCCGAGACGAAGCCGGCCGTGGCGAAGCCGCGCGCCTTGAGCATCTCGGGCAGCATCCGCTCGTCCGGCTTCACCGCGAAGCCCAGGTTGTCGCGCACGCCGGTCTCGAAGGGCAACCGGCCCGAGAGGATCGAGACGTGCGACGGCAGCGTCTGCGGCGCGTGCGCGTAGGCGCGCTCGAACACCAGGCCGTCGGCCGCCAGCGCGTCGATGGCGGGCGTCTGCACGTGCCGGTAGCCGTACACCGGCAGGTGGTCGGCCCTGAGCGTGTCAATTGAGATCAGGATGATGGGGCCGCCGAACGGCGCGGGCCGCATCGCACGCCAGGCCAGCCACGCGCCGCCGGCGAGCACGATTGCGATCAGCGCGGCCAGGGCGGCGAGCCGGGGCCGCCGCGACGACGGAGCGACTTCGGTCGAGGGCTGGCGCCGACGGCGGCGCGAGTGTCGAGCCACGTTGGGTGCGTTCGGATCGCGTGTGGGCGTCGAAAGTGATCTCGACCCATGTTAGCGTACACGGCGCGTGCGCGGCGTCGCACACCGGTACTCTGATCCTCTACCCGATACTGTCCCCCCCGTTTCGGCCGAAAGTGTGGCGATCTTGCGCTCGGGGCCTGCATCCAAATCGTCGGAGACCGCGAGCGTGCGCGCGTGATTCTGTTGGATCGCGGCCGGGCGTGCACCTGGCGGCACGCCGAAAATCGGAGTGATTTCGGTCGCACCCGCGCGGTGAGATCTGTCACGGAACTTGCCTGTTAGTGAGGCATCCCCCCCGCTCAAGACAGACGTGTCGGGCCATACGGTACCCCAGCGCCCGTATCGCGTCGGTGGAGCGAGGGGCGCCGTCGTGCGGGCTGGAGGGGGAGGAGAGGCGACGTGATGACGAGGTTGATGGGTCAGTGCTGGCCGGTGCTGCTGGCGGCGCTGATAATCGCAGTGCCTGCGTCGGCGCAGGTGTCGACGGGGCGTATCGAGGTGACGGCTGTCGACGCGACCGGTGGCGTCCTGCCGGGCGTGACCGTGGAGCTGACCGGACAGCAGACGGCGACGGCCGTGACCGGCACCAGCGGCGTGGCTCGATTCCTCAGCCTGGCGCCGGGCACCTACCAGGTGAAGGCGTCGCTGCAGGGATTCTCAGAATACCTGAACCGGAACGTCCAGGTTGTGGCGGGCGGCAACGTGCAGCTCACCGCGAAGATGGCGGTCGCGGGCGTGCGGGAGCAGGTGCAGGTGACGGCGGAGACGCCGGTCATCGACACGAAGAAGACGGCCGACTCGACCCACGTGACGCTGGCCGAGCTGCAGGACGTGCCGTCGGCGCGCGATCCGTGGGTGGTGATGCAGACGGTGCCGAGCATCGTCGTGGACCGCGTGAACGTGGGCGGCAGCGAGTCCGGGCAGCAGTCCGGCTACCAGGCCAAGGGCGCGTCGGGCGCCGACGCGACGTGGAACCTGGACGGCATCCCGATCACCGACATGGCGGCAACCGGGGCCACCCCGACCTACTGGGACTTCGACATGTTCCAGGAGATGAACGTGACGACGGGCGGGTCGGACCTGACGAGCTCGACCGGCGGCGTCCATCTGAACCTGGTGCTGAAGTCGGGGACGAACACGCCACACGGGTCGACGCGCATGTACTACGAGAGCGAGGGCATGCAGTCGAACAACATGGACCCGGCGCTGGCGACGGCGCTCGGCAGCCCGAACGGGAAGGGCAACCGGACGAAGGACTACAAGGACTACGGGTTCGAGCTGGGCGGTCCGATCATCAAGGATCGCCTGTGGGCGTGGGGCTCGGTCGGCCGCACCCGGGTGTCGATCCTGACGATCAAGCAGACGCCGGACAAGACCAACCTGAACAACTACGCGTTCAAGACCCAGGGCCAGATCACCCAGAACCTGCGCGGCAGCTTCACCTACTACAATGGCGTGAAGGAGAAGTTCGGCCGCAATGCGAGCCCCCAGCGTCCGCCCGAGACCACGTGGGATCAGGGGTCGCTCGGCGCGGGCTTCTTCAAGGGTGAGGGCAACCTGGTCATCGGCGACAACCTGTTCCTGACGGTCCGGGGCTCGCACTACCCGTGGGGGTTCTACCTCACGCCGGAAGGCGGGATGAGCACGCAGGTCTATCAGGACGACAGCGGCGTGTGGCACGGGTCGTACCTCGACTACCGCAGCACTCGGCCGATGAACACCTTCGAGGCCGAGGGAAGCTATTTCAAGGGCCGGCACGAGGTGAAGTACGGCTTCTCGTGGCGCAAGACGCAGGTGCACTCCTCCACGACGTGGGCCGGGAACAAGATCCTCACGTTCTGGAACGGCTACCCGAACATGATCGCCGAGGCCGACGCGGTCAACTACATCAACGCCCAGGCGAAGTACATTTCCGGCTGGTTGGCCGACACCATCACCGCCGACCGCTTCACGGCGAACCTCGGTCTGCGCATCGATCGGCAGAGCGACAGCCTGCTGCCGTACTCGATGCCGGGCATCACAGTCGGCGGGTTTGCCCCCTACCTGCCGGACCTGACGTCGCCCGCGAAGCCGGACGTGTTCGTGTGGAACTCGGTGTCGCCGCGGATCGCCGTGACGTACGCGCTGGACCAGGCGCACAAGACGCTGCTCCGCTGCAGCTACGCGATGTTCGCGTCGCAGCTCGGTAACGGCTCGTCGGCGTTCCTGGCCGTCGGGCAGTACCGCTACATCGCCTTCGACGCGGTCGACACCAATGGCAACGGGATTGCCGATCCCAACGAGATCAACTTCAACTCGCTGGAGTACTGGAACGGGTTCAACATCAACGACCCCGCCAAGCTGTCGACGGTCAATCAGGTTGGCGCGTACAAGGTGCCGAAGACGCACGAGATCATGGTCGGCATCGACCACGAGCTGATGCCGAACTTCGGACTGAGCGCGTCGTTCACCTACCGGCGGCTGGTGGACTTCAACTGGTCGCCGCGCATCGGCGTCCGCGAGGGCAACTACGTGCAGGCCGGCACGCTGAGCGGCAGCGGCCTGCCGGATGGGTCCAGCTACAGCGTGCCGTACTACGCGCTGCTGGACACCAGCGGCCTGTCGGCCGACGCCCTGGGCGGCGGCCAGGAGCGGGTCGTGCGCGATGGCTACCACCAGCGGTACATGGGCCTCGAGGTCAGCGCGACCAAGCGGCTCTCCAACCACTGGATGGCGCGGTTCGGGTTCTCGTCGAACTCCGACCGTGAGTACTTCGACAACCCGGCCACGGCGATTCAGGACCCGACGCCGAGCCCGACCAACCCGCTCGTCAACGGCGGCCTCGTCGTGACCGAGTCGAGCGGCAGCGGGAAGAGCAACATCTACCAGCTGCTGCCGAAGTACCAGTTCATCGCGAACGGCATGTACCAGGCGCCGTACGGGATCGACCTGGGCTTCAACCTGGTCAACCGCCAGGGCTTCGGCCAGCCGTGGTACCAGAGCCGCGTGGCGACGGGCGACTACTTCAGCAACAACAAGACGGTGTTGCTCGTCAGCGACGTGGGTGCGAACCGGCTGCCAGCCGTGACGTCGTTCGACTTCCGTCTCGGGAAGGAGTTCAAGATCAACCGGGCGGACATCAACCTCGATCTGGATATCTTCAACCTGTTCAACGCCGGCACCGTGCTCGGCCGCCAGTACGACATGCGGCTGACCGGCGCGACCGGGTTCAACCAGGTGCTGGAGATCATGAACCCGCGGATCATGCGCGTCGGCCTGCGCGTGAACTTCTAAAGAACGGGGGGACGGAAGCTCCACGGAGGAATCCGAGGAGCTCCCGTCCCCTTCCCTCCACCTGTTCGGTCAAACACCCCAGCTTGCGTTAGACGGGTCAAGTCATCCAAACATCTGGATCCAGAACCGTCCTGGATCCGAATCATTGGTACACGTATACTATGTCCCACTATACGAACGCGTAATTCCTAACAAATCAGCCAGCGCGACAGCCTGGGGAGTTGTCACGATATTTGCCTATAAGATGTTACAGCCATAACTAATCCCTGGTACCGGTATGATGGCGACCTGCGGCTGGGTTGTGGTCGAAACCGCCCGTCGTGGGCGGCTGGAGGAGCAAGGAGGAGGAGGCGTTCTATGGAGAGGCTGACGCGGTGTTTCTGGCCGGCGCTGCTGGTCGCGCTGGTCATGGCGGCCCCGGCCTTCGCGCAGGTGTCGACGGGCCGCATCGAGGTGGCGGCCGTGGACGCGACGGGCGCGGTGCTGCCGGGCGTAACGGTAGAGCTGGCGGGGCAGCAGGCCGCGACGGCGGTCACGGGCGCCAACGGCGTGGCGCGGTTCCTGAGCCTGCCGCCCGGCACCTACCAGGTGAGAGCGACGCTGCAGGGGTTCAATGAATACCTGAACCGGGCCGTCGACGTCGTGGCGGGCGCCAACGTGCAGCTCACGGCGAAGATGAGCGTCGCGGGCGTGCAGGAGCAGGTGCAGGTCACGGCCGAGACGCCGGTCATCGACACGAAGCGGGCCGGCCAGACCACCGCGGTCACGCTCGAAGAGCTGCAGAACGTGCCCTCGGGCCGCGACCCCTGGGTGGTGATGCAGACGGTGCCCTCGATCATCGTGGACCGCGTGAACGTCGGCGGGTCCGAATCCGGGCAGCAGTCCGGCTACCAGGCGAAGGGCGCGACCGGCGCGGACGCCACCTGGAACCTGGACGGCATCCCGATCACCGACATGGCGGCGACCGGCGCGACGCCGACCTACTGGGACTTCGACATGTTCCAGGAGATGAACGTGACGACCGGCGGCTCGGATCTGACCAGCTCGACCGGCGGCGTCCATCTGAACCTCGTGCTGAAGTCGGGGACGAACACCCCGCACGGGTCCTCGCGCATCTACTACGAGAACGAGGGGATGCAGTCGAACAACATGGACCCGGCGCTGGCCACGGCGCTCGGCAGCCCGAACGGGAAGGGCAACCGCACGAAAGAGTACAAGGACTACGGCTTCGAGCTGGGCGGCCCGATCATCAAGGACCGCCTCTGGGCGTGGGGCTCCGTCGGCCGCACACGCGTGAACATCCTCACGATCAAGCAGACGCCCGACAAGACCAACTTGAACAACTACGCGTTCAAGACCCAGGCGCAGATCACCTCGAACCTTCGCGGCAGCTTCACCTATTACAACGGGATCAAGAACAAGTTCGGCCGCAACGCGAGCGCGACACATCCGCCCGAAACCACCTACGACCAGGGGACGCTCGGCAACGGGTTCTTCAAGGGTGAGGGCAACCTGGTCGTCGGCGACAACCTGTTCCTGTCGGTCCGGGTCTCGCACTACCCGTGGGGGTTCTTCCTCACGCCGGAAGGCGGGATGGACAAGCAGGTGTGGCAGGACGACAGCGGCGTGTGGCACGGGTCGTTCCTCGACTACCGCAGCACGCGACCCATGAACACCGCCGGGTTCGACGGGAGCTACTTCAGGGGCCGGCACGAGCTGAAGTACGGGTTCTCGTGGCGCAAGACGCAGGTGCACTCCTCCACGACGTGGGCCGGGAACAAGATCCTCACGTTCTGGAACGGCTACCCGGACATGATCGCCGAGGCGGACGCGGTCAACTACATCAACGCCGAGGCGAAGTACATCTCCGGCTGGCTGAGCGACAGCATCACGGCCGATCGGCTCACGGCCAATATCGGCCTTCGCATCGATCGCCAGAGCGACAGCCTGCTCCCGTACTCGATGCCGGGCATCACGCTCGGCGGCTTTGCCGCGTATCTGCCGGATCTGACGTCGGCCGCGAAGAAGAACGTGTACGTGTGGAACTCGGTCTCGCCGCGCATCAGCGCGAGCTACGCGCTGGATCAGGCGCACAAGACGCTGCTCCGCGGCAGCTACGCGATGTTCGCGTCGCAGCTCGGCAACGGCTCGTCGGCGTTCCTGGCCGTCGGGCAGTACCGCTACGTCGCCTTCGACGCGGTCGATACCAACGGCAACGGCATCGCCGACCTGAGCGAGATCAACTTCAACTCGCTGGAGTGGTGGAACGGCTTCGACATCAACGACCCGTCCAAGCTCGAGACCGTCAATCACGTCGGCGATTACAAGGTGCCGAAGACCCACGAGTTCGTCCTGGGCGTCGACCACGAGCTGATGAACAACTTCGGGCTCAGCGCGGCGTTCACGTATCGCCGGCTGGTGGACTTCAACTGGTCGCCGCGCATCGGCGTCCGTAAGGCCAACTACGTCCAGGTCGGCACGTTGTCCGGCAGCGGCCTGCCGGATGGATCCAGCTACAGCGTGCCGTACTACGCGCTGCTGAATACCAGCGGCCTGTCGGCCGACGCCCTCGGCGGCGGCCAGGAGCGCGTCGTGCGCGACGGCTACCACCAGCGGTACATGGGTCTCGAGGTCAGCGCGACCAAGCGGCTGGCGAACCGGTGGATGGCGCGGTTCGGGTTCTCGACCAACTCGCACCGCGAGTACTTCGACAACCCGGCCACGGCGATCGAGGACCCGACGCCGGGCCCGACCGCCCCGCTCGTCAACGGCGGCCTCGTCGTCCGGCGATCGGGCGGCAGCGGCAAGAGCAACATCTACCAGCTGCTGCCGAAGTACCAGTTCATCGCGAACGGCATGTATCAGGCGCCGTACGGCATCGACCTCGGGTTCAACTTGACCCTGCGGCAGGGCTTCGGCCAGCCGTGGTACCGGAGCCGCGTGTCGACGGGCGACTACTTCGGCAGCAGTAAGAACGTGCTGCTCATCACCGATGTCGGCAAGAACCGCCTGCCGGCGGTGACGACGTTCGACTTCCGGCTCGGGAAGACGATCAGGGTCAGCCGCGCGACCTTCAACGTCGACCTCGACGTCTTCAACCTGTTCAACTCGGGCACGGTGCTCGGCCGCCAGTACGACATGCGGTTCACGGGCGCGACCGGGTTCGACCAGGTGCTGGAGATCATGAACCCGCGCATCATGCGCCTCGGCCTGCGCGTGAACTTCTAGACACGAGGGGACGGGAGCCCCGCGCAGGGGCTCCCGTCGCCCTTGGCCCAGCGCGTCCTCCCTCAATACCATCCGATCAGCGACATTTAGCAGTACCCGTGTACCGTATACATAGTTACTCTCAGCCAGTGAGGATATTACGTGCCATCATGCTGAACTTTCATCATGGTGCGGTGTGGTGATGCCCAAATTCCGGCATCTTCAAACTTTTGAACGTTTGGCGCGCCCTGATCCGTTCGTTTGGGCGCTACTGCGTCCACTCCAGAGGGCGTACGGCAAAAATACGCCGGAAACTCGTCACGCGGACGTTCCTGCGAATTGTCACGGAACTTGCCTGTCTGTGCGCTAACTAACGTAAGAGTGTGTACGGTACTGGGGTGTCCTTGCTACGATGCCGTCGTGCCGACCACCCTGGAGGAGCATGGGACGAGGAGGCAACCACATGATGAGACTTGTCCAGCGGTGTTGGCCAGTGCTGCTCGCAGTGCTAATCGTAGCGGCACCGGCCTCCGCGCAGGTGTCGACGGGCCGCATCGAGGTGACCGTCGTCGACGCGACCGGTGGTGTGCTGCCGGGGGTCAGCGTGGAGCTGACGGGGCAGCAGACCGCGACGGCCGTGACGGGCACCAACGGCATCGCGCGCTTCTTGAACCTGCCGCCCGGCACCTATCAGGTGAGAGCGACACTGCAGGGGTTCAATGAATACCTGAACCAGGCCGTCGAGGTCGTGGCGGGCGCGAACGTGCAGCTCACTGCGAAGATGAGCGTTGCGGGCGTGCAAGAGCAGGTGCAGGTCACGGCCGAGACGCCGGTCATCGACACGAAGCGGGCCGGCCAGACCACCGCGGTCACGCTCGAAGAGCTGCAGAACGTGCCCTCGGGCCGCGACCCCTGGGTGGTGATGCAGACGGTGCCCGGGATCATCGTGGACCGCGTCAACGTCGGCGGGTCCGAATCCGGGCAGCAGTCCGGCTACCAGGCCAAGGGCGCGTCGGGTGCCGACGCGACGTGGAACCTGGACGGCATCCCGATCACCGACATGGCGGCGACCGGGGCCACGCCGACCTACTGGGACTTCGACATGTTCCAGGAGATGAACGTGACGACGGGCGGGTCGGACCTGACGAGCTCGACCGGGGGCGTCCATCTGAACCTGGTGCTGAAGTCGGGGACGAACACCCCGCACGGGTCCTCGCGCATCTACTACGAGAGCGAGGGGATGCAGTCGAACAACATGGACCCGGCGCTGGCGACGGCGCTCGGCAGCCCGAACGGGAAGGGCAACCGGACGAAGGAGTACAAGGACTACGGGTTCGAGCTGGGCGGCCCGATCATCAAGGACCGCCTCTGGGCGTGGGGCTCGATCGGCCAGACGCGCGTGCACATCCTGACGATCAAGCAGACGCCCGACAAGACCAACCTGAACGACTACGCGTTCAAGACCCAGGCGCAGATCACCTCGAAGCTTCGCGGCAGCTTCACCTACTACAACGGCGTCAAGGAGAAGTTCGGCCGCAACGCGAGCGCGACGCGTCCGCCCGAGACCACGTGGGATCAGGGCTCGCTCGGCAAGGGGTTCTTCAAGGGTGAGGGCAACCTGGTCGTCGGCGACAACCTGTTCCTGACGGTCCGGGCCTCGCACTACCCGTGGGGGTTCTACCTCACGCCGGAAGGCGGGCTGGACAAGCAGATGTGGCAGGACGACAGCGGCGTGTGGCACGGGTCGTACTCTGACTACCGCAGCGAGCGGCCCATGAACACCCTGAGCGCCGAGGGAAGCTACTTCACGGGCAAGCACGAGCTGAAGTACGGGTTCTCGTGGCGCAAGACGCAGGTGCACTCCGCCACGACATATCCCGGGAACAACATCATCACCTACTACAACGGCTACCCGGACATGATCGCCGAGGCGGACGCCGTCAACTACGTCAACGCCGAGGCGAAGTACATCTCCGGCTGGCTGAGCGACACCATCACGGCCGATCGCCTGACGGCGAACATCGGTCTGCGCTTCGACCGGCAGAGCGACAGCCTGCTGCCGTACTCGATGCCGGGCGTCACGATCGGCGGGTTCACCCAGTACCTGCCGGATCTGACGTCGCCCGCGCAGACGAACGTGTACCTCTGGAACTCGGTGTCGCCGCGCATCAGCGCGAGCTACGCCCTGGACCAGGCGCACAAGACGCTGCTCCGCGGCAGCTACGCGATGTTCGCGTCGCAGCTGGGCAACGGCTCGTCGGCGTTCCTGGCCGTCGGGCAGTACCGCTACATTGCCTTCGACGCGGTCGACACCAACGGCAACCACCTCGCCGACCCCAACGAGGTCGACTACAACTCGCTGGAGTGGTGGAACGGCTTCGACATCAACGACCCGGCGAAGCTCTCGACGGTCAATCACGTCGGCGACTACGCGGTGCCGAAGACGCACGAGATCGTCATCGGCGTCGACCGCGAACTGATGAACAACTTCGGGCTGAGCGCGGCGTTCACGTATCGCAAGATGGTGGACTTCAACTGGTCGCCCCGCATCGGCGTCCGTGAGGCCAACTACGTCCAGGTCGGCACGTTGTCCGGCAGCGGCCTGCCGGATGGATCCAGCTACAGCGCGCCGTACTACGCGCTCCTGGATACCAGCGGCCTGTCGGTCGACGCCCTCGGCGGCGGGCAGGAGCGCGTCAAGCGCGACGGCTACCACCAGCGGTACATGGGCCTGGAGGTCAGCGCGACCAAGCGGCTGGCGAATCGGTGGATGGCGCGGTTCGGGTTCTCGAGCAACTCGCACCGCGAGTACTTCGACAATCCGGCCACGGCAATCCAGGACCCGACACCGAGCCAGACCCAGCCGCTCATCAACGGCGGCCTCGTCGTGACGGCGTCCGGCGGCAGCGGCAAGAGCGGGATCTACCAGCTGCTGCCGAAGTACCAGTTCATCGGGAACGGCATGTACCAGGCGCCGTACGGCATCGACGTCGGGTTCAACCTCACCCTGCGGCAGGGCTTCGGCCAGCCGTGGTACCGGAGCCGCGTGTCGACGGGCGACTACTTCGGCAGCAGCAAGAACGTGCTGCTCGTCACCGACCTCGGCCAGAACCGGCTGCCGACGGTGACGACGTTCGACGTCCGGCTGGGGAAGGTGTTCAAGATCAATCGGGCGAACCTCAACTTCGACCTGGACGTCTTCAACCTGTTCAACTCGGGCACGGTGCTCGGCCGCCAGTACGACATGCGGCTGACGGGCGCGACCGGGTTCAACCAGGTGCTGGAGATCATGAACCCGCGCATCATGCGCCTCGGCCTGCGCCTGAACTTCTAAACACAAGGGGACGGGAGCTCCACAGCGATCGGAGGAGCTCCCGTCCCCTTGACTCCGTCCCCGTCTTTCTCACCCCACGCGCACGATCATCAGGTCAAAGCTGCTCCGAGACGTCTTCTGGAAGTAGGCGAGGCGCCGGCCGTTGTCGCTCCACGCCGGCAGGATGACGTGCGTGGTCTTCGCCACGCGGAGGGTGTGGCCCTCGGCATCCATGATCACGAGGCGGCCCTTCTGGTCGGCGTAGGCGATGAGGCCGAGCGAGGCCGGCGACCAGGAGAAGGTGGAGCCCGGCCTGAGCGGCGCGTTCACGACCTCGGCGATCACCTGCCCGTGCAGCCACATCGTGCTGGTCACGATCCGCTGGCTCTGCCAGATGGCCGCCACGGCGGCTGCCTGGGCGTCGTTCGGGTTGGCGGTCGGGTCGCTCGTCGACTGGCCGATGCTGCCCTCGCGGGGGACGTTGGTGGTGCGAGCCCGGGTCTCGACCTGGTCGAGCCGGATGGCGAACGACGGTCGCCCGGGCGCCGCCGGCGCCGACTTCCAGGTCCAGTAGTCGACCGCCCACGCGGGCTCGGCCTCGGTCGGCGCCGAGCGGCGCGCGGCGACGTCCACCAGGTAGTTGCGGCCGGTCTCGTTGCCCCAGCGGTCGTACTCGCTCATGCGCACGTAGAGCCGGGTGCCGTCGGGCGACCAGGCCATGCGGCTCGGCATGCCTCGCAGGGCCTTCGCGTCGAGCGTGACGATCTTGTCGGGAGACGAGACGGCGAGCCGTGACAGGTCGGTCTGCGGCGCGGCCGCGCCGGCCGCCGTCATCGCGGCGACGAGCACCAGGGCGTAAATCATCGTCGTCACCTCTCCCCGATGATACCGCGCCTTGGAGGGCACGTCACGGCCTGCGCATCCGGCCCGTCACGGGAACGACGGCTTCCCAGTGACCGCGTCCGCCGCGGCGACCGCGTACAACGTGCGCGACTCGTCCTCGGCGATCGGACGCAGGGGCAGCACGGCGGCAACGTAGCGCAGGAGCGCGTCGGAGCAGCGGTCGCGCCGCACGACGACGTAGGCGATGTCCAGGGTGCGCAGGGTCTCCGGCGCGTCGAGACGATCGGCCCCGATCTGCGACGGCGACACCGGCTCGCCCGCGGACAGGCGCAGAAGGGTCGAGATCACGGGGAGCCGTTCGTCGGTCTCGAAGACCCGGCGCGGCACGCGGGCGGCGAAGCCGCCCACAATCGGCCGGCCGTGCACGGTCTGGAAGTACATGACCTCCGGATCGAACGATCCGTGCTCGCCGAACCCGTCCCGGAGTCCGAGAGGAATCTCGAGCACGGCGCCCTCGCCCGGCTCGCGCGCGAGCTGCTGGTACACCGGAGACGAGGGCAAGGCGTAGAGCGCGATGGGCGCGCCCAGGTAGTCCACGAGCACCAGGGCGCCGGCCAGCGCCAGCAGCGCCGGGTGCGCGCGAACGCGGCCAGAGCGCGAGAGCAGCAGGGCCGCGATGATGCCCGCGGCGAGGTAGACCACCACGAAGGCCCGGCCCGGAATCCTCGCGTTGGCCAGCACCGGCACGAAGCGCAGCAGGATTTCCGGCAGGAAGAACCCCGTGTTGTGTCCTGCGACGTAGAGATAAGGCCCCAGCGCCCAGACGAAGAAGACGCCGCCCAGCAGCCACCACTCGCCGGCCTCCGGCAGCGCGCGGCGGCGGCGCCAGGCCACCGCCAGCAGCACGATCGGGAGGACGCCCAGCCACACCGCGTCGATGCGCTCCAGGCCGAGCGCGCCGTAGGCGCGGTCGACGAACGATCCCCAGAGGGGATGCAGGCGGTTGCCGAGCACCAGCATGGCCGCGTCGACGCCCTTGGGTGCGCTCCGCCACGCGTAGGCCTGGCTCACGTAGTCGCCGCGCTGCCACAGCGAGATAGCCCGCCACAGGATCGGCCAGACGGCCGCCGTGAAGGTCGCGACGGCGAGCCCCAGCTGCGGGAGCACCGCCCGCAGCCGGCGCCGGGCGTCCGGCGCGAGCCGCACCGAGAGCGTCCAGTACGAGGCCGCGAGCAGCCAGGCCAGTGCCCAGAGCGCGGCGCGCAGGTTGAAGGTGCCCTGCAGGACCACGCGCACCCCTCCGCCCTCGAGCACGGTTCCGCCGGTGACCTCGATGGCGACGAGCGCCGCGAGCGCGACGGCTCCGAGCGCTGCCAGTCCCAGGCGCGCGCGCCTCGCGAACCCCGTGGTCGGCCTGCGCGCGACCCGGGCCTCGAGGAGGTGCCGGGCGAGGAGCACGGCCGCGGCGGCGATTGAGAAGACCACGTAGTAGTAGTCGTCGTAGGCCGTCAGCGCGAGCGCCGCGCCGGCGCCGACCGCGAACCTCGCCCGGCCGTCGTGCATCGCCCGGCGGAACAGGAGGAGGAACAGCGGAATCCCGAAAACCGCGAGCAGGTTGAAATGGCCGAGCAGGCGGGTGACGACGTAGGGCGAGCCGCCGTAGATCAGGGCCGCGACCGCCGCGGCGGCCCGGCTGCGGGTCACGTCGAACGCGAGGGCGTACGCGCAGGCGGCCCCGAGCCACAGGTTCAGCAGGATCAGGACGTTCTGCGCCGTCACGATCGGAAGGCCGCCCAGCACCGTGGCGCCCAGCCAGCTCTGGAGGGCCGTGTGCGTGTTCAGCGTCAGGTCCACGCCGGTGGGATGGAAGAGCGCGCGCGTGAAGAAGAAGTCCACCGAGGGCGAAGCCAGCGCCCGGCGCATCCAGAACAGGTTCCAGAGGAAATCGAGGTTGTCGCCGGCCCCCGCGCCGGGCAGGTGGGTGCCCAGGTGCCGCACGAGAGGCCAGCTCCAGACGACCGCGCACGCGGCGAAGAGCAGCAGCGGGCCCGCGTGGGCGCTCCACCGCCGCCCCCTCCGAGGCCCCGCCGGGCGGTCGACGCGGGAGCGGTGATTCACAACTCTCTGAGGGCCGTCACCACGGGAAGCCGCGCGGCGCGAACGGCGGGCAGCATGCCGCCAAGGAAGCCCATCACGAGCGCGTAGGAGAGGCCTTCGGCGAGCAGGCGCGGCGTGACGGCGAAGGCGAAGGCGACCTGGCTGAAGGTCTGCCAGTTGATCGTCGCCGTCTGGTAGCCGTTGAAGCCGGCGTAGGCCAGCACGCCGCCGATGACGCCGCCGACGAGCGCGAGCAGCATCGACTCGGCGAGGACCGACGCCACGACAGGCACGCTGCGGAACCCGAGCGCGCGCAGGGTGGCGATCTCGCGCGTGCGGGAGGCGACGGCCGTGTACATCGTGTTGACGGCGCCGAACACGGCCCCGATCCCCATGAGGGAGGCGATCAGGAAGCCGATGGTGCGGATCAGGCGATGGAGCAGCACCGACTGCTCGGCGTAGTAGTCGGTCTCGCGCACGACCTTCACGTTCAGCCGCGGGTCGGCCGCGAGGGCGTCCTTCAGCTGGTCGAAGGACCCGGGCGAGGCCAGCTTCGCGTACACGGCCTGATACGAGTTGCCGCGGCGGTAGGCGGGCTGCACCACACCGGCGTCGGCCCAGATCTCGGACTCGGGCACGCCGCCGTTCGCCTCGAAGATCCCGACCACCTTCCACTCGTTCTCGCCCCAGCGGTGCGTCGAGCCGACGGTGAGGCCGACGTACTGGTTCGCCGCGGCGCGGCCGACGATGATCTCGTTCCGGCCCCACTCGAACATCCGGCCCGCGACGATCTTCACGTCGCCGCGGACCGCGAAGGCCGCGGGCTGGACGCCGCGCAGCGGGATGTTGGCGTCGGTGCCGGTCGCGATCCGCGGATGGCTGAGGATGACGAAGAGCTCGGCCGAGGCGACGGGGCCGTTCGGCCCGCGCGCGATGCCCGGCGCGTCCTCGATGAGGCGGGCCTGCTCGCCGCTGAGGCCGCTCGTCATCTCGGTGTCGCTGCCGGCCCGGAGGACCAGCACCGTGTCGGGCGAGCCGGTCACGGTCAACGTCCGCTGGAAGCCCTCGGCAATCGACAGCACCGCGACGAACACGATCACGACGCCCGAGATGCCGACGACGGCGACCGTGGACGAGCCGAGCCGCTGGGGCAGGCTCCGGAGGTTGACGAGGACGATCGCGCCGATCTGGATCAGCCACTGTCGCACGATCACGCCCTCCTCAGCGCGTCGACGATCCGGAGCCGCACGGCCTGCACGGCCGGCAGGCAGCCCGAGGCCAGGCCAAGCGCGAGCACCAGCCCGCCGCCGAGGGCCAGCTGACCCGCGGGCAGGTAGAACGCGGGCAGCAGGCCGCCGGTGGGATCGCCCTGGTGCACGAATCCCCACGCCAGCAGGAGTCCGAGCGCCCCGCCGGTGGCGGCGAGCACGGTGGACTCGACGAGGACGAGCGTGAGGACGAGGCCGTTCGAGAAGCCGAGCGTCTTCAGCACCGCCAGTTCGCTCGTGCGCTCGCGGATCGACTGCGCCATGGTGTTGCCGGTCACCAGCAGGATCGTGAAGAACACCGCCACGAGCACCGCCGTCATGATCGCCCCGATGTCGCCCACCTGGTTGGCGAACGACTGGACGAACGCCTTCTCGGTCGAGGTCTTCGTCTCGAACGGCGAGTTGGCGAACATCGTGTCGATGCGCTTGGCGACGACGGCCGACTGTTCCGGGTCATCCACGCGGACCACGTACCAGCCGACGGTGCCCTGACCCCATTGTCGCGACTCGTCGAGGTACTTGTTGCTGAAGAAGAACTGCGTGGAGTCCACGCCGGGCTTGTCGCCGTCGTAGATGCCGTCGAGGGTGAACGTCCAGGTCTGCCGGCCGTCCTTTTGCCGGAAGATCGTCCCCTGGATCGGGATGTGGTCGCCGATCTTCCAGCCGAAACGCTCGGCCGTCCTCCGGCCCACGATGGCGCCCGTGCGGTCGGCGAACCACGCCTGCTTCTGGGCCTCCGGCAGCACGAACTCCGGGTACATCCGCAGCCACGACTCCGGGTCGACGGCCATCTGCGCGAAGAAGTTGGTCTGATCCTGGTAGAACCCGCCGAACCAGGTGGCGTGCGTGACGTCGGCCACGCCCTTCGCCGACCGGATGCGATCCTCGTAGCTGATCGGCAGCGGCATGATGATCGAGATCTTGTGCATCAGCATCAGGCGATCGGCGCCGGCGACGTCCACGCCCATGCTGAACGCCGTCCGGATCGTGATGAGGAGGCCGTACAGCACGAAGGCCACCGTCACCGACAGCACGGTGAAGAACGCGCGCGTCCGGCGACGCCCGAAGAGGCTCCGCCAGACGAGCGGCAGGTACTTCATGCGCGCGCCTCCTGGAGCGTGCCCTTGTCGAGCAGGACGAGACGGCGCGCCCGCTCCGCGGCGTGCGGGTCGTGGGTCACCATCACGATCGTCTTTCCGTGCTCCGCGTTGAGCGCCTCGAGCAGGTCCAGGATCTCGTCGCCCGACTTCCGATCGAGGTCGCCCGTCGGCTCGTCGCAGAGCAGCAGCGTCGGGTCCGTGACGATGGCGCGCGCGATGCCGACGCGCTGCTCCTGGCCGCCCGAGAGCTGACGCGGGTAGTGTCGGGCGCGGTCGGTCAGGCCCACCACGGCGAGTGCCGTCGCGACGTGCTTCTTGCGCTCGGCCTGCGACAGCCGCGTGAGCAGCAGCGGCAGCTCCACGTTGCGCTCAGCGGTGAGCACCGGCAGCAGGTTGTAGAGTTGGAAGACGAAGCCGATGTGCCGCGCGCGCCACCGCGCGAGCCGGCCCCCCGGGAGGTGGTCGATCGCGTCCCCCGCGACCGTGATCGACCCCTGCGTCGGGCGATCCAGCCCTCCAATCAGGTTGAGCAGCGTCGTCTTGCCCGAGCCCGACGGCCCCATCAGCGCGACGAACTCGCCCGGCGGAATGTCGAGGTTCACGCCTTGCAGCACGTCGATGCGCTCGGCGCCGCGGCGGAAGACCTTGTGCACGTCGCGGACCTGAACGAGTGGTTCCATAGGCATCATCCCGAACCCCGGTCGGGCGCTGCGCTACGCCCTGAGCCGTCAGCCCTTCACGATCACCCGGTCTCCGTCCGCCAGGTCCGGCGGGGCGTCGACGACCACCCGCTCGCCGGCCGAGAGGCCGGTCGTCACGTCCACCGTGTCGCCGTCGGCGGGGCCGAGCGTCACAACCCGGCGCTCCACGCGATCGCCCTTGATCACGAACACCACGTCGGTCCCGTCGGCCGAGCGCACCGCGGCGCGGGGCACCGCGAGCCGGGCGGCCGGCGTGGCGCCGGACGTCTCGGTCACCGGGGCCTGCAGGAATGCCACCTTCACGCCCATGTCGGGCAGGATGCGCGGGTCGAACCGCTCGCCCCTCGACGTCGCTCGGGGCGACCCTGAGCTTGTCGAAGGGTCGAAGGCGATGCGCACCAGCACCGTGGCCTTCTGCCGGTCGGCCGTCGGCACGACGGTGATCACCCTCGCCGGGATCTTCCAGTCCGGGTACGCGTCGAGCGTGGCCGTCACCGCCTGACCCGCCTCGACGCGGTTGATGTAGCTTTCGCTGACGTCCACCTCGATCTCGAGCGACGACATGTCCACGATCGTGCAGATACCCGTGCGGGTGAAGCCGCCGCCCGCCGAGACGGGCGACACCATCTCGCCCGGCTGCGCGTCCTTCGACACGGCAACGCCGCTGAACGGCGCCCGGATGACGGTCTCGTCGAGCTCGGTCTCCCGAAGCTCGAGCTGCCGCTCGGCGACCGACACCTGTTCCTTCGCGGCGTCGACGTGCGCCGCGAGCGCGTCCACGTTGGCCTGCGCCGCGTCCAGGTCGGCCTTGCCGATGACGCCCTCGGCCACGAGGCGGGTCTGCCGGCCGAGCGTGACCTTGGCCTCGGCGAGCCGCACCACGCTCTCGTCCACGGCCTGCTTCGCGGCGTCGAGCTGCGCCTGCGCCAGGACCAGATTGGCGCGCGCGATCGAGTCGTCGAGCCGCGCGAGCACCTGGCCCTGACGGACCGCCATGCCCTCCTCGACGCGTACCTCGACCACCTTGCCCGTGATCTTCGACGACACGGTCGCGCGCCGCCGCGCGGTCACGTAGCCCGACGCGTTCAGCACCGTGGCGTTCTGCGGCCCGGCCGTCGAGCGCTCCGCGACCGACACCGCCCGGACGGCCTTGACCGCCGGTCCCGCCAGGTACCACCAGGCCGCGCCCGCCGCCGCGACGGCCAGCAGGGCCAGCGAGACCCAGAACCACCACCCGGGGCCGCGCCCCTCGCGCGAGGCGCCGTCGATCCGCAGTGCCGCCAAATCGGGCTTCGGGTCGCTCACCGTGTCCGCTCCCGCCGTCGACGACGGCTCTCGGGGAGAATCCCGCGAACCCGCGAATTATAGCGGTTCCGAGGGCCCTCCACGCGCGCCGCCCTTGTCCGATCAGGATACGAAGGCCACGGGCCGGCCGGATCGGGATTTCCGCCGAACGGCGCCCAACGGCCGGTGAGTGGAGCGGGACCCGCGTCCAGAGCATACTGGAGTCGTCGGCGACCTCGAGGCGAGCCTGCAGCGCGCCGTCGAGCTGGGGGGCCGGCTTCGTGGTCCCGTGGGTCCGGATTCCAGGCTGACGAGAGGTGCGGTGCTCATGCGCGCAGGCTCGTGGAGGCCGGTCAGGCTGTGCCTGGCCGGCCTGATTGGTACCGGGGTGGCGGTGACCGCGCTCGCGTTCACGCAAGAGGAGCCGCCGGCGGCGGACGCGCGGGTCGACGGCATCTTCGCGGCGATGACCGCGCCGGGCTCGCCCGGCTGCGCGCTCGCCGTGATGCGCGACGGGAACGAGGTCTACCGCCGCGGCTGCGGCACGGCCAATCTCGAGTACGGCGTGCCGATCACGCCGGTGTCGGTCTTCCACGTCGCGTCGATCTCGAAGCAGTTCACGGCCGCCGCGGTGGCGCTGCTCGTCGCCGACGACAAGGTCTCGTGGACCGACGACGTGCGCCGGTACGTGCCCGAGGTGCCGGACTTCGGGAAGACGATCACGCTGGACCACCTCGCGCACCACACGAGCGGGCTGCGCGACCAGTGGGATCTCCTGTCGATGGCGGGGTGGCGCGGGGAGGCCGACGTGGTGACCACGGCCGACGTGCTGGACGTCACCTCGCGGCAGACGGCGCTCAACTTCGATCCGGGCGCGGAGTACCGTGCTCTGCAACTTCCCGTCGAGCAATCCGTCGGCGCTCGCCGAGCGCGTGGCCGACGTGTACCTGGCCGGACGGCTGCACGACCCGCCGGCGGATCCCCCCGCCGGGGCGCCCGCGGGCCTCACGACCGACGAGCTGCGGTCGCTGCCCGGTCGCTGACCTTCCACCGGGCGGACGACGGACGCGTCGCCGGGTTCACGATGAGCACCGGCCGCGTCCGCAAGGTGTGGTTCCGCGGATTGCCGACTGAGCGGCGGCACGGGGGTCCAACCACCCAGGCGCTCCGGAGCGCCGATGGAGGTCCGTCGGCATCTCCGTGCAGCTGCTGGCCGTGCTCGTCGGCGGACTGGACTACGTCCTGTTGATCCGCACCCAGCCGGCGACCAGGCAGGCGTACTACGGGTTCGGAGCCCCCAGCCGGCGCTCGCCCTTGGAGGGCGCGACCGACTATCCTTGAGACATGGCCAGATACTTCGTGACCGGCGCCACGGGCTTCCTCGGCGGCGCGCTCGTGCGGCGGCTCCGCGCCGCCGGCCACGACGTCGTCGCGCTCGTGCGTCATCCTGGCAAGGCCGGTCCGCTGACGGCACTAGGCGTGACGCTCGCCGAGGGCGACATCACTGACCGCACGACGATGACCGGGCCGATGGCGGGCGCCGACGGCGTCTTCCATTGCGCGGCGTGGTACCAGCTGGGCGTGCGCGACAAGTCGATGGCGTACGCCGCCAACGTGGAGGGCACGCGCAACGTGCTCGAGGCGATGCGCCAGACCGGCGTCCCCAAGGGCGTCTACACCAGCACGCTGGCCGTCTTCTCGGACACCCGGGGACGGCTGGTGGACGAGACGTACCACCAGTCCGGGCCGTTCATCTCCGAGTACGACCGCACGAAGTGGCTGGCCCACTACGAGGTGGCCGTGCCGATGATCCGTCGCGGGCTGCCGCTCGTGATCACGCAGCCCGGCGTCATCTACGGCCCCGGCGATCACAGCGCCGTGCACGACGCCTGGGCGGGCCTGCTCGCGGGCAGGCTGTCGATGGTGCCCGAGCAGACGGCCTACTGCTGGGCGCACGCGGACGACGTGGCCGAGGCGCACGTGCTGGCGATGGAGAAGGGGCGTGTGGGGGAGAGTTACATCGTGGCCGGGCCCCGGCACACCTTCGTCGAGGCGGTCGAGATGGCGGCCCGGATTGCGGGCGTGCCGCCGCCGCGCCGCCGCGTCTCGCCGCGCGTCCTCAGGGCCGTGGCCGCCGTCCTGCGGCCGATCGACCGCGTGGTGCCGCTCGGCGGCCAGCTGTCGCCCGAGTACCTGGGCGCGATTGCCGGCACGACCTACATCGGCGACAACGCGAAGGCGCGCCGCGAGCTGGGCTACGCGCCGCGGCCGCTCGAGGAGGGCCTGGTGGACACGTTGGCGTGGGAGAAGGCGGAGCTGGCGCGGCGCCGGTGATCGGCCGGCGCGGGCCGCGTACCTGGTCGGTCTCTTGGAGCCGTGCCGTCTCCCGGAGGGGCCGTCGGTCGAGCTCGGCCCGTGTGCCGGCGGCAGCGACGGCACCACGATGACGCGAAGCGGCACCCGATCCGAAGAGCACGAAAGTCGTGACGCTGCACTCGGGCTCCACGTACGGATCACCACGAGGGCCACGAGGGCCACGAAGGGCCGTCACGCTGTGTCGAGCCTCACGTACTTCACCAGGGAGGAGGCGGCAGCGGAGAGCCGCGATCCCATCGTGGACCGCGGACTGGCGCGGCGACCTGCGCGGCCTGGCCGTCGGTGATCGAGCCGGCCGGGCCGCCGGCGGGAGCCGGTGCGAGCGCGCGCAAGAGCGCGCAGGCGGGGATGGGAGCCCCACGGATCTTCATGGGGCTCTGGTTCGAGCGCGTTCTTGAGCGCGCTCGCATCGGCTCCCGGGGCCCGACGGGCCCGCAGGTTGCCGCGCGTCTGCGGGACGGCTTCGTGGCCTTTGCGTCTTCGTGGTGACGTACGTGAGCGGGATCGCAGCGCCGCACCGAAGGGGAAGCCGGAGGGGTCCCCCACGTCGTCATTTGCCCGGGAACGGGAGCATGCCGCGGCTCAGGTAGTCGGACAGCGTGAACGAGAAGAGGATCAGCAGCCAGAAGAAGCCCGACACGACGACGATCTGCGTCAGGCGCGCGCTGTAGCGGACGTGCATGAAGAACCAGACCACGAGAGAGCCCTTGAACACCGCGATGGCGAGGGCGATCGGCGTGTTGAGCGCGCCCCAGTCGTGGAACGCGACCCAGGTGGTGAGCGCCGTCATCACGAGCAGCGTGACGAACACCGCGAGGTAGGTCCCGATCGGCGATTCGGCGTGTTCGGTCATAAGTGGCCTTTCCGCGGTTCATTCCGTGGCGATTTCCTTGGCTCATTCCGTGGTCATTCCGTGCGTCCGTTCCCCTACACGTGCCGTTCGATCAGGTAGAGCAGGGGGAACAGGAAGATCCACACGATGTCCACGAAGTGCCAATAGAGCCCGCCGATCTCGAGCGGCGTGGACCACTGCCTGGTGAACCGCCCGCGCGCCGCCATGACCAGGAGCGTGATCATGATGCCCGCGCCCACGACCATGTGGAGCGCGTGCAGGCCCGTCATGGCGAAGTACAGCGAGTAGAAGATCTGCACCGCGTGCGGGTTGCCCGGGCCGTCCCAGACGAAGTTGGGCCCCGGCACGAGGTGGTCCTGGAACTTCTCCCAGTACTCGTAGGCCTTGATGCCGAGGAAGGCGAACCCGAAGAGCAGCGTGAGCCCCAGGAAGAGCACCTGGCGGAACCGGTTGCCCTGCTGGCCGGCCCAGACCGCCAGCGCCATGGTCAGAGAGCTGGCGATCAGCACCATGGTGTTCGTCATGCCGAGCGTCACGTCCAGGTGGTGGCTGCCGGCGGCGAACGAGTCGGGGTACCAGGTGCGGTACACGATGTACGCCATGAACAGGCCGCCGAAGAACATGATCTCGGTAACCAGGAAGACCCACATTCCCAGCACCGACGCGTCGAACTGCTGCTCGAGGCTGTCGAACTGGTGCTGGAGCGCGGTGGGCTCCAGGTCCTGCGCGTGTGCCTGCGCGTCAGCCAAGCTCCACCTCCGGACGGCTGGCCGCGGTCACGCTCGCGACGAACTCGGGCGTGTAGTTGTACGGCGGTTCGGTGATCACGGGGGTTTCCTCGAAGTTGTAGGTCGGCGGCGGCGAGGGGATCGTCCACTCGAGGCCCTTCGCGCCCCACGGGTTGGCCTCGGCGAGCTCGCCGTACTTGAGCGACCAGGCGAAGTAGATCGCGGGGATCAGGTAGCCGATCGCCAGGACCGACGCGCCGGCCGTCGACATGATGTTGAGCACCTGGAACTCGGGCGGGTAGGCGTAGTAGCGCCGCGGCATACCCAGGTAGCCCAGCAGGAACTGGGGGAAGAACGTCAGGTTGAAGCCGACGAAGATGACGAGCGCGGCCAGCTTCGCCCAGCCCTCCGGGTACTTCCGGCCGAAGATCTTGGGCCACCAGTAGTGCAGACCGCCCTGGAAGCCCATGATCGCGCCGCCGACCATGATGTAGTGGAAGTGCGCCACCACGAAGTAGGTGTCGTGGACGTGCACGTCCAGGCCCACCGACGCCAGGAACAGGCCCGTGAGGCCGCCGACCAGGAACAGCCCCATGAACCCGAACACGTACATGATGGGCGCCTGGAAGGAGATCGATCCCTTGTACATCGTGGCCGTCCAGTTGAAGACCTTGACGGCCGACGGGATGGCGACCAGGAAGCTCAGGAACGAGAACACCAGGCCGGCGTAGACCGACTGGCTGCTCACGAACATATGATGGCCCCACACGAGGAAGCCGATGAGCGCGATGGCCAGGCTGGCGAACGCCACGAAGTTGTAGCCGAAGATCGCCTTGCGCGAGAAGGCGGCCACCAGCTCGCTGATGACGCCCATCGCCGGCAGGATCATGATGTAGACGGCCGGGTGCGAGTAGAACCAGAACAGGTGCTGGAACAGCACCGGGTCGCCGCCCAGCTTCGGGTCGAACAGGCCCAGGTGCAGCACGCGCTCGGCGGCGACCAGCAGCACCGTGATGGCGATGACCGGCGTCCCGAGGACCATGATCAGCGCCGTCGCGTAGTGCGACCAGATGAACAGCGGCAGCCGGAACCAGGTCATGCCGGGCGCGCGCATCCGGTGGATCGTGACGATGAAGTTGAGGCCGGTGAGAATCGACGAGAAGCCGGTGATGAACACGCCGAGGCCGGTGAGCACGACGTGCGTGTTCGACGCGGCCGTGCTGTAGGGCGTGTAGAAGGTCCAGCCCGTGTCGACGCCGCCGAGCACGATCACCGCGATGGTGAACAGCCCGCCGACCATGTAGATGTACCAGCTCAGCAGGTTGATCCGCGGGAACGCGAGGTCCTTGGCGCCGATCATGATCGGCACGAGGAAGTTGCCCAGCGTGGCCGGGATCGAGGGGATCAGGAAGAAGAAGATCATGATCACGCCGTGCAGCGTGAACATCTTGTTGTAGGTCTCCGCTTCCATCAGATCGCCCGCCGGCGTCAGCAGCTCGAGCCGGATGAGCGCGGCGAAGATGCCCCCCAGGACGAAGAAGAACGTGATGCCGAACAGGTAGAGCAGCGCGATGCGCTTGTGGTCCCTGGTCAGCAGCCACGACTTGATGCCGTGCTGGGCGTTGAGGTAGTTCACCGGCGGTGGCAGAGTGGCGTCAATGGCGTCCATGGTTCAATTTCTACCGGGGCTCTGCCCCGGACCCCGGCTCGGTCGCTTGCGGGGCCCCGACGCCCCGCGCCGCTCCGTCCCACCCCAACGCGCACAGTCCGCGCGTTGGGGGCCCCGGCTCGCGGGCCGCGCCGTGCGCGGCCAGCCCGTCATGCGGCACAAACCGGTACAGGGTTCTCGTTTCATGAGACATAACGGGCTACTTCGGCGTCGGGTGCGGCGTATCGGTCGCGGTCGGCGCTCCGGGCGTCGGTGTCGGTTGGCCTGTCGTTCCGAGTGACTTGATGTAGGCGACGAGCTGCAACAGGCCCTCCTCGGTCACGAGGCCCTGGTAGGTCGGCATGATCGGCTGGTAGCCGGCCACCGTCCTGGCCTGCGGGTCCACGATCGACTCGCGGATGTAGCTGTCGTCGGCGATCACCTGGCCGCCGCCCTCGAGCGCCACCGGCCTGCCGTAGATCCCGTCGAGCACCGGGCCGCGCCCCTGCGAATCGGGGCGATGACAGGAGTTGCAGGACAGCTCCTGGAACAGCTTCTCGCCCGACGAGGCGAGCGACTCGCCCGCGCCGCCCGCCAGCCACGCCTGGAAGTCCTCCGGCGTCATGGCGTCGACCCAGCCGATCATCCCGGAGTGCTCGGTGCCGCAGTACTGCGCGCAGAAGAAGTGGTAGCGGCCGGGCTTGGTCGCCTCGAACCAGAGCGTGGTGAACCGGCCCGGCACGACGTCGGCCTTCACGCGGAAGGCCGGGACGAAGAAGTCGTGAATCACGTCCTCGGAGGCCAGCGTCAGGCGCACCGGCTGGCCCACGGGCACGTGGAGCTCGTTGATCTCGCGCCGCCCGTCCGGGTGCTGGATCTTCCACATCCACTGCTTGCCGACGACGTAGATGTCCATGGCGTCGCGGGGCGGCCGCGAGATCCGGATGAAGATCACGCTGCTCCACACGAAGATCCCCATGACGATGGCGAGCGGCACCGCGGACCACAGGATCTCGAGCGCCGTGGAGCCGTGGATCTTCGCACCGACCTCCAGAGCGTGCCGGCGCCGGTACTTGACCGCGAAGGCCACGATCGTCAGCGAGATCGTGACGGCGAAGAAGCCGCTGATCGCGAGCAGCAGGAAGTAGAGCGCGTCGACCTGGCCCGCCACCGACGACGCTTCGCGCGGAAACAGCGGAAAGTTGTTGAACATCTACCGACCACTCCCGGAGCGCTGGTGAGCCGGATCGGGCGACCCCTGCGGCCGTCGATCCTTGCGCAGTGCGAGGAAGATGAACCCGCCCAGCGCGGCGAGCGTCAGCACGCCCCCCAGCCGGATCAGGTTCATGATCGCAAGGCCGTACTTCCCCTGCTCGGGGTCGTAGTGGTAGCAGAGCAGCAGCGCCTGATCGACGGCCGTGCCGATCTTGTCCTGCGACGCCTCCACCAGCCCCAGCCGCAGGTCGCGCGGCGCGTACTCGATGCCGTAGAAATAGCGCGACACCTTGCCCCCCGGCGTCAGCAGCATGATGACCGCCGGGTGCGCGAACTGGTCGATCTTCGGGTCGTACGCGTAGCGGAAACCCACCGCGTCGGTGAGCTTCGTGATTGCCGCCTGCTGGCCGGTCAGGAAGTGCCACCCGCCCTCGGTGCCGGGGCGGTTGTACCGCTCCAGGTAGCTCGCCTTCTTGTCGCGCGCCAGCCCCGGCGTCTCGCCCGGGTCGAAGCTCACGACGAGGACCTCGAAATCCTGGCCCGGGTTGAACTTCAGCACCTCGAGCGAGCTCACCAGCCCGTTCAGCACCTGCGTGCAGAGCATCGGGCACTCGTAGTAGACGAGCGCCAGGATCACGGGCCGCTTCCCGAAGTACTGCCGGAGCGTCACCGGCTTGGCCTGCGAATCCAGGAACGGAATGTCGAGCGGCACCTGCTCGTCGAGCTTCTGGTCGATGCGCACCTGTGAGAGCAGGCCCGGTTGCGCGGTGGCCGCGTTGCCGGCCTGCGTCTGCCCCTGTTGTCCCGTCCAGCCCCCCTGGGCGAAGGTCACGGCGGGCGCGATCACGAGGATCGCGAGCGCCGTCAGCCACGTACCGCCGCCGAACTTGCCTGACATGTCTCTTCTGCTTCTTTCTGGTTAGTGGCGGGTCGGCAGCCCCCGCTCGAGCAGCAGCGCCTTGGCGCGCGCGATCGGGATGTACACGACGCCCGCCTGCTGATCGATCCAGCCATAGGTCGTGAGCTGCCGCTCTTCGGCCGCCCGGTACTTCGCCAGGTCGCCCGCCTCGTCGATCTGCAGCCGCGGCTGGGGCGGCAGCTGGCCGGCCGGGACCGCGAGCGGCCCCGCCGGCGGCTCGCTCTCGACGAGCCGGTCGTCGATGTAGCGGAACAGCGCCAGCACGAGGATGCCCGAGAGCACGCAGACGGCCGCCAGGCCCAGGATGGACAGGAAGACCGGGCGGGCCCGAATCTCGCCGCCCTCGTGACCCCCGTGTGCGCCGTCGGACTGCTTAGTGGTGTCCGCCATGGGCCAATGCATCCTCGTAATACGGGTCGTTCACCGGCAGCTGGGGGCGCGACTGGAACAGGCGGAAGAAGACCGCCAGCCACAGGCCGCCCAGGCCGGCCACCGCCGCCAGGTCCATCCAGTGCACGGCGAGGTGCGCCGGCTCGAACGAGGGGGCGACCAGCCAGAAGGCGTCGACGTAGCGCATCACGAGGATGCCGATCGCGACCGCCATCAGGGCCTTCCGGTTGCGCTTCAGGTCCTTCGAGAGCAGGAGCAGGAACGGCAGCGCGAAGTGGCCGATGGCGATCACCGCCGCCATCCACTGCCAGCCGCCGCTCGCCCGCTCGAGGTACCAGGGAATCTCCTCGGGCAGGTTGCCCGACCAGATGATCAGGAACTGCGAGAAGGCCAGGTACGCCCAGAGGATCACGAACGCGAACAGGAGCTTGCCGAGGTCGTGGAAGTGCGCGGGCTTCACGCGGCCGGCGAAGGGCGCGTCCTGGCTGCAGAGCGCGAGCACGGCGATGGCGAACGCGAACACGCTCATGCCCTGCGCGCCGATGAAGAGCATGCCGAAGATCGTCGAGAACCAGTGCGGGTCGAGCGACATGACCCAGTCCACCGACGCGAAGGTGAGCGTCAGGCCGTAGAGCAGGAGGCCCGGGCCGCTCAGCATCCGGAAGCGGCGGTCGTCGGGGCCGGTGCCGGCGAGCGCGTCCTGCTCGGCCGACCAGCGGCTGAGGAAGTACGCGAACACGCTCCAGAGGACGAAGTAGAGGACGGCGCGGGCCAGGAAGAAGCCGACGTTCAGGTACGGCGCCTTGGCCTGGAGCACGGCGTCGCCCGCCACTTTCACCGGGTCGGCCCAGGCGTAGAGGTGCGGCAGGCCGAAGGCGAGCGGCACGAAGAGCAGCGCCACGAGCGGCAGCGTGCGGGCGCCGGCCTCGAGGATCCGGCGGATCATCATGCCCCACGCGCCGCCGGTCATGTGCTGCAGCATCAGGGCGGCGAGTGAGCCGAGGGCGATGCCGAACACGAAGACGTAGGCCGGCAGGTACGACCGGAAGAACTGCTCGGGACTGCCGAACGCGCCGGCGACGAGCGCGACGAGGCCCACGGCGCCCACGATCGCGGCGCGGGTCTGGCCGCGCTGCAGGCGGGCGGTGCCGGACGATTCCACGCTTCCGCTCATCGCTGGGACTCCTGACCCGAGGACGCCGGCCGGCCGAGCGTCGCGCGCCCGGCCGGCGGCACGTCCGCCATCGTCGCGTGCTGGCTGAGCTGCAGGGCGCGAATGTAGGCCGCGATCGCCCAGCGGTCACGGACCGGCACCTGCGCGCGGTAGTCCTGCATGGCGCCGAAGCCGTTGGTCATCACGTCGAAGAAATGGCCCACCGGCGCGTCGCGCAGCCGGTCGATGTGGTAGGACGGCGGCCGGCGGAAGCCGCGCCGCACGACCATGCCGTCGCCGTCGCCGAGCGGCCCGTGACACGGCGAGCAGAAGATGTCGAAGCGCTCCTGGCCGCGGTCGAGCACCGCCTGGGTCACCGGGAACGGAAACTGGTCGACCACCACGCCGTCCACCTTGCCCGTGTAGAGGAGCGAGTCGAGCCGCGCCTGGCCCCGCGCGACCGTGTCGGCCACGAGCGGCCGCGCCGAGGCGCCGTCCTTGAAGAAGTCGCTGGCGGCGAGCGGCTTGTAGCGCGGCTGGTCCTGCATGTCCTGCCGGCACGCCGTGACCGCCACGAGCGCGAAGGCGACGCACACGAGCGTCGCATGCCGCCCAAGCCCCCAGTCCCCATCCCTCGACAGGCTCGGGATGGCCTGAGCTTGTCGAAGGCCAGCCCCCAGTCCCGTCCTCCCGGCCTCCATCTCAGTTCGCAACTTCCACCACCTCGTGAGCCGTCAACCCGCGCAGCATCTCGCCCGTCGCGTGCCGGTCGAACTTGGGGTCGCTCGCCTCGATGACCAGGAAGAACCGGTCGCGGCTGGCGAGCGCGAAACCCGGGGCGTTGAACACGGGGTGGTACAGCAGCGGCAGCCCGTTGAGGCCGATCATCCCGAAGACCGCCGCCAGCGCCGCGAAGAGAATCGTCATCTCGAAGGTGACCGGGATGAAGTTCGGCCAGGCGAAGTACGGCTTGCCGCCGGCGATCAGCGGGTAGTTGATGACGTTGATCCAGTACTGCAGCCCGAAGCCCGACAGCCCGCCGACGATCCCGCCGGCGAGCACGAGGAGCGGCAGGCGGCGGTCGCGGAACCGCAGCGCCTCGGCCAGCTCCTCGATCGGGAACGGCGTGTACGCGTCGAGCTTGCGGTAGCCGGCGTCGACCGCGCGCCGCGTCGCCTCGACGAGCGCGCTGGGGTCCTGGAACTCCGCCATCAGGCCGTAGATCGCAGTGTCAGCCATATCAGAACTCTGCAGGCTCACGGCTCAAAGGCTCAGGGCTCATTCCGCCGGAGCCTCTTTCACCTTCGCCTGCGGCAGCAGCGCCCGCACCTCGAAGATCGAGATCATCGGCAGGACGCGCACGAACAGGAACATCAGCATCACGAACATGCCGAGCGTGCCGATGAACGTCATCCAGTCCCACCGCGTGGGGTAGTACATGCCCCAGGACGAGGGGACGAAGTCGCGGTGCAGGCTCGTCACGACAATGACGAAGCGCTCGAGCCACATCCCGACGTTCACCGCCATCGTCACCGCGTAGAGCGACTTGAGGTTGAGGCGGACCTTCTTGAACCACAGGAGCTGCGGCGCCACGCCGTTGCAGAAGATGAGCGACCAGTAGATCGGCCAGTAGGGGCCGGTCATCCGGTTCCAGACCATGAACGTCTCGTACTGGTTCGCGCTGTACCAGGCGAAGAACGCCTCCATGTTGTAGCCGTAGAAGACGATGAGCCCGGTGACGAGCATCACCTTCGCCATGTTGTCGATGTGGCGCATGGTGATGAAGTCGTGCAGCCCGTACAGCGCGCGCAACGGGATGGCCAGCGTCAGCACCATGGCGAAACCGGCGTAGATCGCGCCCGCGACGAAGTAGGGCGGGAAGATTGTCGAGTGCCAGCCCGGAATGATGCCGATCGTGAAGTCGAAGCTGATGACCGAGTGTACCGAGATGACGAGCGGCGTCGCGAGGCCGGCCAGCAGCAGGTAGGCCGTCTCGTAGCGCGACCAGTGCTTCGCGGAGCCGCGCCAGCCGAGCGCCGCGACGCCGTACACCTTCTTCAGGAGCGGGTGCACCGTCTTGTCGCGCAGCGTCGCCATGTCGGGGATCAGACCGACCAGCCAGAACAGCACCGACACGGTGGCATAGGTCGAGATGGCGAAGACGTCCCAGATGAGCGGGCTGCGGAACTGCGGCCATACGCCCATCGTGTTCGGGTACGGGAGCAGCCAGTACCACGCCAGCCACGGCCGCCCGGTGTGGATGAGCG
Source organism: Acidobacteriota bacterium (assembly GCA_024641665.1). Classification (GTDB taxonomy): domain Bacteria; phylum Acidobacteriota; class Vicinamibacteria; order Vicinamibacterales; family JAHECP01; genus JAHECP01. The sequence goes on from JAHECP010000010.1 coordinate 35,271, forward strand.
GGAAGAGCGCCGCGCACATCACGGCGAAGATCGTCATCGCCTCGGCGAAGCGGTTGATCGACGTGCGCCACTTCTGGTTGAGGAGCAGCAGAATGGCCGAGATCAGCGTGCCGGCATGGCCGATCCCGATCCACCAGACCAGGTTGATGATCGCGAAGCCCCAGCCGATCGGGATGTTGACGCCCCAGATGCCCACGCCCTTCAGCAGCAGGTACGTGATGGCGTAGAAAAGCATCATCGTGCACAGGAAGCCGATGAACGCCGCCACGTACCACGGGATCGGCGCCGACTTGGTCAGCACGATCGAGGAGATCTTGTCGGTGACCGACCCGAACGTGTGGCCGGGCGCGATGATCGGCGCCTGGGGGGACAGTTGCGAGGAGCGGGTCTCGTTCATGGGCTCAGGGCTCACGGCTCAAGGCTCACCCTTCGACTCGCTGCGCTCGCTCAGGGCAGGCGGCAGGGCTCAGGGCTCACACAGCTACGCGTGTTCCGGCGCCTGCGCGCGCCGGGCCTCCTCCAGCGTCGGGTTCGGGTTCCGCAGCGCGGCCAGATACGTAGTCCGCGGCCGCGTGTTGAGCTCGGCGAGCATGCCGTAGTTGCGCGCCTCCGCCTTCAGCGTCGCCACGCGGCTGTTCGGGTCGTTCAGATCGCCGAAGACGATCGCCTGCGACGGACAGACCTGCTCGCAGGCCGTCACCACCTCGCCGTCGCGGATCGTCCGCTTCTCCTCCTCGGCGCGGATGCGCCCGTGCGTGATGCGCTGCACGCAGTAGGTGCACTTCTCCATCACGCCGCGGCTGCGCACGGTCACGTCGGGGTTGCGCTGCAGCTTGAACGGCTCGGTCGTCCAGTCCTGGTACAGCAGGAAGTTGAACCGGCGCACCTTGTACGGGCAGTTGTTCGAGCAGTACCGCGTGCCCACGCACCGGTTGTAGACCATGTCGTTGAGGCCCTCGGAGCTGTGCACCGTGGCCCCCACCGGGCAGACCGGCTCGCAGGGCGCGTTCTCGCACTGCATGCACGGCACCGGCTGGTTGTAGATCTCCGGGTCGTCGAGCGCGCCCGCGTAGTAGGTGTCGAGCCGGATCCACTGCATTTCGCGGCCGGCCTTGACCTGCTCCTTGCCGACCACCGCGATGTTGTTCTCGGCCTGGCACGCCGTGACGCACGCGTTGCAGCCCGTGCACGAGGTCAGGTCGATCGCCATGCCCCACTTGTAGCCGGTGTACTCGTGCTCGGGATACAGCGTCAGCGTCCTGGGCGGCGTCTCGCCCATCTCGTGCACGAACTCGGGGTGCTCCAGGTACTCCGCCAGCGTGCCCGCGCGGAACACGTTGCGCCCTTCCATCAGGAAGTGGTGCTGCGTCGCCGCGATCTCGTGCCGGTCGCCGGTCCGCGCCACCTCGAGGCCCGCGCCGACCCACGGCGCCGCCGAGGTCCGCAGCAGGTAGGCGTTGAAGCCCACGCCGTTGCCCACGCGGCCGACCAGCGCGCGGCCGTAGCCGAGCGTGATCGACACCGCGCCGTCGGCGTGCCCGGGCACGATCCAGACCGGCGCCCGGAGCGTCCGCCCGCCGTACTTCAGCTCGACGACGTCCATGTTCGCGACGCCCAGCCGCTCGGCCGCCCGCGGGCTCATCGACGCCACGTTGTCCCACGTGATCTTGCTGTGCGGCTTCGACAGCTCCTGCAGCCAGCCGTTGTTCGCGAACCGGCCGTCGTACAGGCTCGTGTCGGCCGCGAACACCAGGTCGAGCCCCGCGGCGCCCGACGGCGGCGCGGCGGCGCCCGCGAGCGACGCGACCGGGCCCGGATCGACCGCGGAGAGCGCCGTCCCGCGGATGAACCCGTCGTTGAGCGCGGTGCGCCACAGGGTGTCGAGGTCCGGGAACGGCTTGCCGTCCGCCCCGACCATCGCCCACGCGGTCTTCGTCGTGCCCGCCAGCGCGCGCTGCCAGTAGCCCTGGACGATGTCGTGCCCCGTGCGATCCGGCTCGGTCGAGAGCATCGCCAGCACTTCGTGGGCCGACTTCCCGTCGTAGAGCGGCGCGATGAGCGGCTGGATGATCGTCACCGTGCCGTCGTACACCCGCGCGTCGCCCCAGGCCTCGAGGTAGTGCGTCTCGGGCAGCGTCCAGTGGCAGAACTCCGCCGTCTCGTTCGCGTGCTGGCCGAGGTACACCACCAAGCTGGCCCGCTGGATCCGCTCGGCGAACCGCAGATCCGCCGGCGCCGCGTAGACGGGGTTCCCGCCGACGACCAGCAGCAGCTCGACCTTGCCGGCGTCCAGATCCGCCGCGAGGTCCGCCAGCGACGCGGTCTGCTCCACCGGGCTCGCGTCCACCGGCTCGGTGTACTCGACCGTCCGGCCGACGCCACCGAGCGCCCGGTTCATCGCGTGCGCCAGCGCGTGCACGATCGGCGGCTGCGTCTCGCCCGCCACGACGAGCGCGCGCCCCGGGTGCGCCTGCAGGTCCTCGACGATCGCGGGGATCCACCGGTCGCGGGCCTCGGCCGGCAGCGGACCGCCGGCGACGCCCGCCACGCCGAGCGCGGTCGCCATGGCGCGCGCGAAGGCCTCGACCTCGCGCGGCGCGAGCGGCATCCGGTGGTCGGCCTTCGGCCCGGTGATGCTGACCGTCGTCTCGACCATGTAGAGCCGGTTCATGGCCTTCTGGTCGCCGGCCACGCGCCGCCGCGCCGCGAATTCGCGCGCGTGCCGCAGGTGGTCGGGGCCCGCGCCGAGGAAGTCCGCGTCGAGCGACAGGATCACGTCGGCCTGGTCGAGGTGGTAGTGCGCGTCGAGCGGACGGCCGAACGCCAGCCGCGCGCCGGCGCGCGCCTGGTCACGGTTCACCGGCTCGTACTGGTGCCACCTGGCCGCGGGCATCTCCTCGAGCAGCTGCTGGATCTCGTCGGCCAGCGACGGCGAGGAGATCGTCTCGGTCAGCAGTCGGAGGCCCGCGCCCTTCTGCGCCCGCTGGGCCGCCATCGCCGACTGCATCGCGCCGAGGAACGCGCTCCAGGGCCTGACCGCGCCGCGGAAGCGAACCGCCTGCATCCGGTCCGGGTCGTAGAGGTCCAGGATGGACGCCTGCGTCAGGTGGCTCGTCGCGCCGGCGCTCGCCGGATGATCGGGATTGCCCTCGATCTTGGTGGGCCGCCCCATGTGGCTTTCCGCCAGGATGGGGTGGGCGATCCCGCCGAACGGCATGGCCGTGGCGAAGAACAGCGGCGTGCCCGGAACCACCTCTTCGGGCGCCTTCACGTACGGCACGATGGTCTCGGTGGGCTGCTTGGTGCAGGCGCCGACGCCGGCCAGCGCCAGCGAGGCCCCCATGAGCTTCAGGAACTGCCGGCGGCCGACCGGGTCGGTCCACTGGGCGGCCTGCTCGGAGAACTCCCGGTGCAGGTAGGCCTGGAACTCGGGCGTGTCCGCGACCTCCTCGAGGCTGCGCCAATAGGTGCGGCCGTCGAGGTTGGCGAGACGGTGACGAATGACTGAAAGGTCCATGGAATCGGTGTCTGTCCGGCCAACCGTGACCTGGTCCGTGGCGTCGCCTCAGCGGTGGCAGGTCGAGCAGCTCGTGATCTGCTGCACGCCTGCGACGTTGTATTCCTTCACCAGACGCCGGCCGAGCTCGATCTGGTTGGCCGGCGGCTGATACTGCATGTTGAACACCTGGTCCCGCGGCCGAAGGAACTCCTCCGGGTGGCGGTGGCAGTTGATGCACCACTCCATCTGCAGGGTGTTCTCCTTGTACATGAGGGGCATCTGGTCGACCCGGCCATGGCAGGTCGCGCAGCCGACGCCCTTGCTCACGTGGATGGAGTGGTCGAAGTAGACGAAGTCGGGCAGGTCGTGCACGCGCGTCCACGCGAGCGGCGTGTCGTTGCGGAAGCTCGCCCGCACCGGCTCGAGCAGGGCCGCGTTCGTGAAGAGCTGCGAGTGACAGTTCATGCAGGTCTTCGTCGGCGGGATGTTCGCGAAGCCCGAGGTCTCCACCGTGGTGTGGCAGTACCGGCAGTCGATGCCCATGCCGCCCGCGTGGTGCTTGTGGCTGAAGGGGACCGGCTGGGGTCTGGGGACGTCGACGCGCGTGATGTAGTCCGAACGGGGGACCGCGACGATCAACCAGCCGAACACGCCGCCGGCCAGCACGACCGCCACGAGACTCGCGCGGGCAAGGGTGTTGGCATTCTTGGTGAAGATCTGGCTCATGCGGTTTCCGCTCGCGATGCGCGCGCTCGCCCCGTCTGCACCGGGTCCGGACGCCTGCCTGTTGGGAGGAAGACGGCCGCGAGTATAGCCCACGCGCGCGCACATTCGCCACGCGCGGCTGAGCTGGAGTTGAACTGGTCCGAGATGCGACCTCTTATGATGTGAAACCTTTCACAATGCTGTCAATGGTCTTTCCCGATCGGGCACGCGGCGCCGGGGGCCGCCGGCCTAAGATGCGACTGGATCTCAGAAAGCCGGACCTGGACCGGGACGCGGAATGAGCCACGAAATGAACGACGGGCGGGGACTGGGGACTGGGGGCTGCGAACTGGGGGCCGAGAGCTGTGAGCGAGGGAGTGGAGGGCGCGACGGAATGGGCTACGCAAGGGGCCCGGAAGCCCCACGTTAGAATGAGAGCCCCATGGCCGCCGACGCCCGGTACCGGCCGACGCCCCTGCGCTTCGATCGGCTCCCGCCCGACGAACAGCGTGCCCGCGCGCGCGAGTTCCTGGCGCGCATGCGGACGCGTCGCAGCGTCCGGCAGTTCTCGGACGAGCCGGTCGACCCCGCGGTGATCGACGCGGCCGTCGCCACGGCCGCCTCGGCCCCGTCGGGCGCGAACCGGCAGCCCTGGCGGTTCGTGGTGGTGCGCGACCCCGAGGTGAAACGGCGGATCCGGGAAGCGGCCGAGGCCGAGGAGCGCGAGAGCTACGCGCACCGCATGCCCGACGAGTGGCTCGACGCGCTGGCGCCGCTCGGCACCGACTGGCACAAGCCCTTCCTCGAGATCGCGCCCTGCCTGATCGTGGTGTTCCGGATCGACTACGGCGTCGAGGCCGCGCCCGACGGGAGCGAGCGGCACGTAAAGCACTACTACGTGTCGGAGTCGGTGGGCATCGCGTGCGGCTTCCTCCTCGCCGCGCTGCACTACGCGGGGCTCGCCACGCTGACGCACACGCCGAGCCCGATGGGCTTCCTGGCCGACATCCTGGGCCGGCCGAAGAACGAGAAGCCGTACCTGCTCATCCCGGTCGGCTACCCCGCGCCGGATGCCGAGGTGCCGGACATCACGAAGAAGACGCTGGGGGAGGTGAAGATCGACATTTGAAATGTCGAATGTCGAATGTCGAATGTCGAATGTCGAATTCAAGGTCATCTGTCACGCCGGCGTTGCCGATCGCCGCCGGCGCGCCGTGATCGAGCGGTCTTCACTTCGACATTCAGCATTCGACATTCGGCATTCCCAGGATTCAGCCCATGGCCGAAGGCACCAACACACTCGTCCGTGACGCCCTCGCCGCGATGCCCGCGCCGGTCGTGCTGCACCTGTTCACCGACCGGCGGACCGCGGGCGCGTCGGCTGAGGCGCGCCGACTCCTGGCCGAGCTGGTGCCGCTCGCGGACCGGCTCGCGCTCGAGGAGCACGACGCGGCGGCCGACCCTGCCGCGGCCGCGCGGTTCGGGATCGCCCGCACGCCGGCCGTCGCGGTGGTCGGCGACCGCGACCGCGGCGTGCGCGTCTACGGCGCGCCGGGCGGCTACGAGTTCCTCACGCTGGTGGACACGATCCTGCTCGTGTCGGCGGGCGACTCGGGCCTCTCGGCGGCGAGCCGCGCGCGGCTCGCCGGCCTCACCGCGCCGGTGGACGTCAAAGTGTTCGTGACCGCGACCTGCGCATCCTGTCCGCGGATGGTGAGCCTCGCGCACCGCGCGGCCATCGAATCCGACCTCGTCACCGCCTCCTCCATCGTCGCCACCGAGTTTCCCGACCTGGTCAAGGAGTACAAGGTGACCGGCGTGCCGAAGACCGTGGTGGGAGACAGGACGGAGATTTATGGAGTGGTGGAGGAGGAGGAGCTGATCAAGACCATCGTCGAATGCTGAAGGTCGAATGCTGAATGTCGAATGAAAGGCTCGTGTCACGCTGCAGGTTCGACATTCAGGATTCGGCATTCCGTCATTCGGCATTCAATTCGACATTCGACATTCCCAATTCGACATTCGGACACGATCATGGACCATCCCACTCCCCGCTCTTCCTTCCGTTCCCCCCGGTTCGCCCAGCCGCCGACCTTCATGCGGTTGCCGCACCGGGAGGATCTCACCGGCGTGGACGTCGCGATCGTGGGCGTGCCGTACGACGGCGGGACGTCGTACCGGGTCGGGTCGCGGCACGGGCCGCGCGAGATCCGCAGCCAGTCGTCGCTCATCCGCACCTACAGCTACTTCCAGAAGGTGGCGCCGTTCGACCGGCTGACGGTGGTGGACGCGGGCGATCTCGACGTGCCGCCGGTGGGCAGCATCGAGCAGGCCTACGCCGCGATCGAGGCGGGCATCGCGCGGATCCTGGCCGCCGGCGCGACGCCGATGGCCGTGGGAGGCGACCACTCGATCTCGCTGCCGATCCTCCGGGCCGTCACCCGGGCGCACGGGCCGGTCGGCCTCGTGCAGTTCGACTCGCACATCGACACGTGGCCCGAGTACTTCGGCGGGAAGTACTTCCACGGCTCACCGTTCTACTGGGCGGTGGAGGAGGGGCTGGTAGACCCCGCGCGCTTCGTGCAGGTGGGCATCCGCGGGCCGGGCTACGGCGACGACGACTTCGACTTCCACCGCCGGCGCGGCATGACGGTGGTGCTGATCGACCAGGTGAAGGCCGAGGGCGTGGACCGGACGATCGAGGCCGTGCGCCGCGTGCTTGACGGTCCGACCTATGTCAGCTTCGACATCGACGCGGTGGACCCCGCGTTCGCGCCCGGCACCGGCACGCCGGAGGTGGGCGGCCTGACCAGCCACGAGGCGCAGCGCCTGGTGCGCGGTCTGGGCGGTCTGCCCATCGTCGGGTGCGACCTGGTGGAGGTGTCGCCGCAGTACGACGGCCCGGGGCAGATCACCGCGCTGCTGGCCGCCAACCTGCTGTTCGAGATGCTGTGCGTCATCGCACGCGGACGCGGGTGACGGATCAGCGGTCAGCGGTCAGGGCGGCCCAGCAGTCAGCCGTCAGGGGGCAGGGGTCAGGAAGAGCACTCTTGGACGGCGTCACGGCGTGACAGCGTGACACGCTCTTCCTGACCGCTGACTGCTGACCGCTGACTGCTGACCCCTGACCGCTGACGGCTGACCCCTGACGGCTGACCCCTGGCGCAGCTCGACGGTATAGAATGCCGCCGAGAGGTCTTCCCATGAGACGCGTGGTCCGCTTCCGGGTCGGGTTGGTGCTGGCCCTCGTGCTCGCCGGCGCGGTGTCGGCGGTGGCGCAGGCGCCGATCGTGTACAAGGTGACGGTGCCCGAGCCGCAGCACCGGTGGCTGCAGGTCGAGGCGACCTTCCCGGACATCGGCCGCGCGCCGCTGCACCTGCAGATGAGCCGCTCGTCGCCGGGACGCTACGCGCTGCACGAGTTCGCGAAGAACCTGTTCGAGATCAAGGCGTACGACGGCAAGGGGCTGGAGCTGGCGCTGCTGCGCCTGACGCCGTCGGAGTGGAGCGTCTCGGGCCACGACGGCACGGTGCGCGTGGTCTACAAGCTGTACGGCGACCGGATCGACGGCACCTACCTCGCCGTGGACACGACGCACGAGCACCTGAACATGCCTGCCACGTTCATGTGGGCGCGCGGGCTCGAGGACCGGCCGATCCGGGTGCAGTTCGCCCCGTCCAACCCGGCGTGGAAGGTGGCGACGCAGCTGTTCCCGACCTCCGACCCGATGGTGTTCACCGCGCCGAACCTCCAGTACTTCATGGACAGCCCGACCGAGGTCGGGCCCGTGTCGATTCGCACCTTCACCCTGGCCAACCCGGACGGCCGGCGGTTCGAGTTCCGCGTGGCGCTGCACCACGACGGCTCCGACGCCGACGTGGACGACTACGCGGCGAACGTCGAGAAGATCGTGCGCGAGGAGCAGGCGGTCTACGGCGAGTTCCCGGACTACGACACGGGCACCTACACGGTGATCGCCGACTACCTGCCCTATTCGGACGGCGACGGCATGGAGCACCGCAACAGCACGATCGTGACCTCGCGGCTCTCGATTGCGGACCCGCAGCAGCGCATGCGCGCGCTCGGCACGGTGGCGCACGAGTTCTTCCACTGTTGGAACGTCGAGCGCATCCGGCCGGCCGGCCTCGAGCCGTTCGACTTCACCCGCGCCAACATGTCGGACGGTCTCTGGCTCGCCGAGGGCTTCACGCAGTACTACGGCGGCCTGATCCTGGCGCGCGCCGGCCTCGTCGACGTGAACCGGGCCGCGTCGGGCTTCGGCCGCTCGGTGAACGCCGTCGTGAACGGCTCGGGGCGCCTGTTCCGCTCGGCGGCCGAGATGAGCCGTCTGGCGCCCTTCGTGGACGCCGCACGCGCGGTGGACCGAACGGACCTCCAGACCACGTTCATCTCGTACTACACCTGGGGCGCGGCGATCGCGCTCGGCCTCGACCTCTCGCTCCGCGAGATGAGCGGCGGCAAGCTCTCCCTCGACGACTACATGCGCGCGCTGTGGCGCGTGCACGGCAAGCCCGGCGGTCCCGCGCCCGGCCTGGTGGCGAAGCCCTACACGCTGCGCGACGCGCGCGACCGGCTGGCCGAGGTGTCGGGCAGCCGCTCGTTCGCCAACGACTTCTTCGACCACTACGTCGAGGGACGCGACGTGCCGGACTACGCGACGTTCGTCGAGCCGGCCGGGCTCGTCGTGCGCAAGCGCAACGCCGGCGCGGCGTGGATGGGCCAGTTCGGCGTCGAAGCGGCCGGCCAGGGCGTGGGCATCACGACGCTCGTCCCGCCCGGCACGCCCGCCTACGCCGCCGGCCTCGAGCAGGACGACATCATCAGGAGCCTGGACGGGGACGCGGTGAGCTCACCCGCGCGGCTGCAGGAGATCCTCAAGCGTCACAAACCCGGCGACGAGATCAAAGTGGAGTTCGTCCGGCGCAGCGGGCCCGTCAGCGCCACGATCGCCCTCGTCGAGGATCCGTTGCTCGAGATCGTCACCCTCGAGTCCACCGGCGGCACGCCCACCGACGCCCAGAAGGCGTTCCGCACGGCGTGGCTCGGCACGCATCAGCGACAGTAGCCGAATGTCGAATGGCGAATGTCGAATGCTGAATGTCGAATGGTGAGCCGGAGGCCGGAGGCCAGGTGCCGGAGGCCTGAGAACCTGAGAACCTGAGAACCTGAGAACCCGAGAACCCGAGAACCCCCGAACCGACAAGAAACACTCCTCTATTCGACTCCGTCCTGTCTTCCGGGTACAATCGAAATACAGTCACCATTTCCTCTTCTCCCCCCGGCGTGAAGGAGGGCAGATGACCGCCAAGAAGCCCGTGCTCGACGGCGACGTCGTCGAGGAGACGTCGGTCGAGTCGTTCCCGGCGGCCGCCGCGCCGACGCGTCTCGAGCGCGACACGATGGGTCAGGTGGAGGTGCCGGCCGACCGTTACTGGGGTGCGCAGACCCAGCGCGCGATCGCCCACTTCCGCATCGGCACCGAGCGCTTTCCCCGGGAGTTCATCCGCGCGCTGGGCCTGGTGAAGCGCGCCTGCGCCACGGTCAACCAGGAACTGGGCCTGCTCGACGCAGCCCAAGCGGCCGCCATCGTCCGCGCGGCCGACGAGGTGGCCGGCGGCGTGCTCGACGCCGAGTTCCCGCTGGCGATCTGGCAATCGGGCAGCGGCACCCAGACCAACATGAACGCCAACGAGGTGATTGCGAACCGCGCGATCGAGATCCTCGGCGGCGCGCGCGGGTCGAAGACGCCGGTCCACCCCAATGACGACGTGAACCGGAGCCAGTCGTCGAACGACGTGATCCCGACCGCCATGCACGTGGCGGCCGTGGAGCAGATCGAGACGCGGCTCGTGCCGGCGGTCCGCCGCCTGCGCGCCACGCTCGCGGCGAAGTCCGAGACCTGGCGTGACGTCGTGAAGATCGGGCGGACGCACCTGCAGGACGCCGTGCCGATCACACTCGGCCAGGAGATCTCGGGCTGGGTGAGCCAGCTCGATCATGCGATCGCGCACGTCGAGGGCGCGCTGCCGCACCTGCTCGAGCTCGCGATTGGCGGCACGGCGGTCGGCACCGGGTTGAACGCGCCGCCCGGTTTCGGCGTGCGCGTGACGCGGCGGCTGCGCGAGCTGACCGGCCAGCCGTTCGTCCCCGCGGAGAACGCGTTCGAGGCGCTGTCGGCGCACGACGCGCTGGTCGCCGCGCACAGCGCCCTGCGGGGGCTCGCCGCGGCGCTCCTGAAGATCGCCAACGACGTGCGCTGGCTCGCCTCGGGGCCCCGCGCCGGCCTCGGCGAGCTGGTCCTGCCCGGAAACGAGCCGGGCAGCTCCATCATGCCGGGCAAGGTGAACCCCACCCAGTGCGAGGCGCTGACCATGGTGGCGGCGCAGGTGCTGGGCAACGACACCGCGGTGGGCGTGGCCGGCGCGTCGGGGAGCTTCCAGCTCAACACCTACAAGCCGCTCATCATCCACCTCGTGCTGCAGTCGGTGCGGCTGCTGGCCGACGCCGTCGACTCGTTCGACCGCCATGCCGCGCAGGGGCTCCAGCCCGACCTCGCCCGCATCGGCGAGCACCTGTCGCGCTCGCTGATGCTCGTGACCGCGCTCGTCCCGCGGCTCGGCTACGACCGCGCCGCGGCCATCGCCATGAAGGCGCACCGGGAGGGTCTGACCCTCAAGGCGGCCGCGGTCGGTCTCGGCGCGTTGACCGCCGACGAGTTCGACGCGATCGTGCGGCCAGAGGCGATGACGGGGAGCGAGACGGGTCCGGACGCATGAGCGAGGCCCGCCCGCGGACGCGACAGGGCGTGCTCGGCGCGATGGCCAGCGCGCTCGGCGCCGACCCCCGGCGCATCCTCGACGCGATCGCGCTCGGCGTCGTCGGCGCCCTCGGGGCGCGCGTCTTCGTGGTCCTGCTCGACTGGGCGAGCGCGTTCTTCCTCGGCTGGTGGGCCGGCTACCGCGCGCCGGGACTGCCGAGCGAGGGCGACGCGTCGGCCTGCTGGCGCTCCGGGTGCCGCAGGTGCTCGGCGGCGGCTACGGCTGGATCCAGCAGGCGATCGGCGGCGAGATCGCGTTCGGCCTGCTCGTGACGCTGATCTTCGCGAAGATGGCCGCCTTCGCCCTGACCGTGGGATCGGGCGGATCGGGCGGCGTGTTCGCGCCGAGCCTCTTCGTCGGGGCGATGCTCGGCGGGAGCGTCGCGCACCTGGTGGGCGGGCCGGCGGCCGGGCTCGTCGTGGTGGTCGGGTGCTGCGGGACGAAGGCCCGTTCGCAGGCCGGCGGCTCGAGTCGTGTCCCGAGCTGGCGGCGGACGAGCACGTCGAGGTGGTGGCCGTGCTCCGCGCGGGCGAGACGCGGCTGGCGGGCCGGGGCGTCGTCCTGCGGCGGCGCGACCGGCTCGTCGCGGTGGTGACGCCCGAGGGGCGGGCGCGCCTCGCGCCGCACTTCATTGCGCCGAAGCCGGTTCCCGCCCCTTGACACGAACGGCTGAGCTTCCTATCTTTGAGTACACACACCGTTACGTCGTGGTTTGGAGCCTCGGAGGGAATCGCATGTCGCCAGGGACGCTTGTGTCACCCTTGGCCGATCCCACGAGCCGGCAGCCGGACGTCTCGTCGACATCCACGCCCGGGGGTTCGCGCCCGGGCCGTTCGTCTCGTCTCGCATCGTCTCAAGCCGGGATCGCGCCATCCGACGAATACCTGCTGCGCCGCATCCGCGGCGAGTTCCACGAGATGCCCGGATTGCACCTCACGCTGGGGCAGGCGGCCCGTCTGTTCGGTCTGCGGGAGGACGCGTGCCGGGCCGCGCTCGGCGCGCTCACGGGCGAAGGCTTCCTCGCTCGCACGCCCGCGGGGTCCTTCCACCGGAACGACACGCTGCCGTAAGTGAGAGAACGGAAAATGGGGTCAGACCCCCTCCCCTTTTTCGTCGGGGTCTGACCCCGTTTTCCGTTCTCTTTCCGCTCTGGCCTCGTCCGTCCCTGTCTGATATCAGACACTCGCCGCACGGAAAGCCACACTTGCCGCGCCCCAGTCCGCCGGAAGCCGCTGTGTCACCAGCCATTTGGCGGTGCGGCGCGCCGGATCGTCTGGCACGAATGGTGCTCAACGGAATCGGGTGATGACGCGGTCGCTGGCTCTCCGGATCGTGGCGCTCCTGGCAGTCCTGGCGGTGGGGGCGTCGGTCGTCACGCCCGCCTTTGCGGAGGTGACGGCCCGCCAACCGTGCGCGCCGGGTCCTGACGGCTGCCCGCGCTCATCGGTGCTCGCCTCGTGCTGCTGCGGTCAGGGGAGCCCGGCGGTACCGGGGGCGCAGCTCCAGCCGGCCGGCGCGGTCCCGTCATGGGCCCTCTCGCGTGGGCCCCTCGGGGTGGCGGCCACGCCGGGTTTGACGGCGCCCGCCCTCACGCCGCGACACGGACACCTGTCCGCCGATCTCACGACCCTCTTATCCACCCTCCTGATCTAGGCCAAACGGCTTGCCGGGAGGCGCTCGCGCGGCGGGAACGACCGCGCGCGTCCCGAGTCTCCGTGCCGGCGCGGGCCCGGTGCACGTCCGCCGTCCCGCCGCCGAGCCGGGGCACGAACCACGCATTAACGAGAGCGAAGAGATGAAGCACGTGAAGGTTCTGCACATCGTGGGGCTGGTCATGGTCCTGGCCGCGACCTCCGTCGCGCGTGGGCGCGCGCAGGAGGTCCCGCCGCCGGACCAACCCGAGTACTTCGCGGCCGAGCCGGCACTGCGGGCGCTGGTGGCGCGCGCGCTGGACGCGAACCCCGGTCTCAAGGAGGCGGAGCTGCGCTATCGCGCCACGCTCGAGCAGGTGCCGCAGGTCACGGCGCTGCCGGACCCGATGGTGACCTTCACGCAGGCGATCCGGAGCGTCGAGACCCGAGTGGGCCCGCAGCAGAACGCCGTGATGCTCAGCCAGGCGTTCCCGTGGTTCGGCAAGCTCGACCTGAAGGGGCAGATGGCGGTGAAGGCCGCGGCGGCGGCGTCCGAGGCGTACGCCGCGAAGCAGCGTGACGTCATTGCGCAGGTGAAGGCGGCCTTCTACGGCCTGGCCTACGTGGATGCGGCGGTCGGCATTGCCGAAGAAGAGCAGTCGCTGCTCGCGCACTACGAGCGTCTCGCCGAAGACCGCTACGCCAGCGGCCAGGGGCTGCAGCAGGCGGTGATCAAGATTCAGGCGGAGCTCACGAGGATCATGAACCGGCTGCTGATGCTGCGCGAGCAGCGCGCGTCGCTGGCGGCGCACCTGAACACGCTCGTCGACGCCCCGCCCGACGCGGCGGTGCCTCCGGTCCGTACGGCCGCGCCGCCGATCGACGTGGCGTCCTCGCTCGACCAGGGCGCGCTGTACGCGCTCGGCGAGGCCAACCGGCACGAGATCAAGGCCGCCGACGCGCAGGTCGACCGCGACGAACGGGCGGTGGCGCTGGCCAGGAAGAACTACTGGCCCGACATCGTCCTCTCGGCGGGGTTCGTGAACGTGGGCCACCGGCACGATCCGGCCGGTATCGCGTCGCCGCCGCCCGACAACGGCAAGAACGCCCTGACGGTCTCGGTGGGCGTGTCGGTGCCGATCTGGCGGGACAAGCTCAAGGCGGCGGTGCGGCAGGCGACCGACCAGGTGGCCGCCGGGGAGCAGAGCCGCGCGAAGATCCTCAACGACATCCAGCAGGACGTGCGCGATCAGGTGATCGCGCTTCAGACGCTCGCCGATCAGATCGATCTCTTCCAGCGCGTGCTGATTCCGCAGGCGCACGAAGCGCAGCGATCCACCGAGGCGGCGTACCAGACCGGCCAGGTCGGCGTGCTCGACCTGCTCGACAGCGAGCGCGTGCTGTTCGACGTCCGGCTGGTGAACACGAAGCAGCAGTCCGACTACTTGATCGCGCTGGCGCGGCTCGAGCGCGCCGTCGGCACGAAGTTTCCACGATAGACGAGGTCGGGGATGAAGAAGATTCTCGCGTTCCTGTTCGTATTCGCGCTCGGCATCGCGTCGGCGGCGTTCGTGCTCGCGAACCCGTTCGGCTGGAGCTGGGTGGGCACCGTGCGTGCCCGGCTCGTCCCGCCGGGCACGGGTACCGCCGGCGCGGGGCCGGCGGCGCGGAAGATCAAGTACTGGCGGGCGCCGATGGACCCCTCCTACATCAGCGACAAGCCGGGCAAGTCGCCGATGGGCATGGATCTCGTACCGGTCTACGAGGACGAAGACACGGAGACACCGCCCGGGTTCGTCCAGATCGATCCGTCCTTCGTCCAGACGATCGGCGTCCAGTCGCAGGAGGTGAAGCGGACGGACATTCCGTTCACGATCCGCACGGTCGGCACGCTCGGCTACGACGACCAGCAGGTTGTTTCGGTGACGACGAAGTACGACGGCTGGATCGAGAAGGTCTACGTCAACTACGTCGGCGAGACGGTGAAGAAGGGGCAGAGCCTCTTCGAGATCTACAGCCCGCAGCTCGTGACCACCGAGAAGGAGTACCTGCAGGCGATCGCCTACGCGCACGAGCTGGCGAGCCAGTCGTATCCGGACATTGCCGGGCGCGCGCAGTCGCTCGTCGAGTCGGCGCGCCAGCGCCTGAAGTACTGGGACATCAGCGACGAGCAGATCGCCGCGCTGGAGCGCACGCGCGAGCCGCTCCGTACGCTGGCCGTCGTCTCACCCGTCAGCGGGGTGATCGTGCAGAAGATGGACCAGGCGCTCGAGGGCATGTTCGTGAAGGCGGGCATGAACCTCTACAAGATCGCCGACCTCTCGAGCATCTGGGTGTCTGCGGAGGTCTTCGAGAACCAGGCGCCCTGGCTGCGTGTGGGGCAGCGGGCGACGATCGAGCTGGCGTACGATCCCGGGCGCGTCTACACGGGGAGGGTCCGCTACATCTACCCGTACCTGAGCGAGAAGACCCGTACGCTGAAGGTCTCGATCGAGTTGCCGAATCCCGGGCTGAAGCTCCGCGCGGACATGTACGTCAACGTGACGATGGACGTCCCGTCGGTGCGCAACGTCGTGGCGGTGCCGTCCGACGCCATCATCAGATCGGGCACTCGTGACGTCGTCGTGCTGGACCTGGGCGGCGGCAAGTTCCAGGCCCGGGACGTGGAGCTGGGCGTGAGCGGGCAGGGCGTGTCGGAGGTGAAGCGCGGCCTCGCCGCGGGCGATCGCGTGGTCGTGTCGGCGCAGTTCCTGATCGACTCCGAGAGCAACCTGCGTGAGGCCATTCGCAAGTTGACGGGTGGCGGCGAGGCTCCGGGATCGGGACCGGGCGCCACGGACACGACGGACATACAGCGCGGGCCGGACACGGGCGGACCCGCGGCGCCCCGACCCGGCGCGAGCCAGGACCACCCGCACCGCTGAGGGCCGACATGCTCGAGAAGATCATCGACTGGTCGCTGCGGAACAAGTTCTTCGTGATCCTCGCGACGCTTCTCGTGTCGCTGTGGGGCCTCTACGCGCTGCACTCGACGCCGCTCGACGCGATCCCGGATCTCTCCGACGTGCAGGTCATCATCTACACCGAGTACCCGGGGCAGGCCCCGCAGATCGTCGAGGACCAGGTCACGTATCCCATCACGACACAGATGCTGGCGGTGCCGTACGCCAAGGTGGTGCGCGGCTACTCGTTCTTCGGCTTCTCGTTCGTCTACGTCATCTTCGAGGACGGCACGGATCTCTACTGGGCGCGCAGCCGGGTGCTGGAGTACCTCAACTACGTGAGCAGCCGCCTGCCGCGCGGCGTGACGCCCTCGCTGGGTCCCGACGCGACCGGGGTGGGCTGGGCGTTCATGTACGCCCTCAAGTCGAACAAGCGGAACTTGGCCGAGCTCCGCTCTATTCAGGATTGGTACCTCAAGTACGAGCTGACCTCCGTCCAGGGGGTGTCGGAGGTGGCGAGCATCGGCGGCTTCGTGAAGCAGTACCAGATCACCGTCGATCCGAACCGCCTCCGTGCCTACAACATTCCCATCTCGAAGATTCGGGCCGCGGTCCAGCGGAGCAACAGTGAGGTGGGCGGCCGCCTGATCGAGATGGCCGAGAGCGAGTTCATGATCCGCGGCGAGGGCTACATCAAGAACGTCCACGACATCGAGAGCATCGCGCTCGGGGTGGACAGCCGCGGCACGCCCATCCTCCTGAAGGACGTGGGGACCGTGCAGCTCGGTCCCGAGATGCGCCGCGGTCTGGCGGAGCTGGACGGCCAGGGCGAGGTCGTCGGGGGCATCGTCGTCGTGCGCTTCGGCGCGAACGCCTACGACGTCATCAGACGGGTGAAGGCGAAGCTCGCGGAGCTCAAGCAGGGGTTGCCAGAGGACGTGCAGATCGTGACCGTGTACGACCGCTCGGGCCTCATCCAGCGGTCGATCGACACGTTGCGCGAGAAGCTGATCGAGGAGAGCCTCGTCGTGGCGCTGGTGTGCCTGCTGTTCGTCCTGCACGTGCGATCGGCGCTCGTCGCGATCCTCACGCTGCCCGTGGCCATTCTCATGGCGTTCATCGTCATGTACTACCAGGGGATCAACGCCAACATTATGTCGCTCGGCGGCATCGCCATCGCCATAGGCGCGATGGTGGACGCGGCGATCGTCATGATCGAGAACGCGCACAAACACCTGGAACACTACGGCGGCAAGAAGCCGCACTGGGAGATCATCGCCGACGCCGCCAAGGAGGTCGGGCCCACGCTCTTCTACGCGCTGCTCGTGATCACCGTGTCGTTCGTGCCGGTCTTCACGCTCGAGGCGCAGGAGGGGCGACTCTTCAAGCCCCTGGCCTTCACGAAGACCTACTCGATGGCGGCCGCTGCGATCCTGTCGGTGACCATCGTGCCGGTGCTCATGGGCTACTGGATTCGCGGGCGCATCCGCCCGGAGGGCCGCAACCCCATCAGCCGCCTGCTCATTGCGCTCTACCGGCCCGTGCTGTACGGCGTCCTGCGCTGGCGGTGGGCGATCCTGGGCCTCACGATGGTGGCGTTCGCGTTGACCTGGGTGCCGTATTCCCGGATGGGGTCCGAGTTCATGCCGCCGATGTGGGAGGGCGACCTGCTCTACATGCCCACGATGTTCCCCGGCGTGTCGATCACCAAGGCGAGGGAGGTCCTGCAGCAGACCGACCGCATCATCCGGTCGTTCCCCGAGGTCGAGCGCGTGTTCGGCAAGGTCGGCCGCGCCGACACGGCGACCGATCCGGCGCCGCTCAGCATGATCGAGACGACGATCACCTTGAAACCGGAGGACCAGTGGCCGCCGGGCATGACCCCCGAGAAGCTGACGCAGGAGATGAACCAGGCGCTCCAATTCCCGGGGCTCACCAACGCCTGGACGATGCCGATCAAGACGCGCATCGACATGCTGTCGACCGGCATCAAGACGCCGGTGGGCATCAAGATCGCCGGGCCCGACCTGCAGACGCTCCAGGACCTCGGCCAGCAGGTCGAAGCCGTGATCCACAACGTGCCCGGGACCCTGTCGGTCTACGCCGAGCGCGTCATGGGCGGCAATTACCTGGACTTCAAGATCCGGCGCGACGCCATCGCCCGCTACGGCCTCACCGTCGGTGACGTGCAGGACGTCATCCAGTCGGCCATCGGCGGCATGAACATCACGACCACCGTGGAAGGGCTGGAGCGCTACCCGGTGAACCTGCGCTACAGCCGCGAGCTGCGCGACACCCTGCCGGCGCTCGCCGACATCCTCGTGCCGACGCCGACGGGCCAGCAGATCCCGCTCGGCCAGCTCGCCGACCTGTCCACCGTCAAGGGACCGCCGGCCATCAAGACGGAAGGCTCGCGACCGAACGCCTGGATCTACGTGGACATCCAGAACATCGACGTGGGCACCTACGTGAAGATGGCGCAACGGGCGGTCGCCGAGCAGGTCCACCTCCCGGCGGGCTACAATCTGACGTGGAGCGGGCAGTACGAATACATGATGCGAGCCCAGCAGCGGCTCATGTACGTGGTGCCGATGACGCTCGTGATCATCTTCATCATCATCTACGTCAACACCAGCTCGGTGTTCAAGACGCTGGTGGTGCTGCTGGCCGTGCCGCTGTCGCTCATCGGGGCGTTCTGGCTGCTGTACCTGCTCGGCTACAACACGAGCATCGCCGTGTGGGTCGGCATCATCGCGCTGGCCGGCGTGAGTGCCGAAACCGGCGTCGTCATGCTGCTCTACCTCGACGGCGCCTTCGAGGAGGCGACGCGCGAAGGCCGCCTGCACTCGAGAGCCGATCTCGTCGAGGCCGTCTACGACGGCGCGGTCAAACGCGTCCGGCCGGTCATCATGCTCGGCACCGTCATCACCGCGGGCCTGCTGCCGATCATGTGGAGCCACGGCACCGGCGCCGACGTCATGAAGCGCATCGCCGCGCCCATGGTCGGCGGCGTCATCACGTCGGTCATCGTCGTCCTGCTCGTCTACCCGGCCATCTACTTCGTCTGGCGGGGATGGCGCCTGCCGAAGCTCTCGCCGACGTCCGGCGCCGGGTCGCAGGGCTTGACGGACGAGCACGGAAGCGCGACGGTAGGGTAAGGAGCTGAATCATGTGGAACTACGGCATGCACATGGGCGGCATGTGGGTCTGGTGGCTGCTCATTCTGGCGCTGATCGTCGGGGCCGCCTGGGTCGTGGGCCGCGCGGCGGCGGGCGGCGGCGGGCGGAACGCCCCGCCCGCCGAGTCCCCGGAGACCATCCTGAAGCAGCGGTACGCCCGCGGCGAGATCGACCGAGAGGAATACGACCGACGGCTGAGCGACCTCAGGAAATAACAGGTGGACGATGACCTACCGGAAGATTGCGGCGATCATCAGACGCGAGCGCCTGGCCGACGTCGAGCGACGCCTGATCGAACTCTGCGTCGGCGGGATCACGGTCACGCCCGTCAAGGGCTTCGGCGAGTACGCCAACTACTTCCGCGGCGACCTGCTGGTGCCCCACGTGCGCCTGGAGATCTTCACGACCGCCGCGCGCGCGGACGAGATCGTGCAGGCCATTCTGGACGAGGCCTGCACCGAGCGCGCCGGCGACGGCATCGTGGCCGTGCAGGCGGTCGAGCGGGTCGTGCGCGTGCGCACGAAGGCGCCGGCGACGGCCGACAGCCTGTAGCCGGCCGGTCACGCAGGACGGCGGCCGGAGCGCGGTCACCGCCCGAAAGAGGGAGAAAGGAGTCGACGATGAACCATCAGGGCCATGACCAGGAGGCCCCTCGGGCAGCGACGCCGACGGCAACGACCGACCCGGTCTGCGGCATGGACGTCACGGCGGACACGCCGCACCGGTGGATATACCAGGGCACGGAATACCTGTTCTGCAGCGCGTCCTGCGTCGAGAAGTTCAAGGCCGAGCCGGAGAAGTACCTTCACCGGACCCCGGACTCGGGACTCGGGGTCCGGGCGGATCACGCGGATCATCCAGACCGCGAGCATCAGGGCACCGTCGCCGAGCGGGGCCGGCCGGAGTCCCCAGTCCCCAGTCCCCAGTCCCCAGCCCCGGCCTCCGGCCCCCGGCCTCCGGCCTCCTCCTACACTTGTCCCATGCACCCCGACGTGCGCGAGGCGAAGGCCGGCAGCTGCACGTCGTGCGGGATGGCGCTCGAGCCGGTGTCGGTGACGCCGCCGGCGACCAAGACCGAATGGGTCTGCCCGATGCACCCCGACGTCGTGCGCGACGAGCCGGGGAGCTGCCCGAAGTGCGGCATGGCGCTCGAGCCGCGCACGGCGACCGCCGAGGAGGAGGTCAATCCCGAGCTGGTCGACATGACCCGGCGCTTCTGGGCGAGCGTCGCCCTGACGGCGCCGCTGCTCGTCCTCGCGATGGGCGAGCTCGTCCCGGGCAACCCGATCGGGCGGCTGGTGCCGGGGCGCGCGCTGCCCTGGGTCGAGCTGGCGCTCGCCTCGCCGGTGGTCCTCTGGGGCGGTTGGCCGTTCTTCGTGCGCGGCTGGCAGTCGATCGTCTACCGCAGCCTCAATATGTTCACGCTCATCGGCCTGGGCGTCGCGGTCGCGTTCGTGTACAGCCTGGTCGCCACGTTCCTGCCCGACATCTTCCCGCCCGCGTTCCGCGGGCCCGAAGGCGAGGTCGCGGTCTATTACGAGGCGTCGGCGTTCATCGTCACGCTGGTGTTGATGGGGCAGGTGCTGGAGCTGCGCGCGCGCAGCCAGACCGGCGCGGCCATCAAGGCGCTGCTCGGCCTGGCGCCGAAGACGGCCCGGCGGATCCGCGACGACGGGAGCGACGAAGACGTCCCCCTCGATCAGGTGCAGCCCGGCGATCGCTTGAGGGTACGACCCGGCGAGAAGGTGCCGGTGGACGGCGAGGTGCTCGAGGGACGCAGCTCGATCGACGAGTCGATGGTCACCGGCGAGTCGATTCCGGTCGAGAAGGGATCGGGCGATCGCGTCATCGGCGCGACGGTCAACGGCACGGGCTCGCTCGTGATGCGCGCCGACCGGGTCGGCGCCGACACGCTGCTCGCCCGGATCGTCCAGATGGTGGCCGACGCGCAGCGCAGCCGCGCCCCGATCCAGAAGCTGGCCGACGTCGTGGCCGCCTACTTCGTGCCGACGGTCGTCGGCATCGCCGTGATCACGTTCGTCGTCTGGGCGTGGATCGGGCCCGATCCGAAGATGGCCCACGCGCTCATCAACGCGGTGGCGGTGCTGATCATCGCGTGTCCGTGCGCGCTCGGGCTCGCCACGCCGATGTCGATCATGGTGGCGAGCGGCAAGGGCGCGACGGCCGGCGTGCTGTTCAAGAACGCCGAGGCCATCGAGGTCATGCGCAAGGTCAATACCCTGGTGGTCGACAAGACGGGCACGCTCACCGTGGGCAAGCCGAAGCTCGTGACCGTCGAGCCCGCCGGCGGGACCGACGAGCGGACGCTGCTGCGCCTGGCCGCGAGCCTCGAGCGCGGCAGCGAGCACCCGCTGGCGGCGGCCATCGTCGCGGGCGCCGGCGAGCGCGGCGTCGAGCCGGCGAACGTGGAGTCGTTCGAGTCGGTGACGGGCAAGGGCGTCACCGGCCGCGTCGACGGGCGCGCCGTCGCGCTGGGCAACCGCCCGCTGCTCGACGGCCTCGGCGTCGACGCCGGCGACCTAGCCTCGCGCGCCGAAGCGCTGCGCGCCGAGGGCCAGACGGTGATGTTCGTCACCGTGGACGGACGACCCGCCGGCCTGCTGGGCGTGGCCGATCCCATCAAGGAGACGACGCCGGGCGCGATCCGCGCGCTCCACGACGAGGGCATCCGCATCGTGATGCTCACCGGCGACAGCAAGACGACGGCGCAGGCCGTGGCGAAGAAGCTCGGCATCGACGACGTGGTGGCCGAGGTGCTGCCCGATCAGAAGGCCGACGCCGTCAAGCGCTTCCAGGCTGAGGGCCGCATCGTCGCCATGGCCGGCGACGGCATCAACGACGCGCCCGCGCTCGCGCAGGCGCAGGTCGGGATCGCCATGGGAACCGGCACCGACGTCGCGATGGAGAGCGCCGGCGTCACCCTCGTCAAGGGCGACCTGAACGGCATCGTCCGCGCGCGGCGCCTGAGCCGCGCGACCATGCGCAACATCAAGGAGAACCTGTTCTTCGCGTTCGTCTACAACTCGATCGGGGTGCCGATTGCCGCGGGCGTGCTCTACCCGTTCTTCGGCCTGTTGCTCAGCCCGATCATCGCGGCCGCGGCGATGAGCTTCAGCTCGGTGTCGGTCGTGGGGAATGCCTTGCGGCTGCGCCGCGTGACGTTGTAGGCAGGTGCCCGGCCGCCTCGATCGCGGGGGCGGTCGGTGGTAGCATGAAAGCGTCTCGCGTTCCGCCGAGAATGCGCTTCAGCTCCATGACTTTGGCGAGAGTTGCGCGCCCGTTTCACTGCGCCCTCGCGTCGCTTGCCCTGTTGCTGGCCGGCTGCTCCGGCGCCACCCGCACCGTCGACGGCCCCGGCTCCGACGTACGCGCCCTGACCGGCGCGCCAACACGCGTCGTCTGGGTACAGAGTGACGGCAGCGATCCGGGAGCGGAGGGGACCCAGCTCATCCTCATGGGCTTCGATACGCAGGATGGCAAGGGCGAGCGGGTGATCCTGGGCGAACGCCGAAGTTACCACACGCCCATGCTGACGCCGCGCGGCAACCGCATCGTCTTCTCCAGCCGCATCATTCCCGGACCACCGGAGATCTTCATGGTCAACTGGGACGGCACCGGCAGGCGGAAGCTCGCCGACGGGTTCGCGATGGCCGTGTGGCAGAACCCCGCCGACGGCGGCGAATGGGTGTACGCCGGGACTGAGAACACGAAGTACGACTTCGCGAAGGTCACGCGGTTTCCGATTGACGCGCCCGACAGGCGCGAGCTGGTCTGGAACACGTCGATGGTCAGCATGGAAGGCTTCCGGGTGACGGCCGACGGCCGGCGCGCCGGCGGCATGTGGCCCTGGCCGGATGCGGGCGTCGCCGACCTGGCGAATAAGACGTGGAAGAAGCTGGGCGAGGGGTGCTGGACCTCCCTCACCGACGCGCGCGGGCCGCTCTTCTGGTATTTCGACGGCGCGCACCGCAACGTGACGATGGTCGACGTCGACACCGGCGCGCGATGGATGGTGAACATCAACAACGCACCAGGATTCAACGGCGCGGAGGTGTTCCATCCGCGCTGGACGAACCATCCGCGCTTTCTGTCGCTCTCCGGGCCTTACAACCAGGGCGGACCCAACCAGGCCCGCACCGGCGGCCCACAGGTTGAAGTGTATCTCGGCCGCTTCAGCGCGGACTTCTCGAAGGTCGAGGCGTGGGCCCGCGTGACGAACAACGCAGTGGGCGATTCGCACCCCGACGTCTGGATCGACGTCGCCCGCAGCCCGTATCCACAGCGGCCGAGCGGCCGAATCGGGCCCGCCAGTGCGGCGGCCACACGGGCGCCGGGCGGGCCGTCGGTGCCGCCCGACGCCGGCCAGCTCGTCCTCAACGTGCGCCTGACGCGGCCCAGCTCCATCCCGACGCCGGAGTCGATCCTCCCGTACCGCAACGCGTTGGTGGTGAACGAGTACGAGGTCCTGGGCGTTCTCGAAGGGACGTATGCGGAGCGTAGGATCCTCATTGCGCAGTGGGCGATCCGCGACAGCCGCACGCTTGCGGAGGCGCGGCAGTCCGCCGGTGCGGCGTTCACGCTGACCGTGCATCGCTACGACGCGCACGCGGAGCTGGAAGGCGAGCGGCTCATCCGCGACAGTGAGTCGTCCGGCCTGCCGCTGTACTACGACGTGACGAAGCCGTAAACGCGGGTCCCACGCCGGCTGTCCGATGGTCTTCAGCTCGTACCTCTTCCTTTTCTACTTCCTCCCTGCCGCGCTGCTGCTGTATTACGCCGCGCCACGGCGCGCGCAGCACCTGATCCTGACGACCCTCAGCTACATCTTCTACGGCTGGGCGAACCCGCTCTTCGTTCCGCTGCTGCTCGGCTCGACCGCCGTCGATTACCTCGCCGGACGGGTGATCGCCCGGCATCCGGCCGTACCCGCGGCGGGCGACGCGGCGGATGCCCATCCACGCCGGGCGCGGCCGGCGCGGATCGCGCTCGTGGCGTCGATCTGCAGCAACGTCGGGCTGCTCGGCTTCTTCAAGTACTTCAACTTCGCGGCGGAGAACCTGGACGCGCTGGCAGCCTGGATCGGCCTGCCGGCGCTGCGGCTCGACTTGGCGTTCAAGGTGACGCTGCCCCTCGGGATCAGCTTCTACACGTTCCAGTCGATGAGCTACACCATCGACGTCTATCGCGGCCGCGTCGCGGCGGTCCGGAACTTCATCGACTTCGCGTGCTACGTGTCGATGTTCCCGCAACTCGTGGCAGGCCCCATCATCCGCTTCTCCGAGGTTGCCGACCAGCTCCTGTCGCGGACGCACACGACGACGAAGTTCGCGCGCGGTGTCGCGTTCTTCTGCGTCGGCCTTGCGAAGAAGGTGCTGCTGGCGAACCCGTGCGGCAAGATCGCCGACCTCGCGTTCGGGGCGGGCTCCCTCGGTCCGCTCGAGGCGTGGTACGGCGTGACGGCCTATGCGTTCCAGATCTACTTCGATTTCAGCGGCTACTCCGACATGGCCATCGGCCTTGGTCTGATGCTGGGGTTCATGTTCCCGAAGAACTTCGACTCCCCGTACCGCTCGCAGTCAATCACCGAGTTCTGGCGCCGCTGGCACATCTCGCTCTCCACGTGGTTGCGCGACTACCTGTACGTGCCGCTCGGCGGGAACCGCATGGGCAGGGCGCGCATGTACGTGAACCTGTTCATCGTGATGCTGCTTGGCGGCCTCTGGCACGGCGCCGCGTGGAATTTTGTGATCTGGGGGGCGCTGCACGGCGCGCTGCTGGGGTTCGAGCGGCTTCGCGGAAAGACGGCGCTCTACGGCGGCCTTCCCGCACCCGTGCGTGTCGGCGTCACCTTCACAATCGTGCTGATCGCAT
The DNA here is from genome assembly GCA_024641665.1 of Acidobacteriota bacterium. Taxonomy (GTDB): domain Bacteria; phylum Acidobacteriota; class Vicinamibacteria; order Vicinamibacterales; family JAHECP01; genus JAHECP01. The sequence goes on from JAHECP010000010.1 coordinate 59,959, forward strand.
GGGTGTTCTTCCGCGCGCCGGATCTGCCGCAGGCCGTCCGCTACCTGGGCGACATGCTGGCGCTGAGCGACCCGCAGGAGGGCGTCCGCCTGTTGGCCGGCGTGGTCTACCAGCCGTACTACCTGGGGACATTTCTGCTGGCCGGCGCGATCGTGTGGAGCGCGCCGCAGACGTGGGACTGGACGCGGACGCTGACGGGGCCGAGAGCGGCGGCGATCCTGGCCCTGCTGGCGCTGTCAGCCGTGGTCTTGGCCACGCAGGCCTACAACCCGTTCATCTATTTCATCTTCTGATGCCGAAGCCCGAGCAGCCAACGCAGACGGCGAGCCTGAGCCGGGAGGAGATCGCCCGGCTCGAGGTGGGCCACACCCGTGTCGCGCCGGTCACCGCGCGCGTTTTGCTGGCGTTCTTCCTGACGGCCACTGCCGTGGTGCCGATCGTCGAGTGGGCCGGCGTGCGCGCGCTCAGCGCAGAGGGTGTCACGACCGCCTGGTCGCACTTGTCCGGTCTGCCGGGCGGGATCCGTGCCCACCTGTCCGGAGCGCCCGCGCCGGCGGCGGACTCCGGTCCGTGGCGCCGCGTCGTCTCCGCGAACCGGAGCGTGCTCGCGGGCCTGAGTGGGTTCGAGCGCGCGCTGGAGCATGAATCGCTGCTGGGGCGGTCGCTTCGGCCGCCCGCGCAGCTCGTGCTGACCGGCTGGCTCGGCGTCGGCAACGAGCGCGTCTATCGCGGGCGCGACGGATGGCTGTTCTATCGCCCGGACGTCGAGTACGTCACAGGACCAGGATTCCTCGACCCGGCGCAGCTCAGGCGACGCGTCGCCGCAGCATCCGAGTGGACGGCGCCGCCGCAGCCGAATCCTCGCGAGGCGATCGGACAGTTCCAGCGCGATCTCGAGGCGCGGGGGATCACGCTCGTCGTCATGCCGACGCCGCTCAAGCCGGGCGTCCACCCCGAGATGCTCGCCCGGCGCTATGCCGGCGCGACGGGCGTGCTGCAGAATCCCTCGTACCGGGCGTTCGTTGAGGACCTCAAGCGCGACGGCGTGCTGGTGTTCGACCCGTCGGAGGCGATGGCCGCCGCGCGCCGCGCCGGCCCGCAGTACCTCAGGACGGACACGCACTGGCGGCCCGAAACGATGGAAGCGGTGGCGGAACTGCTCGGCGCCTTCATCGCGGCGCACGCGCGTCTGCCCGCCACGGCCGATCCCGGCTACCGGCTCGAGCGGCCGGAGGTGCGCAACACTGGAGACATCGCGCGGATGCTGGATCTGCCGGATGACGACCCGCTGTTTCCGCCCGAGACGGTCTGGCTGCGGCGCGTCCTCCAGCCGGATGGATCGCCGTGGCGATCGTCGCGCGACGCGGACGTCGTCGTGCTCGGCGACAGCTTCAGCAACATCTACGCGCTCGAGTCGATGGGCTGGGGGACCTCTGCGGGCTTCGCCGAGCAATTGAGCTACGTGCTGCGGCGGCCGGTCGATCGCCTCGTGCAGAACGACGATGGCGCGTTCGCCACGCGTGCCATGCTGCAGCGGGATCCCGGCCGGCTCGACGGGAAGCGGGTGGTCGTCTACCAGTTCGCCGCGCGCGAGCTGGCGTTCGGCGATTGGAAGGTGATCCCCCTGGCAGCCAGCGTCGAGAGCGTTCCTGCTCTCGCTCGGCCTCCATCAGGCCATCGACGGTGACCGCAAGGAACGGCTGTTCGGGATTCTGCCGTGACAGGCCCAGAGCCGAGAGCCAGGAGCCAATCGTCACACCAACATTTCGTTCTCTCAGTCTTACCCCCATTACCTGGGTACAAGGTCAAGGTCCGGCTCGCCGTACGTTGTTTGAGACAGGCGCTGTTTGAAACCAGACAGGACGAGGATGGGCGGATTACCGATAGCCCTGATTGGACCACATCGCGCCGGTGTTCGGGTCCAGTTGCCCCTTTTTCCTTGGGTACGTCTTTTGCCTCTCCGTCCGTAATAGGAGATCGACGATGGAAGGCCTGATCACGTTTCTGCTGTTCGGGGCGCTCTTCTTCGTGCTGATGCGCTTCGGGTGCGGGGCGCACGTGCACGGTGGTCATGGCGGTCACGGCAGTCCGGGGGAAGCCGAGGGCCACGCCGGACACGGTCAGAGTGGCGGGCTCACCTCCGCCGGTTCGATAGATCCCGTGTGTGACATGGACGTCGCGGAGGGTCAGGGCTATGCCAAGATGCACGAGGGAAAGGCCTTCCGATTCTGCTCTCGGCGCTGCCTGGATCAATTCGAATCGAATCCCGAGCGATACGTCGCCCAGGAAGGAGGACGGTCATGAAGCAGGGGCTCTCGCTGACCGCGTTCGGGCACGCGACCAGCCTGTTGCTGGCGATCAGCTTCGTGTTGTGCGTCGCGTTCGATTTGGTGTTTCCGTCGCACGCGATGTTTCGGACCTGGCAGGCGCTGCTCCCGGGCTTCAGGTGGCTCACCTGGGGCAGCTTCTTCCTCGGCCTGGTCGAGGCGTACGGCTATGGCTGGTACGTCGCCCTCGTGTGGGTCCCGATCTACAACGTCTTCGCCGTGCGGCGCGCGGGTCTCACCTCCTGACCCCGCGCGGCAGCGGCACGGTCATGACAGGAAGCGTTCGCCCGGGTGTCGATCTGCGTCAAACCTCGGAGCGTGATTCTGAATCCGGATGAGAGGGAATCCCAGCGCGCGCCGGTTTCGCGCGCCTGTCGGCAGAGAGGGTGGCAGAATGAAGAAGGCACTCGCGGCGGTTCTCTTGACGTCCTTCGTGGCCGCCTGTGGCGGCGCGTCTCCCGCGTCGCCGTCCTCGCCGGTGGCCGCGATGTCCGTGGCGGGCACGTGGGTCGGCAGCCCGTCGGACTCGAGCAGCGCTCTGGGTCCGGGCAACGTGATGGGGCAGGCCGGCATGGGCGCGATGACGTGGCAGCTCACCGCGAGCGGTTCCACGATCACGGGCACGATCGGCTTCGCCGACATGCACGGCGGGGCGCCCGGTTCCTTCTCGGGCACGATGTCCGACGACGAGGACTTCACCTTCACGCTGGACATGGCGATGGCGAGCATGATGTCGTCCGGGTGCGTGGCGCACGCCACGGGCACCGCGCACGTCGACGGCACCGTGATGACGATCACGGGCGCGTACGCCGGGTCGAACACGTGCTACGGGAGCTTCACCGACGGCCACTTCACGATGACGCACCAGTGACTGGGGGCACGCGCCTCGCGCGCCACACCCGTCCGGCCTCCTGACCTCTCGTGAGTCGCCTGCGGCGGACCTCCGTCGGCCTCAGTGCTGAGGGCCAGGACCGCCAGCGGCCGCGTAGCGGCCGGGATTGGCGTCGAACTTGGTCCTGCAGGATGCACTGCAGAAGTAGTAGGTGGCTCCCTTGTGGGTGCTCGTCCCAGCAGCCTTCTTTTCGTCCACCGCCATTCCGCACACCGGATCCTTGGCCATGATTCACCTCTCGCGTGCATCGAAACATGCCGCGCTCCATCGAACCGGAGACGCGACGTAACGAGATCAAGCCGGGTTGCCCGGCGACTGCCAGACGCCCAACGAGCGTTTCCGCTGCCGCTCACGTGGGAACAACAGCGGCACCTCGGCCCGGTAGACCCGGCATCTGTCGCCTGACCGTTCAATCATAACCGCTCCTCTGGGATGGGGCCCGCCGGGCGCCATTCGCGCCGGCCTTTCGGTGTCGAGGACCGATACAGGGCTCAAGACGCGATCACACTCGTGACGATCGAGCGGTCCCGGCAACCAGACCTGCGCCGCATCGCTCATCGACGCCTCCTCACGGAAGCCGGGTGGGCCGACTCACGTCGTGCCGAACTTGCCCGGTTCTCTCTCGCGAACGTGGTGGAACTGCTCCACTGGCATCACGGCCACCACGCCGGAGCACGCGGAGCGCTTGATGGGCACGTGGATCGCCAGCGTGCCCGATCGCGCGTCGTGACCGTCGAATGCGCCACCGGCGTCGAACCGAGGGCGCGACCCGCAGGATCAGGCCGATGGACGCCAGCCAGAACCACCAGTCATGCAGGACGTTCGCCATCGGATCCTCGCGGCTTGCCGGGTCAGGGCGCAGCCGCCGACCCCGGTGCCGCGTGCTGGCAGCGGCACCACGTGCAGTCGCACCCCTCCATCACACAGAGGACTCGGTCCGGCGCGAGCGGATGCCGTGGTGCGCCCAGGGGTAGAGCAGGCGGCCGGCCAGTGAAGTGCCGTAGTAGTCGCGCAGCTGCGCGCGGACGTCGGGCGCGCGGTCGAGAAGATGGAGGAGCGCGGCGTACCCACGGTCGCCGAACCTCGCGTACAGGTAGCGGTTGACGATGCCCCTGCGAAGCTGCCCGCCGAGCCTCGACTGCCACGAGCGGTCGTACAGAGCCAGATCCCCGCTCAGCGCCGCGCGCGCGGCCAGGCACCCCGACACCATCGCGTAGCGCATGCCGAAGCCCCACAGCGGATCCTGAAAACCCGCCGCTTCGCCGGCGAACAGCACGCAGCCGCGCCGGGCGGTCTGCGGCACGGTGAAGTTGCCGGTGCCTCCGAACCGCCGCGGATTCATGATGTCGATGCCGACCCGATCCTGGAAGAACGCCACCGTCCGCTCGAGGGACGTGCGCTCGTTGTGAAAGTCGTCGAAGAGGCAGACGGCGACGGTGCCCAGGCCCCCCTGCACGAGAAGGTAGGCGTAGCCCTTCGGAGCCAGGTGGTCCCCGACGGCGCCGTACGTGGCATCCGCGGCGTCGGTGTCGAAGACGTAGCCGACGGCGATGGCGTCGGCGCCGCGCGGACCGGCGGCGACGATCCCGCCTTCGGGCAGGTGTGGCTTCGGATCCTTGAAGCGGATCTCGACCCCGCAGTCGAGCGCCTGCGCCTTCAGGCTGGCGTCGAGCGTGCCGGGACCGGACCCTCGCCGCACGAGGTAGTACAGCGGCTTCGGCGAGCGGTAGCGGTGCGGGCGTCCGGCCGGGTCGAAGACCACCGTCTCGTGGAACGGGGCATGGTCGAAGTCCATCTCGATGCCGAACGACGCCAGCTCGTCGAGCACGTCGCGGGCCGTCGTCCAGTTCTCGAGACCCTGAAAGTCGTCGTGGAAGCGACCGCCGACCTCGGGCGCGCGCTCGTGCACGATGGCATGCCGGCCCGACCGGGCGATCGACATCGCGGCTGCGAGGCCGGCTGGACCGGCGCCAACGATGTGAACCGGTGTGCGATCGGGGGGGCACGTGTCAGCTCCCTCGCTCGAGCGACTCAGTGCTTCGCGTGGCCGCCGCCGCCGCCGCCGCCGTGGCCGGCGTGCACCCGTTGGGTGTGCGCGCGGTTCGCTACCTGCGTCTCGCCGTGCGCGCCGACGTCGGCGTGGGCGTGCCACGACACGGGAGCGTGGCGATACCGCGCGTAGGCCCACGACAGCAACGCGACGACTCCGAGCCAGAGCCACCAGCTGTTCGTCAACCAATCCATCATCGCGCCGCCGACGAGCGCGCCACCCACCTTGCCGCCACCCATGGCTGCGCCGCCCATCATGCCGTTGCCCATGAGGGCGCTTCCCATGCCACCTCCCATCGCGGCTCCGCCCATCGCTCCCTCGAAGAGCCCGGAGAATCGCCGCTCCAGCTCGGCGACGAAGGCCGAGAACGTGCCGGTTCGGGCATCGTCCTGCCAACGCAGGTTCTTCAGGGGCGACCGGCCGTCGACCGACTGGCACGCCGACGAATCCGCCGGCTGTCGCATCTGAGACACCGGCTGCACGCGCCGGCTGGTGTCTGGTGGTTGCAGCTGTGCGGCCGAGGCCGCACCAACGGCGCCGAACAGCGCGACTGCCGCTGCGATCCCGAGAATCATCTTGCGTTTCATTGCTATCACACTCCGTAACCAACGCGGTGTCCACCCAGTCACGGTTGCAACGGACGTACCGTTCCCCGGAGATGCGCGCCCCAGAACGCCCGATGCGTGAGTCACAAACGGTCAGATGACGCCCTCGGGGCGGCCGTCCCGTTTCAGGAATGACGTACGGCGGCGCCTCGGCGCTGGTGGAGGGCCGTCCGGCTCGGACGCCGGGGCATCAGGCAATGGCGGGACGGGGGCCGGCTCCAGCCGCCGACGACGTCGAGCCGCGAAGAAGCCGGGAGCCTTGACGACGACGTGCGGCCTCACGATCGGCCGACGGCGATAGGAACGCCGGCCCCGTGCCGAGCGCCTCGTCGGTCAGGCGCATCGATTCGGCTCCATCGCGCACCGTGCCCGTCAGCGCGCGGATCGCGTCGATGTTCTCGCGAACCACCGTCCCTTCGTCGAACACCTGGCACGCGAAGAAGGCTTCGTGGCCCTGCACCGCGAGCAGATCTTCCCAGACGACGACGCTGCCGAGCTCGCCGTCGAGACAGCCCACGTCGCACATGAGCTCGGCGAGGATCCCGTCGCACATGCGGGCGACCACGACGCGCGGCGCGGCGCACAGGGCGCCGAGCACCGCGTCGGGCGTGGAGCGGCGCGCCAGCTCCACGCGCCACGAGTGCAGATGGCACCGTGCGTGCGGCGCGTCGGCCTCGGCGAGCGTCACGTTCAGGTCGGGTGCCAGTTCCTGTGCGTCGCGGGCACGAGCGAGCGTGCGGATCCGTGCGTCCGACACGCGCCGGCCCAACGCGTTCGCGCACCGCCCGCACCGGCCCGCGAGGGTGCCGGATGCGCGCGCGAGCAGCCCGGCCCGTCTCAGGACGCCGAGCGTCCGCACGACCGCCGCCGTATCGCTCGACACCACCCTCGTGGCCGGCAGGCCCACGACCGACTCGTAATTGACCTCGGCCAGAAACGGGGGCGCGGCCGCCGCCTGCGTTCCGCCGGTCTGCAGGACCGCCCTGACGCCCGCCGCGCCGTAGCGCTTCAGGATCTTCGCTGCGGTACCGGCCGGGGCACAGTCGACGACGACGTCGATCTGCTCCAGGAGATCGTCGAGACGCGCGTGGACGGGGATCGCCGACGCCGGCAGTCCATGCGACACGGCCGGCGTGGCGTACACCGCGAAGCCGCGCCGGGCCGCGTTCGTCGCCCGGCGGCCACTCGAGACGTCGCGGATGCCGACCAGCGTCATGTCCGGTTGGGCCTGGACGGCGCGAGCGATGCTCCAGCCCAGAAGTCCGTCTCCGTTTACGCCCACTCGCACTCGGTCTCTCGTCATCGTGAACCTTCGATCTTCCCGGCGTTCGGCGGAAGTGACGCGCTGAGATCTCAGTCGTCGCCTCCCGACACCCAGTTGGACAGCACCTGAACGGTCCGATCCGGGTTCGCCGGATCGTTGGTAGCGAGATGGACCCGGAAATCGTGCGGGCCGTCCATCCCGCTCTGCATGGTGAACTGCATCGAGATCGTCGTGCGCTCGCCGGGCCGCAGGACCATCGAACCGATGGTCGGCGCGGGCGGTCAACAGCCCTCGACGACGCTCACCCAGGGACGCGACTGGAACCGAAGCAGGCCGGTGCCCGTGTTCATCACCTGCAGGGACGCGGTGGCCCAGTCGCCGAGGCGTACGTCGCCGAGGTCGATCGACCCGGGCGTGACGAGCAGCGCAGGCCGGCCTCCTGGGACCGGATCGGACACGCCGGCCTGCTGCGTGCGCCAGCCCGCGAACGTGACGACGAGGGCCGCGAGGCCGGCAATCGCGACGATCCAGCGAAGGCGCGTCCGACGCGGCCGCGCGTCGACGCCGGGCGCGGGGCCGGGGCGCTTCGCGCGCTTCCGTTTCCTCTTACTCATCTCGATCCTCCAGGTCCCGGGACGCGTGAACGTCAGGCTGACCTCGCTGACCTGCCCCGGCTTCACGTCCACGACCGGCAGGTCCGTCCGTCCCACGGCAAACCCGTGCATCACGTCGTCGGAGGTCAGCCGCAGCCGGAGCGGCTGGCCGACGGTCGCCGTGAGGTGGTCGGGCGTCCATCCGCCGTCGCTGGCCATGCGGGCGTGAAGGGTGATGGTCGCGTGAGGTTCGGAACGCGCGAGGGTCCAGCGTGCCCCGAACGCCGCCAACGCGGTGCCGAGCACGACGCCCATCACGAGCAGGCGGGTGGTACGTTCCGTCATGCGACCAGCAGCTCCATGAACACGACGGCGAGCACCGCCACCAACGAGAGGACCGGCGCGGCCCGATGAACGACCGAGCGCTGCGGCTCCAGGTCGGCGGCGACATGCCGCACGGCCGCGCCGGTCCATGCCAGCCCGCCGAGGAGGACGCCCGTCTGGAGGAATGGGAGGACCGTGGCGCCGTAGGGCCTCCACGCGAGGTCCGCGGTGCCCAGCAGGTTCCATCCCCAGCCCAGGGGGTCGGACAGGACGGGCCACACGTACGAGAGATTCGCCGATGGCGGGCACCGGACACACGCTGCACCAGCCGCGACCCGCGATCAGCACGGCCACCAGCATGAGCAGACCCCACCACGCGATCCACACGAGGACGATGCCGGCGTTGCGGGCGCCGA
>JAHECP010000297.1 GCA_024641665.1 Acidobacteriota bacterium
CGGTCCGCAGGAAACCGCGGCCGCGCCGTCCGCCGTCCGGACGGACCGGCTGGCCCAGGCGGCGCCCGCGATGGCGATCGATCCGATGTCGGCGCTGACGCCGGTCGCCGCGCCGATGGTGCCGCGCGCCGCGGGGCAGGCCCAATCGGCCGCGCAGGCCCCAGCGGCCGCCGCGCCGGCGCGCCAGACCCCGCCGCAGGCCCAGATGCCCCCGGTCCAGACGCCGGCGGCCCAGCGGGGCAGCCAGCGTTACACCGGCCACCCGATCACGCTCGACTTCCAGGATGCCGACCTGCGGGCGGTGCTGCGCACCTTCGCGGAGATCAGCGGTCTGAACATGGTCATCGACCCCGCCGTGCAGGGCACGGTGGACGTCGTCCTGACCGAAGTGCCGTGGGATCAGGCGCTCGACATCATCCTGCGCGGGAGCAAGCTCGGCTACAGCGTGGACGGCACCATCGTGCGCATCGCGCCGCTCTCGGTCCTCTCCGACGAGGAGACCGCGCGGCGCAAGCTGGCCGAGGAGCAGGCGCTCGCCGGCGAGCTCAACGTCATGACGAAGGCGCTGAGCTACGCCAAGGCCGTCACGCTCGCGCCGCTCATCACCCGGGCGGCGCTCTCGCCGCGCGGGGAGATCCAGGTGGACGAGCGGACGAACACGCTGATCATCCGTGACCTCCGGGCCAACCTGACGACCGCCGAGCAGCTCATCGGCGACCTCGACCGGCCCGAGCCGCAGGTGGAGATCGAGGCCCGGATCGTCCAGACGAACCGGGACTTCGCGCGGGCGCTCGGCATCCAGTGGGGCATCACGGGCCGCGTGCAGCCCGACATCGGCAACACGACCGGCCTGGCGTTTCCGAACCGCGGCGTCCTCGACGGCCGCACGGGCGCCGTCGAGCAGCCGAGCGACCCGCGCGCGACCGGCCTCGAGCAGACGGGCAGCGTCGTGCACCTGCCGGTGACGGGCGCGACGACCGCCGTCGGCCTCCTGTTGCAGTCGATCAACGGGTCGTTCAACCTCGACGTGGCGCTCTCGGCCCTCGAGCGGTCGGGCAAGGCCCGTATCCTCTCGACGCCGCGCGTCACGACCCAGAACAACCAGCCCGCCGAGATGACGCAGGGCGTGCAGGTGCCCATCCAGACGGTGGCGAACAACACCGTCACGGTGACCTTCAAGGACGCGGCGCTGACCCTCAAGGTGACGCCCCAGATCACGACGGCGAACACGGTCATCATGAAGATCGAGCTCGAGAACGCGTCGCCCGACTTCAGCAAGGCCATCAACAACATCCCGCCGATCAACACCCAGCGGGCGATCACGCAAGTGCAGGTGACCGACGGCGCGACCACCGTGATCGGCGGCATCTTCACCAGCACGGAACAGACGACCAACGAACGGACGCCGTTCCTCAACCGGATTCCGTTGCTCGGCTGGCTCTTCCGCCGGGACTCGGTCACCGACGAGAGCCGCGAGCTGCTGATTTTCATCACGCCGCGCATCCTGCGCGGGTGATCGCACGGGCGCCGGCGCGGGGCCGGCGCCCACGGTGAATGGTTATGCGAGCCGAACGACGGGTGAGACAGAAGGCCGTGTGGGGCTGGCGCTCCGGGGCGCTGGCGCTGACCATCGCCATGGTGGCGGGGGCGTCGTGCGGGTCCCTGACCAAACAGGGGCAGAGCGCCTCGTACCTCACGATCCAGAACCTGGAGGGCGCGTCGGGCGCGAACCCGGCCACCCTGGCCAACACGCTCCAGTCCGACGTGCTGACCATCGTGAAGGGCGTCCCGACGATCTTCGAGGACCCCGGAGCCGTCACCTTCCGCCTCGGGCTGAAGGACCCCGGATCGTCGGGCTCGCCGTCCTCGCCGACGGCGAACAACTACATCACGGTCACGGGCTACCACGTCGCCTACATCCGGGCCGACGGCCGCAACACGCCCGGCGTGGACGTGCCGTACCCGTTCGACGGCTCCATCACCGTCACCGTGGTGGGCGGGACGACCGACGCCAGCTTCGTCCTGGTGCGGGCGCAGGCCAAGCGTGAGGCGCCGCTCGCGGCGCTGGCGTACGGCGGCGGCGCCGATCAGATCTCCGCCATCGCCGAGGTCACCTTCTACGGCCACGATCAGACCGGCGTGCCGGTGAGCGTGGTCGGCCGGATCAGCATCGACTTCGCGGACTGGGGCGATCCGCAGACGTAGTAGGGCGACGGTTCCGGGAGGACTTCCCGCGTACGAGGGGGTCGGCCGCACAGACCGGCCGGTAACGATATGGCCACACGATGCACGCTCGTTGGACTCCTGGCAGTGGCGACGATGATGGTGGCGATCGGCGGATGCCGCCTGAAGGATCAGCCGGCGCCCGCCTTGGTCGGGCCGTCCGAGCTCGGGCTGTCGCTGACGACGAGCGTCGTCCCCGACATCCTGAACCGGGACGGCGCGTCGCAGGCCTTCATCACGGTGACCGCCCGTAACGAGGCCGGGCAGCCGAAGGCCAACGTGTCGCTCCTGGTCAGCGCCCAGTGCGACGTGACCGGCGCGGGGCGCCAGCCGACCGACGCCGGCGGGCTCTCCACCGACCGCCTCGTGACCGGCCCGGATGGTCGTGCGACGACCGTGTTCACGGCCCCGACGGAGGCCGCGTTCATCACCAGCTACTGCAACACCGGAGCCAGCAGCGCGAAGGTCTACATCGACGTGACGCCGATTGGCGACAACTTCCAGAACACCCTCACCCGGGAGGTCGAGTTCGTGCTCATCCCGGATCCGCAGACGCCGGTGGCGGCGTTCAGCTACTCGCCCCCGTCGCCCGCGGCCGGCGATGACATCGTCTTCAACGCCTCGGCGTCGCGGGCCGCGCCGGGCCGGACCATCGTGGCCTACTTCTGGGACTTCGGAACGGGTCGGACGGGCACCGGCGTCAGCTATACCAAGGTCTACGGAACGGCAGACACCTACATCGTGACGCTGGTCGTGACCGACGACCTGGGACACAAGGGTCAGGTCGTCCGGCCGGTCACGGTACAATAGGCGCATGGTGCCGGACGACACCCGGCTGGGGCAGCTCGAGCGCCGCGTGAACGCCGACCCGACGTCGGTCGCCTTCGCCGCACTGGCGGAGGAATACCGGCGGGTCGGCCGCTATCAGGAGGTCGTGGACGTCTCGCGCAAGGGCCTCCTCCGGCATCCGGCCTATCTCTCCGCGCGCGTGACCCTCGGGCGGGCGCTCCTCGAGCTCGGGTCGCTCAACGAGGCCCGGACCGAGTTCGAGTTCGTGCTCCGCGCCGCGCCCGAGAACCTCGCTGCCATCCGCGGGCTCGCTGAAATCCACCATCGCTACGGCGACCTGCACGAGACCGCCGAGCCGTCCCCCGCGGCCCCCGGGGTCGCCGACCCGGGCGAATCGTCGAGCGACGCCCTTCTGGTCGAGCCGCCGGCCGTCGACCCGGCGCGCCAGCCGGATGGCCGGTCCGCTTCGGCGCCCGACCCCGCGCTCGCCGCCCTCGATCGGTTCCTCGGGGCGATCCAGGCCGCCCGCGCGGCCGACGGACGGGCGGGGTCCTGACCGATGCCGGCGGCGGATCCACACGTGCACGGGGCGCGGGTGTCGCGGGTCCGCGGCCATCTGGCCGATGCCGGCCTCGACGCGCTTCTCGTCACCCACCTCCCGAACCTCACGTATCTCACCGGCCTGCAGGCGTCGGCGGGCTGTGTGCTCGTCACCGCGCGCGGCCTGAGGCTCGTCGTGGACTTCCGGTACGCCGAGGCGGGCCGGGCCGCCGTCCACGGGCTGGGCGGCGGCGCGTCGCTCGAGGTGGCCGCCCGCAGCCTCGACGAGGCGGTCGCCGCCCGCCTGCGGCAGGCGGAATGCCGGCGCCTGGGCATCGAGGCGGCATACCTGTCGGTGAAGCGCCTCGACTGGCTGCGTGGCGCCCTCGGCGAGGGCGAGACCGAGATCGTCTCGACCGAGCGCCTCGTCGAGCGCGAGCGCCTCGTGAAGGGCCCCGAGGAGATCGCGGCCCTCCGGGAGGGCGGGCGCCGGCTGTCGACGGTGGCGCGGAACCTGGGTCCGCTGGTCCGGGCCGGGCGCACCGAGCGGGAGATCGCCGCCGACATCGATCATGCCGTCCGCCTCGCCGGGTTCGAGCGCTCGGCCTTCGAGACCATCGTCGCCTCGGGGCCTCGGAGCGCCCTGCCACACGCCCGTCCGGAGTGCCGGGTGCTCGGCGCCGGGGACCCGGTGGTGCTGGACTTTGGGGGCGTGTACGACGGATACTGCGTGGACCTGACTCGGACGGTCAGCGTGGGCGCCCCGGAGCCGGGGGTGCGGCGCCTCCACGAGGCCGTGTTCCAGGCCCAGCAGGCGGCGCTGGCCGCCGTTCGCCCGGGCGTGACGGCCACGGCCGTGGACCAGGCGGCGCGCGAGGCGCTCGCGGGCCACGGGCTGGCCGACGCCTTCGGGCACGGCACGGGCCACGGGCTGGGGCTGGAGGTGCACGAAGAGCCGCGGGTCGGACGTCCGCTGAGCGGTCAGACGGCCGAGACGCTCGCGCCGGGGATGGTGTTCACGGTCGAGCCGGGCGTCTACGTCGCCGGCGTGGGCGGCGTCCGGATCGAGGACGACATCCTCGTCACCGCCGACGGATACGAGCTGCTGACCGACGCACCACGGAGTCTCCTTGTCGTCTAGCATGTTGAATCTCGAAGACATCAGGCACATCCTGGATCTCGTCCGGGAGCACGAGCTGAGCGAGTTCGAGCTCGAGCGGGACGGACTCAAGATCCGCGTGCGGAAGGACGCGCTCGGCCACGCGGTGGTCCAGCCGGTGGTCGCGGCGCCGGCTCCGGCCGCCGCGACGGCGGCGCCGCCCGCGCCGCGGCCGTCGGCCGCCGCGGCGGC
>JAHECP010000102.1 GCA_024641665.1 Acidobacteriota bacterium
GCCGAGGCGGGCGCCCACAGCGAGGCGGCGGCGCACCTCTCGCTGGCCGGCGAGTGGGGCCTGATGGTCCTCTCCGTGCTGCTGGCCGCGCTGGGCATCTGGCTGGCGTACCGGTTCTACGTGGTGCACCCGGAGATCTCCGAGGGGCTGGCCGCGCGCTACGCGGGCTCGCACCGGGTGCTGACCAACAAGTACTACGTGGACGAGTTGTACGGCGCGACGTTCGTGCGCGGGACGCTGGACAGCGCGCGCGGGTTGTGGGCCTTCGACCGTGGGGTGGTCGATGGCGCGGTGGACGGCTCCGGCTGGATCACGCGGATCGCGGCTTGGGTCTCCCACATGATCGACAAGTACGTGGTGGACGGCCTGGTGAACCTGGTCGGCTGGCTCGCGGGTGAGGGCAGCTACGTGCTCCGCCGCGTGCAGACCGGCCTCGTCCAGAACTACGCGCTGCTGATGCTGTTCGGCGTGTTTGCGTTCCTGACCTTGTACCTGTTTACCCGGTAGACGACGCGAGTCCTATGACCAACGCCGCTGGCTTTCCGCTGCTGTCGATCATCCTCTTCACCCCGCTCGCGGGGGCAGTGCTGCTGCTCTTCGTGAACAAGAAGCACGAGGACGCCATCCGCTGGATCGCGAACCTGTTCGGGCTCGCGGGCTTCCTGGTGTCGCTGCCGCTCTGGTTCTGGTTCGACACCCGGAGCCCGAACTGGCAGTTCTTCGAGCAGGCGGACTGGATCCCGTCCATCGGCGCGCAGTACTTCCTCGGCGTGGACGGGTTCAGCGCCCTGCTGGTGCTGCTCACCACGCTCATGGGCGTCATCGCGATCCTGTCGTCGTGGACCGCGATCACCGAGCGGGTCAAGGAGTACTACATCGCCCTTCTGGTGCTCCAGACGGGCATGATCGGCGCCTTCGTGTCGCTCGACTTCCTGCTGTTCTTCCTGTTCTGGGAGGTCATGCTGGTGCCGATGTACTTCCTCATCGGCGTCTGGGGCGGCGGCCGCCGGCTGTACTCGGCGATCAAGTTCTTCCTCTACACCCTGGTCGGCTCGGTCGTGATGCTGCTCGGCATCCTGGCCCTCTATTTCTACAACATCAAGCTCGGCCACCAGGCGACGTTCGACGTCACGGTGTTCCAGCAGCTCACCCTGCCGTTCAACCTGCAGTGGTGGATCTTCCTGGCGTTCTTCCTCGGGTTCGCCATCAAGGTGCCGATGTTCCCGTTCCACACCTGGCTGCCCGACGCCCACACCGACGCGCCGACGGCCGGGTCGGTCATCCTGGCGGCCGTCCTCCTGAAGATGGGGACGTACGGGTTCATCCGGTTCAGCCTCCCGATCCTGCCGGACGCGACGCGCCACTTCGTGCCGATGATGGTCGTGCTCTCGATCATCGGCATCGTCTACGGGGCGCTGGTCGCCATGGCGCAGCACGACTGGAAGCGGCTGGTCGCCTACTCGAGCGTCAGCCACATGGCCCTGGTCATGCTGGGCATGTTCGCGCTCACGCCGGTCGGCCTCACCGGCAGCATCGTGCAGCAGCTCAACCACGGCATCTCGACCGGCGCGCTCTTCCTGATCGTCGGCATCGTCTACGAGCGCCGCCACACGCGCGAGATCTCCGAGTACGGCGGGCTGTCGAAGGTCATGCCCGTCTACGCCGCGGTGTTCATGATCATGATGCTGTCGTCGATCGGCATGCCCGCGCTCAACGGCTTCATCGGCGAGATCCTGATCCTCCAGGGCGTGTTCGTGGTGAGCAAGCTCTGGGCCGGCGTGGCGGCGAGCGGCATCGTGCTGGGCGCGGCCTACATGCTGTGGCTCTACCAGCGCACGATGTGGGGCAAGGTCGAGAACCCGAAGAACGAGGGCCTGAAGGACCTGAGCCTCCGCGAGTTCGCCACCTTCGCGCCGCTCATCATCCTGGCGGTGTGGATCGGCCTCTACCCGAAGCCCTTCCTGGACCGGCTCGACACGTCGGTCTCGCGGGTCATGGCGCGCGTCAACGCGGCCTACCCGCAGAACGCCAGCCTCGTGGACTGCGGCGCGGGCCAACCCGCCACGGGCGTCGCGGCGGCGACCACCGCGGCGGGCGGCCAGACGTTCCTGATGGCGCCGTGCAGCGGTGACGCCGCGAAGACGCCGGCGCCGGCCGCGTCCGCGCCCAAGGGAGACCGTTGATGCCGGCCGGCTTCTCGCTCCAGACCGTCGCGTACCTGCTGCCGGAGCTCGTGCTCACCGGCGGGGCGTTGCTGCTGCTCATCGCCGACGTGGTCACGCCGCGCGAGAAGCAGTCCTGGCTGGTCGGCCTGTCGCTGGCCGTGCTGGCGGCGACGGGCGTGGCGCTGGTCGCTCAGTATCATTCGAGCTCGTTCGCCGGGCCGGCGTGGTCCATTCCGAACGTCACGGTGGCCGGCGGCCTGGTCGTGGTCGACGGGTTCGCGCTCTTCTTCAAGATCATCTTCCTCTTCGCGGCGGCGATCACCGTGCTGATGTCGCCGCGGTTCCTCGAGGTCGAAGGCGCGCCCGCGGGGGAGTACCTCTTCCTGGTGCTCTGCGCCACGCTCGGCATGTTCTTCATGGCCGGCGGCATCGATCTCGTGACCATCTTCATCGGCCTCGAGACGATGGCCATCGCGTTCTACATCCTGACCGGCTACATCAAGCCGAGCCGGCGGTCGAACGAGGCGGCGGTCAAGTACTTCCTGCTCGGCGCCTTCTCGCTCGGCATCCTCCTCTACGGGATGTCGATGCTGTACGGGCTCACGGGCACCACCCAGCTGCGCGCCATCGCGGCCGGGCTCGCCACCGCGCCGCACGGCCTGCTCCTGCCGCTCGCCGTAATCCTGGTCGGCGCCGGCGTCGGGTTCAAGATCGCCGCCGTGCCGTTTCACATGTGGGCGCCGGACGTGTACGAGGGCGCGCCGACCCCCATCACCGCGTTCCTGTCGGTCGGCTCGAAGGCCGCCTCGTTCGCGATGCTGCTCCGGATCTTCCTGGTGGCGCTGCCCGCGTTCCGCTTCGGCGGCCTGAGCGTGGTGTTCGGCCAGGCCATCGGCTGGACGACGCTCTTCTACGTTCTCTCCGTGATCACGATGACGGTCGGCAACCTGGCCGCGCTCACCCAGAGCAACGTCAAGCGCATGCTCGCCTACTCGTCGATCGCGCACGCCGGCTACGTGCTGATCGGCGTCGTGGCCGGCACCGAGCGCGGCGTGACCGCGACGCTCGTCTACATCTTCATCTACGCGTTCATGCAGCTCGGCGCCTTCGCCGTCGTCGTGCTGCTCCGCCGGCGCGACGTGATCGGCGACGAGCTGAAGGACATGAGCGGGCTCTACTTCCGCAGCCCGCTGGCCGCCTTCGCGATGCTGTTCTTCATGCTGTCGCTCGGCGGCATCCCGCCGACCGCCGGCTTCATGGGCAAGTTCTGGGTGTTCGGCGCGGCCATCGACGCCGGCTACGTCTGGCTCGCCGTGATTGGCGTGGCCAACAGCGCCCTCTCGCTCTATTACTACGTGCGCGTCGTCGTCTTCATGTGGATCAAGGAAGAGGCGATCGGGTCGCCGATCACCATGGCGCCGGCCCTGGGCCTGGTGATCGTGATCGCGCTCGTGGGCACCATGCTCTTCGGCATGTACCCCGCGCCGCTGTTCGTTCTCGCCCAGCGTTCGGCCGAGACCCTCGGCTTGGCCGCGACCACGTTCTAGGGCACCGGTCGAACCGGGGGTCCGACCCCTTGGCCTCCTCGAGCCGCCGCGATGCCTGGTCCCCGCAAGCCCTGGATTGACGCCTGGCGCTCGGCCGGCGAGATCGGCTCGGTCGGTCTCTCGTTCGTGATTGCCGTCCTGCTCGGCGTGTGGATCGGCCGGACGCTCGACAACTGGATGGGGACCGCGCCCTGGATGCTGCGGCTGTTCTTCGTCTTCGGCGTGGTGGCCGGCGCCCTCAACATCTACCGGACGCTCAAGAGGTACCTGAAGTGACCGCGCGGGAAGCCGACCCGATGCTGCGCCGGCTGGAACGCCACGCGGTCGTCGCCTGCCTGGCCATGGCGGCGGTGGCGCTGGCCGTCCGCGGCGGGCGGCCCGACGTGGCCCTCGGGGTGCTCGGGGGCGGCGTGCTGGTCGGCGCGAGCTACCTGGCGATCAAGGCGTCGGTGGACCGGCTGACCGCCAGGATCGTGTCCGAGCCCGCCCCGCGCGCGACGGGCCGTAAGGCCGGTTGGGCGTTCGGGATAGCGCTGTTCGTGCTCCGCTATGCTTTACTCGGTTTGATCGCGTACGTTATGATTGCGCGTTTGCGCCTGCACCCCGTGGGGCTCATCGTGGGCGCGACCTCGGTCGTGGCGGCCGCCGCGGTCGAAGCCATTCGGATCATCAGGACCTGACATACAGAGGTCCCCCGACCCTGGACGATCGCTGGTGTCATGGAAAAGCTGCATCATCCCCTCTGGATCGTCGAGCTCGTCAACGCCCTCCTGGGATCCGTCGTGGCGGCGGCGGCGCGTCCGTTCGGCATCGAGTTCCCCGCCGGGCAGCCCGTCATCCCCGACTACCTGGTGATGGCCCTGCTCATCGTCGTCGCGGTGACGGTCGGCTGCCTGCTCATCCGCACCCGGCTGAAGGTGGAGAACCCGAGCAAGACGCAGATCGTGCTCGAGGACGGCGTGTCGGCCCTCTACGGCATGCTCGACGAGTGGATCGGCCCGGAGGGGCGCCGCTTCCTGCCGATCGTGGGCGCCATGGGCGTGTTCATCCTGGTGGGGAACTACATGGGCCTGATCCCGGGGCTCATGGCGCCGACGAGCAGCATCAACGTGACCCTGGGCTGCACGCTCACGGTGTGGGTCTACTATCACATCCAGGGCGTGAAGACGCAGGGACTCTGGGCGTACCTGAAGCACTTCGCCGCGCCGCCGGGCGCGCCGCTCGCGATAGCGCCGATCATGCTCCCCATCGAGCTGATCAGCCACTCGTCGCGCATCCTGTCGCTCTCGATCCGGCTCTTCGGCAACATCTTCGGCGAGGAGCTGGTCATCCTGATCCTGTTCAGCATCGTCCCGTTCATCGTGCCGCTGCCGATGATGCTGCTCGCGCTGATCACCGGCGGGCTGCAGGCGTTCATCTTCGTGTTGCTGACGGTCATCTACCTGCAGGGGGCCGTCCAGGTGCACCACGAGGACGCGCACGGGCACCCGGAGGAGGCCCTCGGGGCCGTGTAGCGCGCCGACGGCGGTTCGCGTCGTCATCTCTGGTCATCGGGTCGGTGTTCACTTCGAGGAGGCTGTGGTCGTGAGGAATCGTTCCGTTCTCTACATGCTGCTCATGCTGGCGTTCGTGGCGGTCGTGCCGCTGCACGCCCAGGAGCCCGGGGCCGCAGCCGCGAGCCCCGAGCTGATCAAGTGGTCGATCATCACCGCCGGGTTCGCCCTGGGCTTCGCCGCCGCGTTCGGCACGCTCGGGCAGGCGCGGGGCCTGGCGGCCTCGGCCGAAGCGATCGCCCGCAACCCGAGCGCAGCCGGCGAGATCCGCGGCGTGTTCATCCTGGGTCTCGTGCTGATCGAGTCGCTCGTCATCTACGTCCTGCTGGTCTCGCTGATCCTGTTCTTCGTCAAGCCGTTCGGCGGCTAGACCGGACGGACGCGACGGGGGACGTCTCGTGGAGGTCCGCCGCGCGCCCTCAGGGCGCGTGCCGGGCCTCCATTCGGCCTTCCAGGGTGACTGGCACGCGCATCCCCGGCCTGTCGCGGACCGACGCTCTGCTGCTCCTCCTGATCCTCATCTGGGGGAGCAACTACAGCATCGTCAAGCACGCCTTCCGCGAGGTGGAGCCCGCCGCGTTCAACGCGTTGCGCCTCGGCCTCGCGTCGGTGGCCTTTCTCGTCGCCATCGCCTTCGTCCAGCGGTTCGCCAACCGCGGCCCAGACGCGCCGTCGTGGCAGAACATCCTGCGTACTTCCGCGCCGCTGACCCGCGCCGACTGGCTGAAGCTCGCGGGGTTGGGCCTCGTCGGGCACTTCCTCTATCAGCTGGGCTTCGTCGGCGGGCTGTCGCGCACGAGCGTGTCGAACAGCTCGCTGATCCTGGGCGCGTCGCCGGTCACCGTGACGCTGCTGAGCGGCGCGCTCGGCGAGGACCCCGTCCGGCGGCATCACTGGATCGGCGTCGCGCTCTCGATGCTGGGCCTGTACCTGGTGGTGGGCCGCGACGCCGAGGTGAGCCCGGAGGGGCTCGTCGGCGACGCGCTGACGGGCCTGGCGGTCCTCTGCTGGACCGTGTTCACCGTGGGCGGCCGGCGCATGATGGCGCGCCACTCGCCGCTCGCCGTGACGGGCCTGTCGATGGCCTTCGGCGTCGTACCGTACACGATCTTTGCGTGGCCCGCGCTCCGGCGCCTCGACTGGGCCGCCGTGAGCTGGCCGACCTGGGTGGCGCTCGTCTACTCGGCCATGTTCGCGCTGTGCCTGTCGTACCTCATCTGGTACGTGGCCGTGCGCCAGATCGGCAGCGCCCGGGCGTCGGTGTATTCGAACGTGATCCCGATCGTGGCGATGGCCGTGGCCTCCGTGTTCCTCGACGAGCCCATCGGCCCGGCGAAGATCCTGGGTGCGGCGGCCGTGCTGACCGGCGTGGGCATCGCCCGCCTGGAGCGCCGCCGCCCGGCGATCCCGGCCGAGGAGTAGGCGATCCGGTCCCCCCGGGCCGTGTGCTACCCTGGATGGAACCCTCGGCACGACGAATGAAAGCGCACTACTTCGGCCAGCACGCCGGCGGCCTCAGAGCCGAGCTCGCGGGCGAGATCCCGCGCGACGCGCTGCGCGCCATGCACCGGAAGCGGCCCGGGCGGCACCTGCTCGTCGCCGGGCGGCAGTTCCTCATCCTGGCGCTGGCCACCTGGGGACTGATCCGTTTCACGAACCCGCTCGTCTGGGTGCCGCTCGCCATCGTCCAGGGCTTCACCGTGTTCAACTTCACGGTGCTGCTGCACGAGGTGCTGCACCACCTGGTGTTCGAGCGGCGGCACCCGGCGGCCGAGCGCCTGCTGGGGCTGGCGTACGCGGTCCCGAGCGGCATCTCGGCCAGCCAGTTCACGCGCTGGCACCTGGATCACCACGCCGAGCTCGGCTCGGAGGAGGACGACCCGAAGCGGCACCACCTGTCGCCCAAGCGCAACGCGCGCTGGTACAAGCTCCTGTACTGCACGCCGGCGCTCTTTCCGATCTACTTCCGCGCGGCGCGCCGGGAGACGGCGACCTATCCGCCGGAGCTGCAGCGGACGATCCGCTGGGAGCGGTGGCTGGCGATCGGCGCGCACCTGGCGGCCCTCGGCCTCATCGGCTGGCTCTTCGGCCTCGAGGCCGCGCTGCGCGCGCACGTGATCCCCGTGTTCTTCGTCTTCCCGGTGGCCTTCACGCTGAACCGGCTGGGGCAGCACTACGACATCGACCCGTCGGACGCGGCGAAGTGGGGGACGCTGATGAAGAGCCAGTGGTTCTGGAACTTCGCGTTCCTCAACTCGAACTTCCACCTCGAGCACCATTACTTCCCGGGCGTGCCCTTCTACCACCTGCCGGCGCTGCAGCGCGCGCTGACGCCGTTCTACCGGCGCAAGGGCATGCGGTGGCAGTCGTACTCCGGTCTCGTGTACGGCTGGTTCGTCCTCAACCGCGCGCCCCACACCGACTGGAGCGTCACCGAGCCGGGCGAGACGCAGCCGAGCCGCCTGGCCTGACCCCGTCCCTCCCGCCCGGCGAGCCCGGCCGCGCGTCTGGTGATAAGCTTCGCTGACCGTGCGGACTGGCGCCATGATCACACGTCTTCTCACCGACGCCCAGCTGGCGGCGCTCACCGACGAGCGAAGGCTCCTGGGCGACCTGCGCGTGGCCCTCGCCGATTTCGGCGTCGGTCCCGAGATCCAGGCGACGCTCGCGCGGTCGGTCGACCAGCTGGACGAGTTGTTCCTGCTCGTCGTGGTGGGGGAGTTCAACGCGGGCAAGAGCGCGCTCATCAACGCGCTCCTGGGCCGCCGGATCCTGCCCGAGGGTGTCACGCCGACGACGGCCGACGTGACGATGGTCCGCTACGGTGACGCGTCGGTGTCGACCGTCACCGAGCCGCATCTGCGGACCGTCGAGGCGCCGGTCGAGCTGCTGCGTGACCTGCACATCGTGGACACGCCTGGCACGAACGCGATTCTGCGCGAGCACGAGGCGATCACGTCGGCGTTCGTGCCGCGGTCCGACCTGGTCCTCTTCGTGACCTCGGCGGACCGGCCCTTCACGGAGACCGAGCGCGCGTTCCTCGAGCGCATCCGCGACTGGGGCAAGAAGGTCGTCGTCGTGATCAACAAGATCGACATCCTGGACCGGCCGGAGGATGTCGACGAGGTCGTGCGGTTCGTGGCCCAGAGCAGCCTGGCGCTGCTGGGGCTCGCGCCGGAGGTCTTCCCGGTGTCCGCGCGCCAGGCGCTGCGCGCCAGGGAGGGCGAAGACGAACGGTGGGCCCCGAGCCGGTTCGGGGCGCTCGAGACCTGGTTGTCGTCGACGCTGGACGAGGCGAGCCGGGTGCGCCTCAAGCTGCTCAACCCCCTGGGCGTGGCCCACCAGCTCGTCGGCCGCGCGCTCGCCACCCTCGACGAGCGGCTGGCCCTCCTCGGCGACGACCTCGCGATGCTCGACGACGTGGAGCGGCAGCTGCAGGTGTACGAGCAGGACATGGGAGGCGAGTACGCGCTCCACATGGCCGAAATCGACAACATCCTGCTCGAGCTCGAGCGCCGCGGCCACGAGTACTTCGACGAGATGATGCGCCTGGGCCGGGTCTTCGACCTCGTCAACCGCAGTCGGGTCCAGCAGGGATTCGAGCAGCAGGTGGTTGCACAGGCGCCGCAGCAGATCGAGCGCAAGGTCAACGGCCTCATCGACTGGCTCGTCGACGCCGACTTTCGCCAGTGGCAGGCCGTAACGTCCTACCTCGCCGATCGCCGGCGCGCCTACCGGGACCGGATCGTCGGGGAAGCGGAGGGCTCGAGCTTCCATTCCGATCGCGCGCGTTTGATCGACTCGGTCGGGCGCCAGGCGCAGCGCGTCGTCGAGACCTACGACCGCCGTGCGGAGGCCTCTGCGCTCGCCGACGGCGCGCGGAACGCCGTCGCCGCCGCCGCGGCGATGGGCGCCGGCGCGCTCGGCCTGGGCACCCTCGTCAGTCTGGCCGCGTCCTCCGTGGCCGCGGACGTCACGGGCATTCTGGCGGCCGGGTTCGTGGCCGCCATCGGCCTGTTCATCATCCCGGTCCGGCGCCGGCGCGCAAAGCGCGAGATGCGGGAGAAGATCTCGGCGCTCCGCGCCGCGCTCGGCGATGCGCTGCGGACCGAGTTCGAGAGCGAGCTGTCCGCGAGCGCCCGCCGGGTCCGCGAGGCCGTCGCGCCCTACGCGCGGTTCGTCCGTGCCGAACGGGACAGGCTGACCAGGACACGGGACACGCTCGGCCGCTTCGGTGAGGACATCGACTGTCTGAGAGCCCGGGTCGAGACCCTCTGACCCGCCGGTGGGACCGACGAGTCCCGGTCTTGGGACCGGGGGCTCCTCCACCGCCGGCTCCGGCGATTCCCTCCTTCCTCCATTGCGCGGAACCGGCGCGGGAGTGCGTCCGTCTACAGGCCGGCAGGCTTCTTGCCACTCCCACGGGGTCGTCGTGTCCCCGTTCCCCTGGAGGGCGCCCATGGGCTCGATCGGTCAGGACGTCCGGTACGCGTGGCGGTTGCTCGTCCGGAACCCCGGCCTCACGGTCGTCGCGGTGCTGGCGCTTGCGCTCGGCATCGGGTCGCTGACGGTCACCTTCAGCATCACGAACGCCTACCTGCTGCGGCCGCTCCCGTTCGCCGACCCCGGCCGGCTCGTCCACGTCTGGTCCACCAACCAGAAGCAGGGGTGGGACACGCTGCGGGTGTCGGTGCCCGACTTCCTCGACTGGCGCGCGGAGGCTCGGACGTTCGAGGACCTCGCCGCCTTCAACTACACGGGCGAGGATCTGACCGGCGGCGATCGCCCCGAGAAGATCCAGACGGGCCGCGTGTCGGCCAATGTCTTCGACGTGCTCGGCGTCCGGCCGATCCTCGGCCGGGCCTTCCGCGCCGGCGAGGACGCGCCGGGTCGCGGGAACGTCGTGGTGCTGAGCTACCGGTTCTGGCAGACGCGCTACCACGGCGACCCGAACGTGCTGGGCCGGACCGTCGAGCTGAACCGCCGCCCCTATGAGATCGTCGGGGTCATGCCGGCCGACTTCGTGTTCCCGCTCGTGACGACCCAGCTCTGGACGCCGCGCGAGCTGGACACCGTGCGGTACCCGCGATCCCTGGACCTCGTGCAGGTCGTCGGCCGCCTGAAGGCCGGCGTCACTTCGGCCCAGGCTCAGGCCGAGATGCGCGGCATCGCCGAGCGGCTGGCCGGGACCTATCCGACCGAGGACGCCGACAAGGGCGTGAACATCGTCCCGCTGCGCGCCGCGCTCAACTTCGGCTACGACATCTTCCGCATGGTGGCCGCGGTGCTCGGCGTGGCCAACCTGTTCGTGCTCCTCATCGCATGCGCGAACGTGGCGAGCCTGCTCGTCGGGCGCGCCTTGAGCCGGCAGCGCGAGGTCGCCGTGCGCGCGGCCCTCGGCGCGTCGCGGTCGCGCCTCGTGCGGCAGTTCCTCGTCGAGAGCGCCGTGCTCGCGCTCGCCGGCGGCGCCGCCGGCGTGCTGCTCGCGGCCTGGAGCGTCCGCGTGCTGGCCGCCGTCATCCCCGACGAGCTGTACCGCGTGGACGAGATCTCCATCGACGGCAAGGCGCTCGTGTTCACCCTCGCCGCGACCCTGGGCACGGGCCTCGTGTTCGGTCTCCTGCCTGCGCTCCGTTCTGCCAGGGAGAGCCTGAACCACACGCTGCGCGAGACGGGCGGGGCCGTGACGACGTCGCGCGGCGGCCTGCGGCTGCAGGCGGCGCTCGTGTCCGGCGAGGTCGGCATGGCCGTGATGCTGCTCGTCGGCACCGCGCTCATGCTGCGCAGCTACGAGAACCTCCAGACGGCCGATCCGGGCTTCGACGCCTCCCACGTCCTCACCATGACCATCTCGCTGCCGCCGCAGTACGACGCGCCGGCGCGGATTGCCGCGTTCCATCGAGCGGTCGCCGAGGAGGTGGCGGGCGTCCCGGGTGTCGTCTCGACGGCCACGGTCAACTTCCTGCCGCTCAACCACGAGACCGACTACGCCGAGTTCACCGTACCCGGCCGCGCCCTCGACGCATCGGGCCGCAAGCCGACGGCGGTCAGCCTGTCGGTCAGCCCCGCCTACTTCGCCGTGCTGCACATACCTGTGCAGGCCGGCCGCGCGTTCACCGACGCGGACGACGCGGGGGCCGCGCGGGTGGCGATCGTGAACGAGACGCTGGCAAGGCGGTACTGGCCTGGCGACAGCGCGGTCGGTCGCCGGATCGACCTCGCCGACGGCGGGTCCGTCACCATCGTCGGGGTCGTCGGCGACACGAAGCAGGAGGACGTCGCGACCGCTCCCGGCGCCGAGATCTACTTCCCGCAGGCGCAGGTCCCGTGGCGCTACCTGCGCGTGCTGGCGCGCACGACGGGCGACCCGGTGTCGCTCGCGCCCGCGGTGAGCGACGCGATCTGGCGGGTCGATCGCAACCTGCCGCTCGTCCAGGTTCGCTCGCTGGCCGACGTCGTGCGGGAATTCCTCCTGCCGCAGACGGCCATCTCGACGACGCTCTTCGTGCTGGCCCTTGGCGCGCTGCTGCTGGCCGTCGTCGGGATCTACGGCCTCATGGCGTTCTTCGTGACCGAACGGACCTGCGAGATCGGCATCCGCCTCGCGCTCGGCGCCGCGCCCGGCGTGGTGGCGCGGCAGGTGCTCACGCGCGGGCTCCGGTTGACGCTGGCGGGCGTGGGCGCGGGCCTGCTCGGTGCGGCTGGCCTCGCCCGGCTGATGTCCAGCCTGCTCTTCGGCGTCGGCGCCCTCGACCCCTTGGCGTTCGGCGCCGTGCCCGCTATCCTTCTGCTCGTCGCGCTCGTGTCGTGCTTCGTGCCGGCCCGGCGCGCGGCGTCGGTGGACCCCCTGACATCCCTGAGGTGCGAGTGATGGCCGCTTCCAGTGAAATCGATCTGTTGCTCGGATGGCTCCACGAAGCGTTCGATGCGCGGGCGTGGCACGGGACGACGCTCCGCGGATCCCTCAAGGGCCTCGACGCGCAGGCGGCGGCGTGGCGGCCGGCAACGGGGCGCCACAACGTCTGGGAGATTGCCGTACACGCCGCGTACTGGAAGTGCCGGGTGCGCGGGCGTCTCACCGGCGACGCGCGGGTGCGCTTCCCGCTGAAGGGCCGTAACTGGTTCCGGAGGCCCGGCACCCACGCGGCGTCGGGCGACGCGGCGTGGAAACGGGACGTGCAGCTGCTCCTGGCCGAGCACCGTCTGCTCGTGGACACCGTGAAGGCGCTGCCGCCGGCGGCGCTCCGGCGGCCGAGCCGTGGAAGCCGCCAGACGCCGCTCCAGATGGTCCGTGGCATCGCCGCGCACGACCTCTATCACACCGGCCAGATCCAGCTGCTGAAGGCGCTCGCGCGCCACTGACCGCGGTCGGTATCCGGTTGACACCGCACGCCAACGGGCCGATATTGACTGGTGTACCGCCTGCCTGCCTTCGATACCGAGGAGGCGTCGCCGTCATGCGGCCACCGACGCGCGGTCGGCGGCGTGCCTGGGTTCTCACGGCGGCGTGCGCCGCGGCGCTCGCCGCCGGCCGGCAGCCGCCTCAATCTCTCCCGCAGCAGCCCACCTATCGGGCCGGTACCACCCTCGTCGAAGTCGACGCGATCGTGACGGACCGCGACGGCCGGTTCGTCGCCGACTTGACGCCGGCCGACTTCGAGGTCCTCGAGGACGGGAAGCCGCAACAGGTCGAGACCCTGTACGTCGTCGTGAACGGCCACGCCCGCGCGCTTCCGACGCCTAGTGCCGCCGCTGCGGGCCCCGCGCTCGCCGGGTCCGCACCGGACACGGGACGCGTGTTCGTGCTGTTCTTCGATCTCGGGCACATGTGGCCCAACGCCGTCCAGCGGGCGCAGGCGGCGGCGCGGGGGTTCCTCGAGCAGAACTTCCGGCCGGGCGACTTCGGCGGCGTCGTCGGTCCCGCCGGGATGGCCAACAACCGGCTGACAAGCTCGCGCGAGGAGCTCCTGGCGGCCGTGGACGCCATTTCGCCGGACATCAGCGCGGCGGCGCGGCGCGGCGAACCGACCAGACGGTGACCATTCACGGGGATGAAGAGGCCTCCCCCAGCGGAGGGAAAGCCCAGGAGAGGGCTGCTCGAGCCGCCGAGGCGATCGCCGAACTCAATGCCGCGATAGCGGCGATGGAGGAGGAACACCGTACGCACGACGAGAACGAGGCAATCCGGCAGACACTGACGCTCCTCGTGGGCCTCGTGCGCGGCCTCGCGCGCGTGCCGGGACGGAAGACCGTGGTCCTGCTGTCGAACGGTTTCGCTCTCGGCCTCATGCCCGCGGACCGGCCGGTCGCCGGGTGGGAAGTCGTCCGGCAGATCGTGGGCGAGGCCGGCCGCGCGGGGGTCCGCTTCGACGCCATCGACGCGCGCGGGCTCGATCGCGGACACGCGAGTAGCACCCACCTCATGACCCCCGAGGCCCCGGTCCCCATCGGACAGGCGCCGCCCGTCTCGGCCGAGCCGACCGAGCAGGACGTGTTGAGCATGCTGTCGGCGGACACGGGCGGTCTGTTCATTCATAACGAGAACAGTTTCGATCGTGCGTTCCGCGAGGTGGCCGCCGACGCGGCGTCGTACTACGTGCTCGGGTACCGGCCGACCAACACAATCTTGGATGGCACGTACCGAAAGATCACCGTGCGGGTGAAGAAGCCGCGCCTGCGCGTGCGGGCCCGTCAGGGCTATCTGGCGACGCCCCCGGCGGCGGCCGCGGTATCGGAGTCAGGAGTCGCGAAGGCGGAGCCGGCTGCGAGCGGGGTAGTAGTGCCGTCGCCTGCGCGCGGCGTATCTGCGCCGACCACACTCGCCCTCTTGCCGCTGACGCCCGTCGAGCCGGCCCCGATCGTGCTGCCAGTGCCTCGGGCGGATGCTGCGGGCGCCACACCGGACGATCCGTCCGCGATCCGGCTTCGGACGGACACGGGCACGCCGACGGACGTCACGGCCCTCGGCCGGGGGCGCGCCGCCGAGGGCTTTCCGTCCCTTGGCGGACTTCCGGAGGGCCTGGCGGCCGGTGCGCGCGTGGGGTGGGCCGCCTACGAGCGCGGCGACACGAAGGCCGCGCGCGATGCGTTGTCGCCCGTGGCGGGACGACCTGGCGCGCCACCGTGGACCAGCTACGTGCTCGGCTGGGCGGACTTCGCCGAAGGCGAGTTCGAGGATGCGACCGGTGCCTGGGAGCGCGTGCGGGCGGCCGTCCCGGAGTTCGAGCCGGTGTACTTCGATCTCGCCGACGGCTACCTCCAGCAGCACCAAGGCGCGGTCACGCTCGACGTGCTGCACGACGCAGCCGGCCGCTGGCCGCAGGACGTCGAGGTGCTCAACGCGATTGGCGTCGTGCAGACGTCGCTCGGCCGACTGGCCGACGCGGTCGCGACCTTCGGGCGCGCTACCGCCCTCGCGCCTGAGGATGCCGGCGCCGGATTCAACCTGGCACGGGCTTGCGAGCTCGACTACGTGGGCGCCATCGGACGGCACGAGACGCCGCAGCCGGGGGACCTCGAGCGCGCGGCGGCCGAATACCGGCGGGTCGCCGCCATGGAAGGACCGCTCGCCGAACCGGCGTCCGAAGGGTTGCGCCGGGTGCGGGTCCTCGACGCCAGGGCCCTGAAGATCTCCAAGCCCCAGGTTTCCGCGCAGCTCACCCAGGACGAACTGCGGGGCGACCCGCAGGTGCTCGCCTGGTCGCCCGATGGCAACCAGCTGTACGTGGAGGCCGGCACAACCGGTCACACCGGCCAGGTCGCGACGACGGCGCGCTGGATCGTGTCGCTGTCCGACGGGAGAGCGATCGAGGTTCAGGCCGAACCCGCGTGGGCCCGGACCTACTGGCGTTGGAAGGCCGCGCAGACCGCGCCGTGGCTTCCCGAGCGGCGGATCAGGTTGGAGATGCGGAAAGAACAGGCGCTTCGGCAGATCCCAGATCGCGGCGATGTCCTCGGCGCACCCCCGCAGTATCCCGTGTCCCTGAGAGGCGTGTTGCTCCTCGACGACCAGATCGTTGGGTCTGCCGTGAACACACTCGTCGTGCCGGGGGCCACCTTCGGCTGGGCGCCGTACGCGATGGGCGCCATCGCGTTCTCCGACAACGGCCGGCTCGCCATCCTCGATGCGCACGGGCACAAGGTGCGCGTGGACCACACGCGCGACGTCCTGGTGCCATCGTGGTCGGACAACGGCCGGCGCATCGCCTGGCTGGAGCGGGAGGGGAAGACGTACGTGCTGAAGATGGTGGACGTCTCGGGCGGGTAGGGCGCACGCCCCGTTCGGGCGATGGCGGTAGAATAGACGGCTATGCCGTCGCCACGCTTCACGCCCAAGACCCTGTCGTTTCTTCGCGCGCTCAAGCGGCACAACGACCGCGAGTGGTTCAAGGCGCGGAAGGCCGAGTACGCGCGGCACGTCCGCGGGCCGATGGTGGCCTTCATCGAGCGGTTCGCCGAGGATTTCCGCGAGTTCGCGCCGGAGCTGGTCGCCTCCGAGCGCGTGTCGCTCTACCGGGTCTATCGCGACACGCGGTTCAGTCCGGACAAGACGCCGCTCAAGACGCACATCGCCGCCAACTTCCCGTGGAAGGGCCTCCCGAAGCACGAAGGGGCGGGGCTGTACTTCCACGTGTCGCCGACCGAGGTGTGGGCCGGCGGCGGCATGTACATGCCGCAGACGAGCCAGCTGCACCTCGTGCGGGAGCACCTGGCGGAGAACCACACGCGCTTCCGGGCGATCGTCGAATCGCCGTCGTTCAAGCGGCGGACGGGCGGGCTCGACGGCGAGCGGCTGCAGCGCGTGCCGCGCGGCTTTCCGGCCGGCCATCCCGCAGCCGAGTACCTGAAGTTCCGCCAGTTCCTGGCCGGCGTGGAGTACCCGCCGTCGTTCGCCACCAGCCCGCGGTTCTACGCGACGCTCCTCACGCTCTTCCGCGAGATCGCCCCGCTCGTGCGCTTCCTCAACGAGCCGCTCCTCACCGCGCCGAAAGACCCGCTGCTCGAATAGCCCGCCGTCACGCTGCAAGCGTGCCCACGTACGTCACCACGAAGGGCACGAGGCCCACGAAGGCTGTCACGCTGAGGGCGGCGATCTGCGGGCCCTGCGGGCCCGCCGGAGACAGGACGGACGGGCGCAAGAGCGCGCTCATGGGGGACGGGCGCCCCATGAACCGTGGAGGGGCTCCCGTCCCCCTCGTCCCGCGCGTTCTTGCGCCCGTCCGTCCCGTCTCCGGCCAGCGGCCCGGCCGGCTCGGATCGACTCGGCCGGGCCGCGCAGATCGCCGCACGCGACGCAACGTCACGAAGAACGAATCCTCTTCGTGCGCTTCGTGGTGGTCGTTTCGTCGTTCCGGCTTTCGTGCCTTCGTGGCCCCGTCAGTCCGTGCCGCGCCGGGGGCGCTGGTTGGCCGCCAGGATGCGCTTGCGGAGGCGGATGCTCGCGGGCGTCACTTCGACCAGCTCGTCGTCGTTGATGAACTCGATCGCCTGCTCGAGGCCGAGCACGCGCGGCGGGATGAGGCGGATCGCCTCGTCGGCGGTGGACGCGCGCATGTTGGTCTGCTTCTTCTCCTTGGTGACGTTCACGTCGAGGTCGTTCGTGCGCGAGTTCTCGCCGACGACCATGCCCTCGTAGACGTCCGTGCCCGGCTCGACGACGATCTCGCCGCGCTCCTGGAGGTTCGAGATCGCGAACGGCGTCGCCTTGCCGGGCCGGTCCGCGACCAGCGCGCCGGTGGCGCGGGTGGGGATCGCGCCGTGCCAGGGCTCCCACGCGCAGAACCGATGGTGCATGATGCCCGTCCCGCGCGTCTCGGTCAAGAACTGCGAGCGGAACCCGATCAGGCCGCGCGAGGGGATGCGGAACTCGAGCCGGGCCCGGCCGCTGCCGTGGTTCACCATCTTCGTCATGGTGCCGCGGCGCGTGCCCACCTGCGCGATGACGACGCCATGGAACTCCTCGGCGACGTCGATGACCAGCTCCTCGACCGGCTCGACGCGCTCGCCGTCCCGGCTCTTCGTCACGATCTCCGGCCGCGACACCTGCAGCTCGTGGCCCTCGCGCCGCATCATCTCGATCAGGATCGACAGCTGCAGCTCGCCGCGTCCCAGCACCTTGAACTGCTCGGGCGTCTCGGTGTTCTCGACCCGGATGGACACGTTGCCGAGCAGCTCCTTGTCGAGCCGTTCGCGGAGCTGCCGCGACGTCACGTAGCGGCCCTCACGGCCCGCCATCGGCGACGTGTTCACGCCGAAGATCATCGACACCGTCGGCTCGTCGATCGCCATCGGCGGAATCGGGTCGGGGTGCTCGAAGTCCGTGATGGTCTCGCCGATCGTGATGTCCTCGATGCCCGCCAGGCAGACGATGTCGCCCGCCGCAGCGTCCTCGATGTCCACGCGCTTCAGCCCCTCGAAGGCCATGAGCTTCGTCACGCGCGTCTGCTGCAGCGCCCCGGCGAGCTTCGCCACCGAGACCATGTCGCCGACCTTGACGCGGCCGTTGAAGATCCGGCCCACCGCGATCCGGCCCAGGTAATCGCTCGCGTCGAGGTTGGCGACGAGAATCTGCAGCGGCGCGTCGGCGTCGCCGCGCGGCGGCGGGACGTGCCGGACGATGGCGTCGAAGAGCGGCTGCAGATCCGTGCCCGCGGCGCCGGCCGACCGGCTCGCCTGGCCCGCCTTCGCGTTCGTGTAGAGCACCGGGAAGTCGAGCTGCTCCTCGGTCGCGTCGAGGTCGATGAAGAGATCGTAGATCTCGTTCAGCACCGCCGCCGCCCGCGCGTCCGGCCGGTCGATCTTGTTGATCACGACGATCGGCGGCAGCCGGCGCTCGAGCGCCTTGTGCAGCACGAAGCGGGTCTGCGGCAGGGGCCCCTCCGAGGCGTCCACCAGCAGCATCACCCCGTCCACCATCGACAGCGTCCGCTCGACTTCGCCGCCGAAGTCGGCGTGCCCCGGCGTGTCCACGATGTTGATCACCAGGTCGTGATAGCGGACCGACGTGTTCTTGGCCAGGATCGTGATTCCGCGCTCGCGCTCCAGCTCGTTGCTGTCCATGGCGCGCTCGACGACCCGCTCGTTGGCCCGGAATACTCCGCTCTGGCGGAACAACGCGTCCACCAGCGTCGTCTTTCCGTGATCGACGTGGGCGATGATGGCGACGTTGCGCCGGTGGGGGTTGGCCACCCCCGGCGCGGCTTTCGGACGATGGGGCATCCTCTCAGTATACGGGATACGGGGGCCGGGGGCCGGAGGCCAGGGATACGGGGGCCGGCAAGCCGGGGGTTGCAGGCTCAGCGCCCAGGGCCCCCAGCCCCCCGGAGCCCCCAGCCCCCCGGAGCCCCCAGCGCCCAGTCCCCAGTCCCCAGTCCCCAGTCCCCCCAGTCCCCAGTCCCCAGTCCCCCCAGTCCCCAGT
>JAHECP010000103.1 GCA_024641665.1 Acidobacteriota bacterium
TTCGATCACGCGCCACTCGTCAATTGGGGCAGGCTTCATAGACAGAGACTACCGCCGGCCTGCCACGTAGGTCAACACTTAGGTTAACGCCTATGGGGGTCAGGGGTCAGGGGTCAGGGGTGAGAGGTCAGAAGGTCAGGAGTCCCCGGCCCCCAGTCCCGAGTCCTGAGTCCCGAGGCCCGAGTCCCCAATCCCCAGTCCCGTCATCGTCAGAGTAGCCGCCATGAATTTCCGAACGATCATCGAGCCGTTCCGCATCAAGTCGGTGGAAGCCATCAAGTTCACGCGGCGTGAGGATCGCGAGGCTGCGCTCGCCGCGGCCGGCTACAACGTCTTCCTGCTGCACGCCGAGGACGTGCTGATCGACCTGCTCACCGATTCGGGGACGGGCGCCATGTCGTCGGCCCAGTGGGCGGCCATCATGCAAGGTGACGAGTCGTACGCCGGCAGCCGGTCCTACTTCCGCTTCGAGCGGGTGGTCCGCGACCTCACCGGCTTCCGGCACATCATCCCGACGCACCAGGGCCGGGCGGCCGAGCGCATCCTGTTCCACACGACGCTGAAGGTCGGCGATATCGTGCCGAACAACAACCACTTCGACACGACGCGCGCGAACGTCGAGGTCGAGGGCGCCGAGGCGCAGGACCTCGTCATCGCCGAGGGGCGGCAGCCGTCGGTCATCCATCCCTTCAAGGGCAACGTGGATCTCGGCCTCCTCGAGCGGCTGCTCGACCAGCACGGCGACCGCGTGCCGCTCGTGATGGTCACGGTCACGAACAACTCCGGCGGCGGACAGCCCGTGTCGCTCGAGAACCTGCGCGGCGTCCGCGCGCTCTGCGACCGGTACGGGAAGCCGCTCTTTCTCGACGCGTGCCGGTTCGCCGAGAACGCCTACTTCGTCAAGCTGCGCGAGGCGGGCCACGCCGACCGCACGCCGAAGGCGATCGCCCAGGAGATGTTCGCGCTGGCCGACGGCTGCACGATGTCCGCCAAGAAGGACGGTCTCGCCAACATCGGCGGCTTCCTCGCGATGAACGACGACACCTGGGCGCTCGCTGCGCGCAACCTGCTGATCCTGACCGAGGGCTTCCCCACCTACGGCGGGCTGGCCGGCTACGACCTCGAGGCCGTCGCCCAGGGTCTCGAGGAGGTGGTCGACGAGGCGTACCTGCGCTACCGGATCCGGTCCACCGAGTACCTCGGCGAGAAGCTGATTGCGGGCGACGTGCCGATCATCCGCCCGGCGGGCGGCCACGCCATCTACGTGGACGCGCGGGCGCTGCTGCCCCAGATCCCGCCCCTCGAGTACCCGGGCGTTGCGCTCGTCAACGCGCTGTACCTCGAAGCGGGCATCCGGTCGGTCGAGATCGGCACGGTGATGTTCGGCCTGCACCCCGACGGCACCGAGACGCCGGCCGCCATGGACCTGGTGAGGCTGGCGATCCCGCGGCGGGTCTACACCCAGTCCCACGTGGACTACGTGGCCGAGGCCGTGCTGGAGGTGGCCGGCCGCCGCCGCGAGCTGCGCGGCTACCGCATCGTGTCGGCCCCGCCGACGCTGCGCCACTTCACGGCGCGGTTCGAGCCGCTGCCCTGAGGGCGGGGCTTCGCTCCCGTATCTGATATCCTTGTCAGATCGACCCATGCGCGGCGCGCGCGACGCCGCGCCGTCCGCGTTCGCCGGCGCCTGAGGCGCCCGGGCGCCGGAGGAGAGATCGCGATGCTGAACCGCCTGTTCGGAAGCGACGTCCAGCTGACCTCGGTGGCGCTCGCCGTCGGCGTCGTGGTTGCCGTGGCGTGGTTCGTCGCCTACCTGATCGCCCGGGTGGCACGGCTGGCGTTCCTGAACCTCACCGGCGAGACCGATCACCGCTCGTTCAAGGCGCCGATCGTGCGCACGCCGATCCGGATCATCTGGACGGTCGTCTTCCTGCTGCTCATGGCCACACTGCTGCCGCCCGCGCTCGACCTGGCCGGCGTCAGCATCCACAGCGGGCTGCAGGTCGAGACGCTGACGCGGTGGCTGTTGCGCTCCGGCCTGCACGTCACCCTCATCACGCTGCTCGCCTACGCCCTCATCCGCATTGTCGGCACGGTCGTCCGCCGGTTCGAGGACGAGCTGGGCCGGCAGGCGGGCCCGGACGGCCTGGAGCGCGCCAAGCGCGCGCGGACGCTCGGCAGCCTCATCCGCAACGTGGTGAACACGGCTGTCGCCGCGGTCGCCATCCTGATGGTGCTGCAGGAGCTCGACATCAACATCATGCCGGTGCTGACCGGCGCCGGCATCGCGGGTCTCGCGGTCGGCTTCGGCGCCCAGACGCTCGTGCGCGACGTCATCAGCGGCTTCTTCCTGATCCTCGAGGACCAGGTGCGCGTCGGCGACGTGGCCAGCATCAACGGCACGGGCGGCCTCGTCGAGGCCATCAACCTGCGGACCATCGTGCTGCGCGATCTGTCGGGCACGGTGCACGTGTTCCCGAACGGCTCGGTCCAGCAGATGTCGAACCTGACGAAGGACTTCTCCTACTACGTGCTCGACATGGGCGTGGCGTACAAGGAGGACACCGACGAGGTCGTGGAGGTGCTGAAGGCGGTCGCCGAGGAGCAGCGGCAGGACCCGGCCTACGCCGCGAACATCCTCGGTCCGCTCGAGGTGCTGGGCGTCGACGCCTTCGGCGACTCGGCGGTGACGGTGAAGGTGCGGATCAAGACCGTGCCGATCCAGCAGTGGGCGGTCGGGCGCGAGTACCGCCGGCGCGTCAAGAAGGCCTTCGACGCGCGCGGCATCGAGATCCCCTTCCCGCACATGTCGGTCTACTTCGGGGAGGCGAGCAAGCCCTGGCTGTTCCGGGACGCCGCCGACGGGCCGCGGCCCGCGCGTGACGCCGGGGCGGCGCCGAAGGCGTCGGGCGCCGCGCCGAAGGTGTCCGACACCGAGCCGGAGGCGATCGACGCCAATCCGAGGGCGACCGACGCCGAGCCGCGGGCGCCGGACGCCGAGGGTCAGTAGCCGGCCGGCGCGGCCGGGGCCGGCGCGTGGACCTCGCCGCGGGCCTGCCGCACGATCTTCACGCCCGCGCTGGCGCCGACGCGCGACGCGCCGGCGGCCACCATGGCCTTGAGGCCTTCGTAGTCACGCACGCCGCCCGCCGCCTTGACGCCCATCTCGGCCCCGACGACGCGCCGCATCAGGGCGACGTCGGCCACCGTGGCGCCGCCAGGCCCGAACCCGGTCGAGGTCTTCACGAAGTCGGCGCCCGCCGCCTTCGCCAGCGTGCAGGCCGACACCTTCTCGTCGTCGGTCAGATAGGCCGCCTCGATGATCACCTTGCTCGCGACGCCGGCGTCGCGGCACGGACCGACGACGGCCTCGATGTCGCGTTCGACGAGGCGCAGGTCACCGGACTTGAGCGCGCCGACGTTGATCACCATGTCGATCTCGGTGGCGCCGTCGAAGATCGCGCGGCGCGTCTCGTAGTGCTTCACGTCCGGCGTCGTCGCGCCGAGCGGAAAGCCCACGACCGAGCACACCCCGACGCCCGAGCCGCGCAGCCGGGCCGCGGCGAGCGCCACCCAGGTCGGGTTCACGCACACCGTCGCGAAGCGGCACTCGGCGGCCTCGGCGCAGAGCGCCTCGATGGCCTCCCGCGTGGCGTCGGGCTTGAGCAGCGTGTGGTCGATCATCGCGGCCACCGGGTCGGGGGCGCCGCCCGTCGCGTGCAGGCCGAGGCGCGTCGCGCCCGCATCGAGCACGCCGCGCAGGCGGTCGGGACAGCACTCGACGAGCACGGCGTGGCAGGCGCATTGCGGGCCGGCGTCCTGCCCGGTGGCGGCGAGCACCTCTTCGGTGACGATGTCGATCAGACGCTGGATGTCGGGGGCGATCGGCCGCGTCACCGTCGTGCCTCCTGGTCCTCGATCTCGCGGATCTTCAACAGCCGGCGGAGGTAGCGCGGCTCGCGGGTGGGGGTCTCCAACCAGGCGTCCACGACGCGCTGCGCCGCCTCGGCGTCGGCCAGGATCGTCGAGCCCAGCGCCAGCACGTTCGCGCCGTTGTGCGCCCGGGAGTACCGCGCCGTGGTCTCGTCGTGGCACATCGCCGCCCGGACGCCCCGCACCTTGTTCGCCGCCATCGCCGACCCGATCCCGGAACCGTCGATGACGATGCCCGCCTCGGCCTCGCCCCGGGCGACCGCACGCGCGACCCGCGCCGCCACGTCCGGATAATCCGCCTTCACGTCGGCGGTCTCGACGCCGAGGTCGTCCACGGCGAGGCCCCGGGCGCGCAGGCTGCGCGCCAGCGCGGCCTTCAGCGCCACGCCCGTGTGATCGCTGGCGATGGCCAGTCGCCTCACCGGGCTGGCGGGCGCGAGCGACGCCAGGTCGGGATCGGCGCCCGCGCGCACGACGGTGACCCGGCGCTCGCGCAGCGTGTCCTGGGCGAGCGGCGTGACGTGGCCGCCCGGCCCGAGCTCGACCGTCGCGCCGATCGGCAGCACGCGCGCGTCCGCCTCGGTGATGATGTCGAATCGCCTCATGCCCCGCCCACGCCGCGGCCCGCGGCCACGGCCCGCTACTCGCCGTCCCTCAGGATCGCCAGATACGGCAGCTCCCGGTACCGCTCGTCGTAATCGAGCCCGTAGCCGACGATGAAGTGGTCCTCGATCGTGAAGCCGACGTACTCCACCGGCACGTCCACCTGGCGCCGGCTGGGCTTGCTCAGCAGGCAGGCGGTCCGCAGGGTCTTCGGCGACCGCGCGCGCAGGATGTCCTGAAGGTAGTGCAGGGTGAGGCCGGTGTCCACGATGTCCTCGACGATGACGACGTGGCGGCCCTCCAGGGCGTGATCGACGTCCTTGATCATCCGGACCTCGCCCGAGGACTTGGTGCCCTTGCCGTAGCTCGAGAGCGCGATGAAGTCGAGCGTGACCCGGGTCGGCAGCGCGCGGACCAGATCCGACAGGAACATGAAGCCGCCCTTGAGCACGCAGACCAGGTGGATCTGCTCGTCCGGCGGATAGTCCCGGGCGATCTCGCCGGCCATCGCCGAGATGCGATCGCGAATCTGCTCCTGCGTCAGCAAGACCTGCATCGTCCGCTCCGCCGTCCGGTCTTCGAACGTGGGGCTCTGCCCCACACCCCGGCTCGGTCGCTGGCGGGGCCCCAACACCCCGCGCCGCTCCCTCGCGGGCCGCGCCGTGCGCGGCCTGCCGTGCTTGCGAGGCATATCACCGATTCGGACACCCTGTGCCACGCAAGCACGGCTAGCGCGGCTCACCCACGGCCGCCCGCACCCGCGCCGCGAACGCGTTGGCCTCGGCCAGCACCGCCGCCGCGTCCAGCGTGAGCACGCGCCGGTCGCGCATCAGCACCCGCCCGTTCACCACCACGTTCCGCACGTCGTCGCCCCGCGTGACGTAGACCAGGTGCGACACCGCATGGTACATCGGCGTCTGCCGCGCGGCGCTCATCGACACCGTGATGAGATCGGCGCGCTTGCCGGCCGCCAGCGACCCGATCAACCGGTCCAGCCCCAGGATCTTCGCGCCGTCGATCGTCGCCATCTCGACGGCCTCGGCTGCGCTGATCGCGCGCGGGTCGCGCGTCGTCAGCTTCGCCAGGAACGACGCCTGCCGCATCGCCTCGAACATGTCCAGATCGTTGTTGCTGGCTGCGCCGTCGGTGCCGAGCCCGACCACCACGCCCGCCGCGCGCATCGCCGTCACCGGCGCCGCGCCGCTCGCCAGCTTCATGTTGCTCTCGGGGTTGTGCGAGACCCCCACGTGCCGCTCGGCCAGGATCGCGATGTCGGCGGGCGACACCCACACGCCGTGCGCGGCGACCGTCCGGCCCGCGAAGAAGCCCAGCGAGTCGAGGTAGGCCACCGGGGTCAGGTGGTGCGCCTTCTCGGAGTCCGTCACCTCCCCCTCGGTCTCGGCCACGTGGGTGATGAGCGGCGCGCCGTACCGGTTCGCGAGCGCGCGGGCGGCCCGGAGCGACGCCGCGTCGAGCGTGTACATCGAGTGCGGCGCCACGGTGGGCACGATGAGGTCGTCGCCCGCCCACGCCTTCATGAAGCGCTCGGCGCGCGCCAGGCTCTCGGCCGGCGTCTTCGCGTCGGGCACCGGAAACCCGATGATCGTCTCGCCCAGCACGCCGCGCAGGCCCGCCGCCTTGGCGACCGTCGCGATCTCCTCCTCGAAGTAGTACATGTCCGTGAAGGTCGTCGTGCCCGACTCGATCATCTCCAGCGCCGCCAGCCGCGTGCCCACGCGGACGAACTCGGGCGACACGGTCTTGGCCTCGGCCGGAAAGATGTAGTGCTCGAGCCAGTCCTTCAGGGCCAGATCGTCGGCGAGGCCCCGGAAGAGCACCATGGGCGCGTGCCCGTGGGTATTGACGAGACCGGGCATCACCACCTGACCGGTCGCGTCGATGGTCTCGGCGGCGTCGTACCGCGCGCGGATCCCGTCGGCCGGCCCCACGGCGACGATGTGGTCGCCCTCGACGGCGACGGCGCCGGGCGAGTAGATGTGGCGCGCGGCGTCCACCGTGATGACGTGTGCGCCCGTGACGATGAGCGAGACGGACTGGCGGGGCTGGGCTGGCGCGCCGTGGGCGAGGAGCGTCGCCACGGCGCAGGCGACCAGCAGGCTCGAGACGGCGAGACGTTTCAACACAGCCCGATCTTAGGCCAACGGAGGCCATTTGCGCGAGAGGGGACCGGAACCCGTCGCGGCCGACCGCCTGGCTTGGGGTATAGTGAGGCCGTGCCGGTTCACCTCGTCGAGCATCCCCTCGTTCACGACGCCCTGCGCATCCTCCGCGATCGGACCACGCCGCCCGAGGCCTTCCGCCGCGAGGCCGTGCGCATCAGCCGGCTCCTCACGGCCGAGGCGCTCCGCGATCTCCCGGTCGCCACCGTGACCGTCGAGACGCCGATCGGCCCGTCGCCGGCCCGCCGCGTCACGGCCGACGTCGTGGTGGTGCCCGTGCTGCGCGCCGGGCTCGGCATGCTCGACGCCGTGCTCGAGCTGGCGCCCCACGCCCGGGTCGGGCACATCGGGCTGCAGCGCGACGAAACGACCGCGGTCGCGTCCCAGTACTACGCCAAGCTGCCGCCCGACCTGGCGTCGGCCTGGGTGGTCATCGTGGACCCGATGCTGGCGACCGGCGGGAGCGCCGTGGCGGCGCTGAGGCTGCTCACCGACGCCGGGGCCCGCCGGATCCGGCTCGTCTGCATCGTCGCGGCGCCCGAGGGCGTGGCGGCCGTGGAGCGGGCCTATCCCGACGTGGCCATCTACACGCCCGCGGTCGACCAGGGTCTCAACGCGCACAAGTTCATCGTGCCGGGGCTCGGCGATTTCGGCGACCGCTTGTACGGAACCGTGTAGCCGGCCGGCGACCGCGCGGCGTCGGGAGTCGCGCTCGTCGCTCGGCCCGGTTACTTCGCCTGACCCGCCTTGCGCGCCACGATTCTGACGGCGTCGTGCCCTTCGATGGCTACGCCGTCGATCGTCCGCCCGATCAGCACCGCTTCGGTGTCGGCACGTGTGAGCGCGAGCTGCGCCGTCTCCACGTGGACGATCAGATCGAGATCGCCGTCTCCGTCCTCCCTGTCCCAAAGCCGAGCTGGCGGGTTGGTTGAGACGGAGCGCGACCTCCCCCGGGGGCGGTCGACCGAGAAGCTGAGAGGCACAGGCACGCCTGTCAACCCGCACACCCGGACGAGCTGGCTCATCCGATCAGACTTGCGAATGGATGTACGCGAAGGTTGGCTTGCCGGAGGGATTCACTCGAAGGTTGGCTTGCCAACCGTAGCTCGCGCGGGAATGCAGGCGAGCCAGGGTTGGCTTGCCCAGCCGTAGCTCGCCCGCGGAGCGGGCGAGCGAAGGCTGGTGGGCGCTAGTGGATTCGAACCACTGACCCCCGCCGTGTGAAGGCGATGCTCTACCGCTGAGCCAAGCGCCCAACCTGAATCCAAAGAGTGTACCGCAAGTTGTGAGGAGCCAGCAAATCCGGCGATCGCCGGCCGGACGCCCTGGGGCGTTTGACAGACTGACGGGGGGTTCCTATATTCGGGGGTGACGCGGGGCAATCTGCGGCGACGTCGATCCTGCCGCCGCTCGAGCGAGCGAGGCTCGCGGCGAGCCGAGTTGCCAGCGGTTGTTGCGCCTGCGTCGAAGCGCCCTCGCTGCCGGGCAGGTCGCGGTTGGCCAGGCTTCCCGCCACCAGTGCCGCGCCAGCGTCCCGCCGGACCCTCGACGGGGCCGCCTTGCTACGGCGACGAGGGCGTTTCTGTGGGTCCCCGTCCCCGCCGCGCTCCGGCTCACTTCTTGAGCCGGTTCACCAGCACGCTCAGCATATGCGCGTAGCGGGTGTCGGCGTCGGCGAACCGCTTCATGTATTCGTCTTCGGTGAGGTTCTGCGCCTTCAGGTTGTGGTCGAAGGAGATCTGCTGCGTGCCCGCCTCGAAGGTGTCGAACGGCTCCTCGTCGCCCGGCCTGGCCTTGAGCCCGTCGGCCATGAGGTCCGAGACGAACACCTTGGTGCCGGCCACCGACGCGCTATTCAGGTCGATGTACACATCCATGTACTTCCCTTCGTTGAGCTTGGCGTCGAGCAGGACCGGGACGGAGTAACGGGCGCTCACGACCAGGAGCTGGCTCCCCGGGAAATACATGGCGGCCACGTACTGGCCTTCACCCTGGCTGTCCTTGGCCGCAACCGTGGTCAGCTTCTGCTGGTCCATCAGCTGGGTGAGCTCCTTGGCGAGCGGGGTGGACTTGGAATCTTGCGCATGGGCCGGCCCGACGCTCGAGGCGAGCATCGCCA
This sequence comes from Acidobacteriota bacterium, assembly GCA_024641665.1. Classification (GTDB taxonomy): domain Bacteria; phylum Acidobacteriota; class Vicinamibacteria; order Vicinamibacterales; family JAHECP01; genus JAHECP01. Next base: position 8,836 of record JAHECP010000103.1, read on the forward strand.
AGCCGGCCGCGGTCACGAGCCACAGACGACGGGAATGAGTGATCATCGGCGCCCTCGTGAATGACGGACGGTTCCGAAAAAACTGCCTGTTTCTACCACCCCCCAGGACATCCCGTCAAACACCCGACGGCCGGCGCGCCCGCCTGGATGGGCGCTACCCAATGAACAACGGGTCCTCTTCCTCGTGCCGCGCGCCCGCGCCCTTCGAGCGACGGAAGCCGCGCAGCGCGCTCACCACGGCGCGCACGCCGGCCAGAATGGCCAGCCCCTCGCGCGCGGGCGCCACGACGGCGTTCTGCACGAGCGTCACGGTGTCGTCCACGCGGCGCGCCAGATCGCCCAACAGCACGTCGGCCCGCTCGACCTGTGCCGACACGAGCGTGGCCACTCGCGCCGCTTCCTCGCTGACCGTGGTGGCGCGCGCGATGAGCGGCTGCACGTCCCGCTGGATCTGGCCGACGCTCTGCTCGAGCCGCCGAGCGAGGCGTGCGAGGACGACGACCGCGCCCACCTGCAGCACGGCCATCACGGCCGTGGCCGCCGCGATGACGCCGAGCAAGACCGAATCCATCGCTACCCGTTCTCCTTCTGGCTCGCCTCGCGATACGCGTCGCGACCGCGCTCGATGGCGGTCGCGATGGTCTCGCGCTGGCGCCCGATGAAGTCGCGGCCCTGCCGCGCCGCCTCGCCCGCGCGCGCCTTGCTCTCCCGCGCCTTCTCGCTCAGGCGCCGCCGGGTTTCCTCGCCGGACGCGGGCGCCGACAGCAGCGCCACCGCGGCGCCGGTCACGGCGCCCAGCAGGAACGCCACGAAGACGGCACCCGCCGACCCGCCCTGTTCTCTTGCCATCGGATCCCCCTAACCTGCGAACGGCCGGACGCCGGTCTGCGGCCCGGCCTCTAGAAGATGCTCACCTTCACGTTCAGGTATTTCCTCGGGTCCTTCCGGATGTCGCTCACCAGCGCGCGCAACTCGGTCGCGGCCCCATTCATGTTCTCATATAACTGCTTGTCGCGCAGCAACTGTCCTGCCGTGCCCTCACCCGCGTCGAGCTTCGCCGACACGTCGTCGAGACGCCGCGCGAGCGTGTTCAGCCGGTCGTACAGCTCACGGTCGTTCACCAGCTTCCCCATGGTGCCGGTGCCCTGGTTCATCTTCTCGGTGATGGCGTCGAGGTTCCGGCCGGTGGCGGTGAACGAGCGCACGAGCGAGTCGTCCTTGAGGAGCTGCCCGAGCGAGCCCTCGCCGGCGTTGATCCGCCGGGTCATGTCATCGAGGTTCTTCAGGGCGGCCACGAGCGACCGGTAGGCCTCGGGGTCGGTCAGCATCTTCCCCGCCGTGCCCTCGCCGCGGGCGAGCCGGTCGGCCACCCGCTCGGCCGCCCCCACGAAGCCCTCGACGTCACGGTAGAGCGTGTCGTCGGTGACCAGGCGGCCGAGGGTGCCCCGGCCCTGCCGGACGTCGTGCAGCAGCCGGGTCGCCTCCTGGAGGCCCAGGCTGGCATTCTCGGCCACGTCGGCGAGCTGGCGGGGACTCTGCGACGCCGGGACGTAGCCCCAGTCGCCGAGCGGCGTGCCCTCGCCCGAGGGGCTGATGTCCACGATCGGCTCGCCCAGCAGGCTCAGCGAGCCGATCGAGGCCCGCGAGCGGTCGGTGATACGGCTCTTCATCGTGTCGCTCACCTGCATGGTGATTTCCACCTCGGCGCCCGCGAAGGCCACGTCGGTGACCTTGCCGACCTCGACGCCCGCGACGCGGACGACGGCGCCCGTTTTCAGCCCCTGCACGTTGGTGAAGCGGGTCTTGAGGTGGTAGCGCTGCCAGAAGAAGCCTTCCTGGCCTCCGACCAGAAGGGTCAGGAAGGCGGCCAGCGCGACCGCGATGACGGCGAGCAGGCCGATCTTCAGCTCCGACCAGGCGAGCGAGCGGGTGCGTGGCATGGCAATGTCCTCGTCAGCGGCTTGGAGGCCGCGCGATCGATCACGACAGGAACGTGCGCAGGTACTCGTCGCCGGACCTGCGCAGCTCCGAGGCGCTCCCTTCGAAGACGATCCGGCCGTCGCGCAGCATGATGAACTCCGCCTGGTCCGCCTTCTCGGGCGGCGCGGGCACGATGGTCACCTGCCCGTCCTGCCGCACCGCCGCGTGGGTGGCGATGTAGAACGCGTCGCGCAACTGGTGCGTCACGAGGATCGAGCTGACGTCCTCGAGGTCGCGCAGCTTGATGATCTCGTTGTCGATCGACAGCCCCGTGATCGGGTCGAGCCCGGTCGTGGGCTCGTCGTACAGCAGGATGCGCGGCTTGATGGCCATGGCGCGCGCGATGGCTACCCGCCGCCGCTGCCCGCCCGAGAGCTCCGACGGCATGCGGTCGATGTACTCGGCGAGGCCGACGAAGCCGAGCACCTCCTCCACGCGCCGGTTCACATCGTCGAGCGGCAGGTCGGTCTCCTCGTAGAGCTTGTAGCCGACGTTCTCGCGGACGGTGAGCGAGTCGAACAGCGCCCCTTCCTGGAACACCATGCCCAGGTCGGTGCGGACGGCCATCAACTGGGCCTCGCTGAGCTGATCCACGCGTTCCCCGTTCACCCACACGACGCCGCTGTCGGGGCAGATGAGTCCCAGCACGAGCTTGAGGATCGTGGACTTGCCCGCCCCGCTGGCGCCCAGGATGATCTTGGTGTGGCCCACGATCACGGTGAAACTCACCTGGTCGAGCACGACCTGGTCGTCGAAGGCCAGCGACACCCGGTCGAAGACGACAATCGGCGCGCCCGGTCCGAGCGCTTCTTCGAGCTCCGGCGATCGCGGCGTGCGCAGGTTCATGCGGCCTCAGTAGAGCAGCGAGATGATCAGCTTGGTCAGGAAGAAATCCACCGCCAGCACCGCCACCGACGCCGCTACCACGGCGTGCGTGGTGGCACGCCCGACACCCTGCGTGCCGCCGGTCGTGCGGAGGCCGACGTGACAGCCGACGCTGACGATGACGAACCCGAGCACGAAGGGTTTGATGAGCCCCATCCAGACGTCCTGGATGACGAGCCCCTCGACGACCGAGTTCCAGTAGACGCTCGACGCGACGTGGAGCTGCGAGGTGGCGACGGCCCACCCGCCGGCGATGCCCACCGCGTCGGCAATCACCGTGAGCACCGGCACCATGCCGACGCCGGCGAGGATCCGCGGCACCGCCAGCTTGCGCACCGGGTCGGTCCCGAACGCGCGCAGCGCGTCGATCTGATCCGTGACCGCCATCGAGCCGAGCTCGGCCGCGATGCCCGAGCCGACCCGGCCGCTGACCATGAGCGCGGTCAGGACGGGCCCGAGCTCCTTCACCATCGAGGCGCTCACGAGGCGGCCCACCACCGCGCGCGCGCCGAACTGATCCAGGGTGAAGCCCGACTGCAGCGCCAGCACCGCGCCCGTGAACCCGCCGGTGAGCACGACGACGGTGAGCGAGCCGACGCCGATGGCGTCGAACTGCTCCACGACGTCGTGCACGTAGAAGGGGGGCGTCACGAGCGCGCGGCCCACCGCCCCGAGGAGGCGGACGTAGGTCTGCACCTCGAGCAGGGCGCGCTTGGTCCAGGCGGTCAGCCAGCCCTCCACCGTCAGCTCCGGCTCCCGGCGAAGCCGAGGTCGTGCGCGCGCAACCGCTTCAGCCTGTCGCGCAGCTCGGCCGCCTTCTCGAACTCCAGGTTCTTCGCCGCCGCCTTCATCGCCGCCTCGACCTCGGCGATCCGGGCGTCGAGCTCCGCGCGCGTCCGGAACGTCTCGGCCTCCTCGCGCACCATCGGGATGGTCACGTAGTCACGCTCGTACACACTCGACATGACCTCGTCGATGGCCTTCACGATCGACTGGGGCGTGATGCCGTGCGCGGCGTTGTACGCCGCCTGGAGCTGGCGGCGGCGCTCGGTCTCGCCGAGGGCGTGCCGCATCGAGTCGGTGATCGCGTCGGCGTACATGATCGCGCGGCCGTTCACGTTGCGGGCGGCCCGCCCCACCGTCTGGATGAGGGACCCGGCCGAGCGCAGGAAGCCTTCCTTGTCGGCGTCGAGGATGGCGACGAGCGACACCTCGGGCAGATCCAGCCCCTCGCGCAGCAGGTTGATCCCCACGAGCACGTCGAACGCCCCGCGGCGCAGGTCCCGCAGGATCTCGATGCGCTCGAGCGTCTCGATGTCCGAGTGCAGGTAGCGCACCCGCACGCCGAGCTCGTGGTAGTAGGCAGTGAGGTCCTCCGCCATGCGCTTGGTGAGCGTGGTCACGAGCACCCGCTCCCCGCGCGCGGCACGGAGCCGGATCTCCTGCAGCAGGTCGTCCACCTGACCGCGGACCGGTCGCACTTCGAGCGCCGGATCCACGAGGCCGGTGGGCCGGATGATCTGCTCCACCACGGCGCCGCCCGTGCGCCGCAGCTCGTAGGGCCCGGGCGTGGCCGACACGAAGATCACCTGCCCGACGCGCCCCTCCCACTCCGCGAAGTCGAGGGGCCGGTTGTCGAGCGCCGACGGCAGCCGGAAGCCGTAGTCGACGAGCACGGTCTTGCGCGAGCGGTCGCCGTGGAACATGCCCCGCACCTGCGGCACCGTCTGGTGGCTCTCGTCGACGATCGTCAGCGCGTCGGACGGCAGGTAGTCGAGCAGCGTGGGCGGCGGCTCGCCCGGCGCGCGCCCCGACAGATGGCGCGCGTAGTTCTCGATGCCGTGGCAGTACCCGATCTCCTTGATCATCTCCAGGTCGAACATGGTGCGCTGGTGCAGCCGCTGGGCCTCGAGCAGCTTGCCCTCCGCCTCGAGCGCCGCCCGGCGCTCGGCCAGCTCGGCCTTGATCGTCTCGACCGCGAGCCTGGTGCGGTCGCGCGGCGTCACGAAGTGGGACTTCGGGTAGATCGCGAGCTTGTCGTGCCGCCGGAGGACGCGGCCGGTGAGCGGGTCGAAGGTCACGAGCTCGTCGATCTCGTCGCCGAACAGCTCGATGCGCACCGCCGTCTCCTCGTACGACGGGTACACCTCGACGATGTCGCCGCGCACCCGGAACGTGCCGCGTCCGAACTCGTGGTCGTTCCGCTCGTACTGGATCTCGACCAGCTTGCGCAGGATCGGCTCGCGGCCGAGGCGCTGACCGCGCTCGAGGGGCAGCAGCATGCCGTAGTACGCCTCGGGCGAGCCCAGGCCGTAGATGCAGGACACAGACGCGACAATGATGACGTCACGACGCTCGAACAGCGACCGGGTCGCCGAGAGCCGCATCCGATCGATCTCGTCGTTGATCGTGGCTTCCTTCTCGATGTACGAGTCGGTCGCCGGCACGTACGCCTCAGGCTGGTAGTAGTCGTAATAGCTGACGAAGTACTCGACGGCGTTGTGCGGGAAGAAGCGGCGGAACTCCTGGCAGAGCTGCGCGGCCAGCGTCTTGTTGTGCACCATGACCAGCGCGGGCCGGTTCACCCGGGCGATCACCTGCGCCATGGTGAAGGTCTTGCCCGACCCGGTCACGCCGAGGAGCACCTGCGCGCGCTCCGACCGCTCGAGACCGTCCACGAGCTCCTCGATCGCGCGCGCCTGGTCCCCGCGCAGCTCGAAATCCGACACGAGCGTGAAGCGGTCGTAGCGCGACGGCATGGTGTGAACGCGGTCACGGCGGACTGCCGCCGCGTCAATCCGCCATCGTACCACAGCCCCCGCTACCGGCCTCCGTCCGCCTTGTAGGGCCCGTAGTAGCCGGGGCGGGTTCGCACCTTCGCCCCCTTCAGCCCGGGCTTGACCACCTTGATCTCCACGCCGCGCCAGGCGCCGTCGGTCCTCGGGTTCGTGGAGAGGTAGCCGATGTCGTAGCGGGCGGAGATCTCCTCGTGGATCTTGTCGTAGAACTTCTCGAGATCGTCCTTCGAGAACGGGAAGTACGCCTCCCCGCCGGTCACCGCCGCGATCTGCCGGAGGTAGAGCTGCTGCGAGATCTGCACGCTCGAGGGCTGGTGCGTCAGGAAGCCCACGGTGTAGACCGTTGTGTCGGCCATCCGTAGCAGGCTCATGCAGTCGCCAAAGCTCATCGAGCTGCGTGTGTCGCCGCCGTCGGTGTAGACGACGAGCACCTTCTGGCCGTCCTGGTCCTGGGCGCCGTGCAGGTACACGCCCAGCGCGTCGTAGAGCGCCGTGAAGCCCTCGGCACGCCGGTTCCTGATCCGCTCGATGATCCGCGGGAAATCCTCCTGGCTGTAGCGTCCGACCCGCACCTCGGTGTCGAAGGACACCAGGGTGATGTCCACCGCCTGCGAGGTCTCGTTGAGGAACTTGATCGCCGCCGTGCGGGAGAACTCGATGTCCTCGTCCATGCTGCCGCTCGTGTCGAAGAGCAGGCCGAGGTGCAGGGGCGGGGCCGCCTGCCGGTCGTCCGCGCCGGCGAAGAACCGGATGTCCTGCCGCGTGCCGTCCTCGAACACCTCGAAGTCGCCGCGCGTGAGCCCCGTCACCAGGTTGCCCTTGCGATCGAGGACGGTCACGCCGAAGTGCACGAGGTCGATCCCGCTCCGGAACAGCTTCTGCGCCCGGCCGCCCGTCACCAGCAGAATGGCGCAGCCGGCCGCCAGCGCCGCACGCTTCATCCGCACCTCCCGAGAACCCCACCGGGGACCGCGCCCCTCCGCGCATGATACGGGAAGCCCGGGCGCTCGCCAACCGCGGGCCATCCGTGCGCGACGGAGGGGCCCGGCGAGCTGTGGCCCACCTCACCCTCCGGCGGGCGGCGGACGGCTCCCTCTCCCGTCCCTTCCCCACTGGCGCGCCGCGGCCCCGCGCCGGCGCCAGGCCGGCCGTCGAAAGGCCGGGGCCAGCCCGGACCGTTCGGCCGTATAATGAGGGTTTTGGACGCTATGTTCCTCGCCCACCCATTCGGGGTCTCACGGCCATGAGGGCCGTTGCCGTCTGTCAGGACGAACTGGTCATCCGGACCCTGGCCGCCGTCCTGGCCGGCAGCTTCGACGACGTGGAGTTCCTGGTCGAGAGCCGGCCGCTTGCGCGGCGGCTCGGCGACGTGGCGCACGTGACGCTCGGCGACCCGCGCCGGGTGGACACCTACCTCAAGGCCGACCTCTCCCCGCTCACGCCGGTCATCGTCGAGGACAACGGGCGGCGCGGCCTCAAGCGCATCCTGACGGCCGTGAGCGACGCCGGCGCGACGCTCATCTACGTCCTGCGCGTGGCGGCGCGCCGGGCGGCCAAGGCGCCGAGCGACGTGACGGAGCGGTTCCCGGACGTGACGGTGCTCGAGCTGGCGGAGCTGGTCGGCCCGGCCCTCGACACGGAGCTGAGCCGGTCGCTCACCCGCGCCAAGGTGCAGCAGTACCAGCGCTACTTCGCCGACGCCGACCGCATCCTGATCCTGCTCCACAACGACCCCGACCCCGACGCGCTGGCGAGCGGCCTGGCGTTGCGCAGCCTGCTCCGCCGGACGAAGACGACGGCCATCATCGGGGCGATGCAGGGCATGACGCGCCCCGAGAACATCCGCATGGCCGACCTGCTCGACATCCAGGTGGAGCCGGTGTCGGCCGAGTCGCTGGCAAGCTTCGAGCGCATCGCCACCGTGGACGTCCAGCCCCACTACTTCGCGAACGTGCTCGACCGGGTGGACCTGGTCGTCGACCACCACCCGGAGCAGGCCGGTTACAGCGCGGTGTTCAAGGACATCCGGCCCGACTACGGCTCGACCTGCACGATTCTCACCGAGCACCTGCGCGCCGTGGACCAGAACATCTCGGAGCGGACGGCGACGGCGATGCTCTACGCCATCAAATCCGACACGCTCTTCTTCGCGCGTCACACCAACCGCGTGGACCTCGACGCCTTCACCTATCTGTACCCGCTCTCGGACCCGGCGCTCATCCGCAAGATGGAGGGGTTCGAGATCACGATGGAGCGGCTGGAATACGTGGTGCGCGCGTCGACGGCGGGACGGGTCGAGGAGCAGGTCTTCTGCGCGTTCCTCGGCGAGGTGGCGCGCGAGGACTTCATCACCTACGCCGCGGACTTCTTCCTGCAGCTCGAGGACGTCAAGTGGACGCTCCTCGCGGGCGTCGTGAACGACACGCTGATCGTGAGCGTCCGGAACCTGGGGTATTCGCGCAACGCGGGCGAGTTCGTCAAGCGCTCGTTCGCCGACGTCGGCAGCGCCGGCGGCCACCGCGCGATGGCCAAGGCGGTGGTCCCGATGGACCGGTTCCGCGAGAAGTTCGGCGACCGCGACGCCGCCGCCATGACGGCGCTCTTCCGCGAGATGGTGGCGCAGTTCCTCCGCGAACCGGCGACCGACAAGAAGAAGGAGGCGGTGGCGAAGTAGCGCCGCCCTACTCCAGCGCCTGGTCCAGGTCCGCGATCAGATCCTCGACGTCCTCCAGCCCCACCGAGAGCCTCGCCATGCCGGCCGTGACGCCGGCCTCGCGGAGCTGCTCCTCGGAGTGGCCCCACTGCGAGGTCAGCACGGGCAGGCTGCACAGGCTCTCGACGCCGCCCAGGCTCGCGGCCCGGCGGACGAGCTGCAGGCGGTCGAAGAAGCGCGCGGCGCGCGGGAGGCCGCCGTCGAGCTCGACGCACACCATGCCGCCGAAGCCGCTCATCTGGGCCCGGGCGACCTCGTGGTCGGGATGCGACGCGAGGCCCGGGTAGAGGACGCGCGCGACGCGCGCGTCGCCCTCGAGCCAGCGCGCGACGGCCATGGCGTTCTCGTTGTGGCGCGCGATGCGCACCGCCAGCGTCTTCAGGCCGCGGCCGAGCGCATAGGCCGCCTGCGGGTCCAGCACGCCGCCCAGCATCTTGCGCGCGCCGGCGATCGGCGCCACGAGCGCCGCCGGGCCGGCCATCACCCCCGCCGTCACGTCGCTGTGCCCGTTGAGGTACTTCGTCGCGCTGTGCATCACCAGGTCCACGCCGAGCGCGATCGGCTGCTGGTTGATGGGGCTGGCGAAGGTGTTGTCGACGACCGACACCACGCCGGCCTCGCGGCAGAGGGCGGCGATCGCCGCGATGTCGACGCAGCGCAGCGTCGGGTTGATCGGCGACTCGAACCAGACCAGCCGCGTGCGGGGCCCGAGGAGCGCCGACGCCCGCGTCAGGTCCTCGGGCCGCACGAAGCGCGCCGCGACGCCGAAGCGCGGCAGCAACTCGGCGATGAGGTGGAGCGTCCCGCCGTAGATCGCCGAGCTGCACACGACCTCGTCGCCCGCCTTCAGCAGCGCAAACAGCGTGGTCGCCGTCGCGGCCATCCCCGACCCGAGCAGCACCGCGGCCTCGGCGTGCTCGAGGGCCGCCAGCGTGGCCTCGACCGCCGTCACCGTCGGATTGCCGTAGCGCGAGTACAGGAACTTGTCCGAGCGGCCCTCGTTGTAGGCCCGCACCTCCTCGGCCGACTCGAACAGGAACGTGGTGGTCTCGTAGATGGGCAGCGTGAGCGGGTCGGCGCGCCGGAATCCGCCCTCGGCCTCGTGGATGACGTTGGTGGACGGCCCTTTCATGGTCCTCCTCACCGCGTCCGGCTCGTGGGGTCGGACGGCGCCGCAGCCCCGACCGCGAGACCGTCGCCGCTTCCGCCCACCACCGGCTCGATGAACTGGCGGTAGGCGTCCTCGTAGCCGCGATGGACGAGCTCGTCGAGGCTCTGCCAGCGGTCCGACCGCTCGTCGTAGGCGCCCCCGAAATCGTACGGGCCGACGGGATTGTGCGCCGGCCGCACGACGAACACACCGTCGAAGCGCCCGCCGGCCAGCCGGAGCGCGTCGGCCAGCGCGGCGGTCTCAGCGGCGCGGACGTACTCGCCGGCGCGCCCCTTCAGCCCGGCGCGCCGCGCCGCC
>JAHECP010000104.1 GCA_024641665.1 Acidobacteriota bacterium
GGCAACATCGATTCGATCACGCGCCACTCGTCAATTGGGGCAGGCTTCATAGACAGAGACTACCGCCGGCCTGCCACGTAGGTCAACACTTAGGTTAACGCCTATGCCCCTGACCCCTGACCCCTATTCCCTCTTCAGGTGGCACCCCGTGAGCGCGGCCGTGCCCCGGGCGCGCAGCTCGTCCACCAGCTTCGCGGCGTCGCCCGGCTTCAGGCACTCGTGCCAGTCGGTGTTCACCATCACGACCGGCGCGCGGTCGCACGCGCCGAGACACTCCACCTCGACGAGCGTGAAGTCGCCGCTCGCGTCGGTCTGCCCCGGCTCGATGCCCAGCTTCGCCGAAAGCTCCTCGACCACCCGCTCGGCGCCGCCCAGCGCGCAGGCGAGCGTGCGGCACACCTGGAGCACGTACTTCCCGACGGGCCGCGTGAAGAACATCGTGTAGTAGCTGACGACGTCCTCGACCTGCGCGGGCGTGATGCCGATGGCCTCGGCCACGTGCCGGGCGACGTTGGCGGTGATGTAGCCCTGCTGCTCCTGCGCGAGGTAGAGCGCGGGCAGCACCGCCGATCGGCGACGCTCCGGCGGATAGCGCCGGCAGATCTCCTCGAGCGTCGCGCGCCGCTCGGGCGTGAACGCGAACGGCGGCCCTTCCTCGAGCAGCGCGCGCACCGACTGGTGGTGCTCCGCGCCGTACGACATCACCGGATGAAAGCTCATCGATCCACGTCTCCCATCACGACGTCGGTCGAGCCGATGACCGCGATGACGTCCGCGATCAGCCCGCCCACGATCATCTTCGGCAGCGCCTGGCAGGCCAGCAGCGACGGCGCCCTCGGCTTCACGCGGACGGGTCGGTTCGTGCCGTCCGACACGACGTAGAAGCCCTGCTCGCCGCGCGGGCCCTCGACCGGCACGTAGGCCTCCCCCGCCGGCACGTTGAAGCCCTGCGAGTAGATCAGGAAGTGCTGGATGAGCGCTTCCATCTCGGTGTAGACCCGGTCCTTGGGCGGCGGCACGATCCGGTAGTCCTCGATGTCGAACACGCCGGTCGGCGTGATGCGCTCGAGCGCCTGCCGGCAGATCGACGTGCTCTGCCGCATCTCCTCGATGCGCACCAGGTAGCGGTCGAACACGTCGCCGTTGCCGCCGACCGGCACGTCGAAGTCGAACGTCTCGTACCCGAGGTACGGGAACGCGCGGCGCACGTCGTAGGCGACGCCGGACGCCCGGGCGAGCGGCCCGACCAGGCCGAGCCCGAGCGCCTCCTCCCGGGTGAGCGCGCCGACGCCCTTCGTGCGCTTGATGTAGATCGGGTTCTTCGTCAGCAGATCCTGGTATTCCTGCAGCTTCGGCGGGAAGCGGTCGAGGAACGCCCGCACCGCGTCGTGAAACCCGGGCGGCAGGTCCTCGCGCAGCCCGCCGATCCGCATGTAGCTCGGGAACATGCGGAAGCCGGCGATGAGCTCGTTGATGTTCAGCAGCAGCTCCCGCTCGCGGAAGCAGTAGAGCATCACCGTGACCGCGCCGATCTCCATGCCGTGCGTGCCCAGCCACACCAGGTGGCTGTTGATGCGCTGCAGCTCGGCCAGCAGCACCCGGATCCACTTCACCCGGTCCGGCACCTCGATCCCGAGCAGCTGCTCCACCGACAGGCAGAACGCCATGCTGTTCGACTGGGAGCTCAGGTAGTCCATGCGCTCGACGAGCGGGATCACCTGTTGCCACTTCTTCTGCTCGATCGTCTTCTCGATGCCCGTGTGCAGGTAGCCGATGGTGATGTCGCTCGAGATCACCACCTCGCCGTCGAGCGTGAGGACCAGCCGCAGCACGCCGTGCGTGCTGGGGTGCTGGGGCCCCATGTTGACGGTCATCGTTTCGGTGCGCAGTTCAGGCATAGGTCACGAGTTCCCACCGGAGCCGCCAGCCACGCGCGTCTCGACCAGGTCGCAGATGACGTGCAGGAGCGTCCGGTGCACCTCCTGCACGCGCGGCGTGGACGGGTCGGGCACGTTGATGTGCACCTCGGCGACCTGGCCGACCCGCCCGCCGTCGCCGCCCGTCAGCGCGATCGTCGCGATCCCCAGCCGGCGCGCCGCCTCGAGCCCGGCCACCACGTTGGCCGACCGGCCGCTCGTCGAGAGGCCGACGGCCACGTCGCCCAGCCGCCCGATGGCCTCGACCTGCCGCGCGAACACCCGCCCGTAGCCGAAGTCGTTGGCGAGCGCCGTGACGACGCTCGGATCGCTCGAGAGCGCCAGCGCCGAGAGCCCGCGCCGGTCGCGCAGGTAGCGCCCCACGAGCTCCGCCGCGAAGTGCTGCGCGTCGGCCGCGCTCCCGCCGTTGCCGAAGGCGAGCACCTTGGCGCCGCGGCCGAAGGCGCCCACGATCAGCTCGGCCGCCGCCAGGATCGGATCGGGATCGAGCGCCGCCACCTTCTCGTGCAGGCGGATCGTCTCGGCGAACGCCCGCGCGATCGCCGCCCGCGCGGCATCGTCGTCGGGTCCGCGCCCGTCGCCACCTGAGGGCACGCTAGCCGTCCTTCTTCCCGGCCTTGTCGGCCGCGTGCCGCGCCGCGGCGATGTTGGCCGCGAACTGCTCGGGCGAGAGCTGCAGCGGCTCGTTGGCCCGCGCCGCCATCCGGATCTGCACCGGATAGTCCTTGCGCAGCGGATGCCCCTCCCAGTCCTCGGGCATCAGCAGCCGCCGCAGATCGGGGTGGCCGTCGAAGACGAGGCCGAACAGATCCCAGACCTCGCGCTCGAGCCAGTTGGCCGCCGGCCAGACCCCCGAGAGCGTCGGCACGTGCGGGTCGTCGCCCGGCACGCGGACCTTCACCCGCAGCCGCTTCGGCGAGGACGGCGCCGCGGACGGCGCGCCGGACACGCCCAGGCACGCCAGGTGGCACACCAGCTCGAAGCGCGGCTCGCGCGGCAGGTAGTCGGCCGCGCTCAGGTCGGCCAGGAGCGAGAACTGCAGTTCCGGGTGGTCGCGCAGGACCGTCATCGTCTCGACGAGGCGCTCGCGCGGCACGAAGATGGTGGGCTGATCGGTTGCGGGACCGGCCTCGAAGGCGGCGCCGGGGACCGCGTGCTGAAGGATGGCGATGACTGCCGTGGAATCCATCGACCGTGGATACCTCGCGCCGTGACGGCGCCAGAAGTCGGGCGGGCGGACCCGCCGGTTACGCGCTCATCCGCTGCTTGTCGATCTTGCGCTGCAGCTGGACGATGCCGTAGAGGAGCGCTTCGGGTCGGGGCGGACAGCCCGGCACGAAGACGTCGACCGGAACGACCTGGTCCACCCCCTGCACGATCGCGTAGTTGTCGAACACGCCGCCGCACGAGGCGCAGGCGCCCATCGAGATGACCCACTTCGGGTCGGGCATCTGGTCGTAGACGCGGCGGAGCGCCGGCGCCATCTTCCGCGACAGCCGCCCGGCGACGATCATCAGGTCGGACTGGCGGGGCGACCCGCGGAACACCTCGGCGCCGAAGCGCGCGATGTCGTAGCGCGACGCGCTCATCGCCATCATCTCGATCGCGCAGCAGGCCAGCCCGAAGGTGACCGGCCAGATCGACGACCGGCGCGCCCACTGCACGGCCTTCTCGACGGTGGTCGTGAGGATCGGGATTTCGATGTCAGCCATCTTCTCTCACCGGGGCTCCACCCCGGACCCCGGCTCGGTCTTCCCTTGGATCGGCGGGGCCCCTGCACCCCGCCTGGCGCGTTCGGTGGCGTGGGACCCGCGCGCCCACGCCACCTCCGCGCACGCCAATCTCCGGTCACCCCGCGCCTTGGCTCGCCGAAGCGCGACGCGCGTAGGCGGCCGCTCCCTCGCGGGCCGCGCCGTGCGCGGCCGGCCCGGTCTGCGGCTCACCGGCAATGAGGGCGACACTCCTGTTACGAGTTGCGAGGCGCATCACGGGCCCAATTCGACATTCAGCATTCGACATTCGACATTCGGAACGCGTTACCTCTTGTGCGGTCCCCAGTCCAGAATGCCCTTCCGCCAGACGTAGACGTAGCCGCCGAGCAGGATGAGCATGAACACCACGAGCTGGATGAAGCCGAGCCAGCCCAGGCCTGCGCCGTCACCGCCCGGCTTGAGCGCCATCGCCCACGGGTAGAGGAACGCCACCTCGATGTCGAGGAGCAGGAAGACCATCGCCACCAGGTAGAACTGCACCGGATGGCGCTCGCGGGCATCGCCGACCGGCGGCATGCCGCACTCGTAGGGCGCCGCCTTCTCGGGTGTCGGCTTGCGGGGGCCCAGCAGGTGCGAGATCGCCACCGAACCGGCGCCGAACGCGACCCCGAGGCCAATCATGATGACGATGGAGACCCAACCGGTCATGAGCATGACGTTAGGGATCAGCCGTCACAGCAGTCAGCAGTCAGGGGTCAGGGGTCAGGTAGAGCCTGCGACGCCATCACGCTGCGGTCGTGACGGGATGCCCTTCCTGACCGCTGGCGGCTGACCGCTGACCGCTCACCTTGTGAACCGTTTCTCAAGCTGGCACATGAAGATCGCCGCGTGACAGCGACGGGCCTCGTGTGGAAGCACGGCCCCTCATGCTATCGGACCCGTCCGGGCCAAGTCAATTGCGCCGCCGCGCGCACGCGCGCGCCGCGAGCGCTGGCAAACGGCTGTGACTGAACGGCTTAACCTTGACTTCGCCGGCGACGGCACGGTACGCTCGGGTGAACCAAGGACGACCGGCGACCTCGCGGGTGCGTCGGCTCGCGACCGTTTCCCGCCGGGCGCGCGCCATCATCCGATCGACCGTGCAGATCCGCCTGAACGGTGAGCTCGTCGACATTGCCGGCCCGATGACCGTCAGCGCGCTGCTGGCGCACTACGCGATCGATCCCCGCCGCGTCGCCGTCGAGCACAACCTGGTCGTCGTCAAGCGCGCCGCCTACGACGAGACCCTCGTCAAGGAGGACGACGAGGTCGAGGTCGTCAACTTCGTGGGTGGAGGGTAGCCCCCAGTCCCCAGTCCCTGTCATGAATGCAGATCCCTTCGTCATCGCCGGCCGCACCTTCCGCTCCCGCTTGATCGTGGGAACGGGCAAGTACGCTTCGAACGACATCATGGTGAAGGCGCACGAGGCGTCGGGCGCCGACGTGGTCACGGTCGCCGTGCGGCGCGTGAACATCTCCGACCGGACGAAACCGTCCATGCTCGATTTCATCGACGCGAGTCGGTACTTCCTGCTGCCGAACACCGCCGGCTGCTACACCGCGGCCGACGCGATCCGCACGGCGCGGCTCGGGCGCGAGGCGGGGCTGTCGAGCTGGGTGAAGCTCGAGGTGATTGGCGACGAGCGCACGCTCTTTCCCGACAACGAGGCCCTGCTCGAGGCGACGCGCGCGCTGGTCAAGGACGGGTTCGTCGTGCTGCCCTACACGAGCGACGACCTCATCGCCTGCAAGAAGCTGCAGGATGCCGGCGCGGCGGCCGTGATGCCGCTCGGCGCGCCCATCGGCTCGGGTCTCGGCATCCAGAACCGCAACAACATCGAGATCATCCGCGAGGCGCTCACCGTGCCGATGATCGTGGACGCGGGCGTCGGCACCGCGTCCGACGCCGCCGTGGCCATGGAGCTCGGCGCCGACGGTGTGCTGATGAACACCGCGATTGCCGGCGCGGCCGACCCCGTGGCGATGGCCGAGGCCATGAAGCTGGCCGTCGAGGCGGGCCGGCTCGCGTTCCGCGCCGGGCGCATCCCGCGCAAGCGCTACGCCTCGGCCAGCAGCCCGGTCGAGGGGCTGGTGGGGACGCCGCGCACGTAGGAGCCGGGCTTCAGCGGCCCCGGCGGCGCGACGGCCGCGGGCGGCGTCGGGGCAAGCGCCCAGTTGCGACCTCGCGCGCGCTGTCGTCAGTCGGCAAACGCGCCCGCAGGCGTTCCGGGCGCGGCGGCGCCTCTTTCGACAATGGTCGAGGCGTTGCCCGGGAGGCGCACATGATTGCTGGCTGTCCTTGCGACAGACCCCAGCCGCCGCGCGCACCGTCAGCGCATGCGCCGGAGGGTGCGCGAGGAAGCGGAGCGGGGCAATGGGGCCCCGCGAGCGACGAGCCAGGCGGGGTGCCGGGGTCCCCGCCGATCCAAACGATGCCGCGCGAGCCGTCGCAGGGCGCGGTCCCGATGCCGCCCACGGCCGTTGTGGAGCAGCGTGACAGTCCGTGAGCCGTAAGCCTTGAGCCCGAGGCGGAAGCCGAGCATGACCGACACCCCCCTCGCCGATCGCGCGACCCGGCTCGGGCAGGAGCGGATCGAGGCCGACCGGCGCTACAACGAGGCGCTGACCCGGCTCGATCGCGCGCTCGCGGCGGCCATGCGCGTGCCCGACGTGCCGCCGCCCTACGACCGGTCGCTCCTCGACGACATCAACGCGCGGTGGGACATCCTGCCCTCGGGCGCGCCGGCGCCGGCCGGCGGGTGGCGCGGGTGGCTCACCGCTTTCGTCTGGCGTCTGGTCGGCCCCGCGTTCGAGCAGCAGCGCGCCTTCAACGCCGCGCTCGTCGATCACCTCAACAGGAACGTCGCGGGCCACGCCGAGACCCACCGGGCGCTCGCCGAGCTCATCGTCGCGCTCGGCGCGCAGGCCGAGGCGCGCGCCAGCTTCGACTCGTTCCTACTCCAGTTCCTCCAGCAGATCACCGGCTTCGTCGAGACCAAGGACCGCGAGCTGGCGGCGGCCGTCGCCGAGGTGCGGACCGTTGCCGAGCTCTCGCAGCGTTCCTCGGTGATGGCCAAGCGCGAGATCGAGCGTCTGGCGGCGGGCGTCGCGGTCGGCGCCGCCGTGGGCGCGGCCGGCACGCCTCCGGCCCCGTCAGGCGCTGCGGTGAGCGACGCCTACAAGTACGTGGGCTTCGAGGATCTCTTCCGGGGGTCCGAGGAGGAGATTCGCGCGCGGATGCGCGACTACGTGCCCGTCTTCGCCGGCGCGTCGGACGTTCTGGACGTCGGCTGCGGGCGGGGCGAGTTCCTGGTCCTCTTGCAGGAGGCGGGCGTGACGGCGCGCGGCCTCGACCTCAACCACGAGATGGTCGAGGTGTGCCGCGCGCGCGGGCTGGACGCCGTGGAGGGCGACGCCCTCGGCTACCTGGGCGGCCTGGCCGACGGCAGCCTCGGCGGCCTCATCGCGTCACAGGTGGTCGAGCACCTCGAGCCCGGCTATCTCGTGCGGCTGCTCGAGATCGCGTTCCACAAGCTGCGGCCCGGCTCGAAGATCGTGCTCGAGACCATCAACCCCGCGTGCTGGGTCGCCTTCTTCGAGAGCTACATCCGCGACCTCACACACGTGCGGCCGATCCACCCCGAGACCCTGAAGTTCCTGCTCCTCTCGAGCGGCTACGCGCGGGTGGACATCGTCTTTCGCGCCCCGGTGCCCGAGTCGGGCAAGCTCCAGCCCGTCACCGAGCCGCCCATCCCGCCGGGCACACCAGACGAAGCGCCCGTGCGCCGGTTGCTCGAGTGGGCGCGCACCTTCAACGCCAACGTCGAGCGCTTGAACGAGCGCATGTTCACGCACCTCGACTACGCGGCGATTGGGACGAGGGTGTAACGGAACTTCAGGTGCAGGGTGCAACGTGCACGGTGCATGGTGCGTGGAGGCGCTGGAACTTACGCGGTGGCGCAGCTTCGTTAAGTAGAAGCGCGCGCCAGCGATCATCGCGCCACCTCGTACCTCTGTGCACGGTGTGCACCTCGTGCACACTGGTGCACCTCGTCAGTCCCCAGCCCCCAGTCCCCGGGCCTCCGACCTCTGGCCCCCGGCCTCCCAGTCCCCAGTCCCCAGTCCCGTCAGCGTAAGTCCCTCTTTGCAAGATACCGCCCCAGCGCGTCCTCCCACGACGGCATCGCCACGCCCGCCTCGGCGAGGTGGCGATTCGACAGCGCGCAGTAGAACGGCCGCGAGGCCGCGAATGACATGTCCGCGGCGCGGACCGGCTTCAGTCGCGGCTCGACGCCGAGCAGCCGCGCGGCGGTCTCGGCGAGGCCCTGCCAGGTGGTGTGGCCGCTGTTCACGCAGTGGTACACGCCCGAGGGCGCGCGCCGCTCGACGAGCGCCAGCGTCGCCTCCACCACGTCGTCGACGAAGCTGGGCGACACCGTCCGATCCACGAACACCGGCGCCTCGCGGCCGGCCAGCAGGTGATCGACGATCGTGTCCACGCTGCTCCGGCGGCGCGGCCCGCCGAACAGGCTCTCGACGCGCAGCACGTAGTGGCGCGGCGCGTCGCGCGCGAGCCACTCGCCGAGAAGCTTGGACGCCGCGTAGAAGCTCTGCGGGTTGGGCGGGTCGTCCTCGGTGTAAGGCTGAGACGTCAATCCGTCGAAGACGAAGTCGGTGCTGAAGTGCACGAGCGCCGCGCCGGCCTCGGCGGCCGCGCGCGCCAGCGTCAGGACGGCGATCGCGTTGACCGCGAGCGTGGTGAGCGGCTGCGTTTCGGCCGCGTCCACCTCGTTGTACGCCGCGCAGTTGACGATGAGACCGGGCCGAAGGGCGTCAATGCGTGCCAGCACCGCCGGCGCGTCGGTGAGATCGAGGTCGGCGCGCGCCAGGCCGACGACCTCGCGGGCCGGCGCCAGCGCCGCGACGAACGCGGAGCCGAGCTGGCCCGCGGCGCCGGTGACGAGGGTCATCATTACCTAATCACCATTGCTCCGACTGGCGGCGTATCCACGAACGTCCAGTCGGCGACGCCCAGGCCGAGCTCCCGCTGGTCCGCCTGCCCGAGCGCGGCCGGCGTCCAGGTCCGGCTCACCCAGGTTTCGAGCATCATCCGCGGGTGCGGGACGGGCGGCACCTTCACGTATTGCGTCACCGGTGAGCTGTCGTGAAGCTGCATGTCGATGATGAGCCGCTCTCTGTCGGGATCCTTCCGCCAGATCTTCACCTCGACCGCATTCTCCGCCACGTCGGGATGGTGGACCCAGAACGTCAACTTCAGCCACGCCTCGCGCGTGGAGGACGCCGGGAACACCGCCACCGCGTGCTGCCTCGTCCACCGGAACGGTTCGCCGTTGCCTGGCCGTTCGAGATCGTAGAAGCCGTACGCGTAGTCCCAGTTGGCCCAGAGGGCGCGGTACGGCGGTCTCAGGTCCTTCCACCCAACGTAGATTGTCCCTGCGACGCAGCCGAGGACGACCAGCCACAGCGCAACCCAGGCCCAACCGCGAGACGCGAGGCGTCCGAGCTGAAGACGCCCGAAGCTCTCGACTTCGGGGATCAGCAGCAAGTACCAGAATGCGAACGCCCAGAAGGTGATCGACACGGCGGCGTTCTGCGTGGGCATGGACACCGCCGAGACCGCCGCAATGGCCACGAAGGTGCCCTTGAGCGCCCCGGCAGGCAGATCTCGCGCGCCTTCTCCGCTGGTTCTGACCAGCATCACCGCGAACATCGCGACCCACGTCAGCCATCCCAGGCTGCCGACGATCCCGAGTTCTGCCAGCAGGTGACGATACCAACTTTGGGCGTTGTCGAAAACACGCCGGACTCCAGTGAGGATGTACGCATAGTCCGGGAGCAGCTGGTGAAAGCTGCCGATCCCGACACCGACAGCCGGATGCTGCTCCACCATGAGGAGAGAAACCGAGCCAAAGGGCCCCAAGCGGTCCCATAGCTCGCTCAACGCGAACTTGGTGAGTGATGGCTTGGTCAGCGAAGGCAACGAGTCGACCGTTCGCGCCAGGGGACTCTCGATCGAGAAGAGACGGCCGCTCGGCACCACCTTGGACCACCGCGGGCCTCCGAACTGCGCGAGCGCGACCAGCGCCAGCACCACGACCGCCGTCGCCGCGCCACTGAACAACACGGCGCGACGGTTCAGCCGCCAGGCAACTCGCGCCCCGTGAGACAGCACGAATACCAGGCCGATCAGCCCGCCGAGCAGCCCCATGCGCGAGCCCGTGGCCCACAAACCGCCCCAGGACACCACGGCTCCCGCCGCGCCGAGCGACGCCCAGCCGAGTCCACCGACTCCGGCGAATCCGACGAACGCGCTGCTCCAGAAAGCGGCCAGGGCCCCGAACGCATCGCCATCGAGCAGGGTCCCGGAGGCTCGATGGTAGCCCGGCCACTGATGGGCGCTCAGCCACGTGACGTCAACCACCCCCTGGTAGACCGCCACCAGCGACCCCACCAGTACGCCGACCGCCAGCGGGGCCGCGATGGTTCGCCGAAAGCGGCCAAAATCCCCCGGCTTGAAAGAGTGAAACAGCGAGTCGAACCAGAGGATGCCGAGCATGTACGTCAGCGCCACGTACTGCACCCAGACCGCAAGGGACGCCGGATTCCCGCCGATACCGCTGTTGCCGATGTGGCCGTAGAGCAGCATCGACGACCGAAAGTCGCAATCGCGCGCCACCACCACGGGCCAGGTGGTGGCCACGACGAGCGCCCAGAACACGAGCGGCAGCTTCCAGCGCGACGGGATGACCCAGCGACTCGGGCTGGAGGTCGCCAGGATGGCGCCGAACAGGGCGGCCATCCACGTCACTTGATACGTGATCAGCTCGCGCCCGATTGCGGCAAGAAAGATCGCGGGCACCAGGTACAGGCTGGGCAGCACGAGCGCCCAGCACACCGACGGGCGCAGGCGCGCGAGCACGAAGGCGCCGGCGAACAACCCGAGCGTCAGCTGAAGCAGCGGTCGCCACTCGCGCGCGCCGAGGTAGGCCTCCATCACGATCGCCAAGGCGGCCGAGACAATGACGACGAGCTTCGACGACTGCTCGAGCCGCGTGGCGCCCCGGGTCATGATCGGGTCGAGCGGCGGATTGGGTGCTGGGACCGGCACGGGCGGAAACGGGCCTCGAATATCAGGGACGCCCTGACGCGCGGGATGGCTGGGACGTGAGTCGCTCCAGGTCCGCGTCGACCATCATTCGGACGAGGCCGCCAAAGTCCACGGTGGGCGCCCAGCCGAGCTTCGTGCGCGCCTTCGACGGATCGCCGATCAAGTGATCCACCTCGGCGGGGCGGATGAGGGCCGGGTCCTGGCGCACGTGCTTCCGCCAGTCGAGGCCGGCGTGCCCGAACGCCGTTTCGACCAGGTCGCGCACCGCGTGGCTCACGCCGGTGGCCACGACATAGTCGTCTGGCGCGTCCTGCTGCAGCATCAGCCACATGGCGCGGACGTAGTCAGCCGCGAAGCCCCAATCGCGGTGCGCGTCGAGGTTGCCGAGCGACAGCGAGTCCGTGAGCCCGAGCTTGATCCGGGCGACACCGTCGGTGACCTTGCGGGTGACGAACTCCAGACCGCGTCGTGGCGACTCGTGGTTGAACAGGATCCCCGAACAGGCGAACAGGTCGTAGCTCTCGCGGTAGTTCACCGTGATGTAGTGCCCGAACACCTTCGACACGCCGTAGGGGCTGCGCGGGTGAAATGGTGTCAGCTCGGTCTGCGGCACCTCGCGCACCTTGCCGAACATCTCGCTCGACGAAGCCTGGTAGACGCGGATCGAGGTGTCGACGGCGCGCACCGCCTCGAGCACGCGCGTCACGCCCTGCGCGTTGAACTCGCCGGTGAGCATCGGCTGGTCCCACGACGCCGGCACGAACGACATCGCCGCCAGGTTGTAGAGCTCGTGCGGCCGGACGTCCTCGATCACCCGGATGAGCGACAGCTGATCGAGCAGGTCGGCTGGCCGGAGCGTGATGCGGTCGACGAGGTGCGCGATGCGCCAGGTGTTCGGCGCGCTCGACCGACGCACGACGCCGACGACCTCGTAGCCTTTCTCGAGCAGCAACTCGGCGAGGTACGAGCCGTCCTGGCCGGTGATGCCGGTGATGATCGCTCGCTTGGACACCGCCACAATATACCATCGACCATCCTGCCATGGGACAATGGGCGGCCATGGAATCGGTCGATGTCGTCGTCGTCGGTGGTGGGGTCATCGGACTGGCGGTGGCCGCGGAGCTCGGGGGGGCGGGGCGAATGGTGTGCCTGCTCGAACGGCGATCACGTCCCGGGATGGAAACCAGCACGCACAACAGCGGCGTGATCCACGCGGGGCTCTACTATCCGGCCGGCACCCTCAAGGCCCGGTTGTGTGTCGAGGGGCGGGAGCGGCTTTACGCCTTCTGCGAGGCGCACGGCGTTCCCTGCCGCAAGAGCGGGAAGCTCGTCGTCGCGAGCCGACACGACGAGATCGCAGACCTCGAGGCGCTGTGCGCGCGTGGCCGGGCGAACGGCGTCGCCGGCCTGGAGATCGTCGACGCCGCATTCGTGCGGAGCCGCGAGCCGCACGTGCGCGCCGTCGCGGCGCTCTGGTCGCCGGAGACTGGAATCGTCGAAGCCGAGGCGCTGGTCCGAACGCTCCAGCGCTTGTGCGCCGACCGCGACGTGGCGGTCCTGTCCGGCACGCCGGCCGTGAGCGGCCGTCTCGTCCCCGACGGCCTCGTCGTCCGAACGCCCCAGGAGGAGATCCACGCCAGGGTCGTCGTGAACGCCGCGGGTCTCTACGCCGACGAAGTGTCGGCCGCCGTCGGCGGTGAGCCGTTTCGCATCTATCCTTGCCGCGGGGAATACGCCGAGCTCGCGCCGCGCCGGCGCGAGCTCGTGAATGGGCTCGTCTACCCCCTGCCTCATCTTTCTGGACACAGCCTGGGCGTGCATCTGACGCGCACCACGTGGGACACTGTACTGGTGGGGCCGACGATTCGGTATCAGACCGACAAGGCCGACCTGGAAGGCGACCGGCTCGCGCTGGAGGAGTTCGTCGAGCCGACACGGCAGCTTTTGCCCGGCGTGACGATCGACGATCTACGTCTCGGCGGAAGTGGGATCCGCGCGAAGCTGCACCCGCCCGAGGAGTCGTTCGCCGACTTCCTCATCGCACGCGACCGATTGTGTCCCCGCCTGGTCCAGGTGGCTGGCATCGACTCGCCTGGACTGACGGCGTCGCTGGCAATCGCATCGCGGGTGCGGACGCTGATCGAGGCAACCAGCTAGCCAGATCCCATCTTCACGCGTATTGTGCCGTGGCAAACCGAGGTATCGGCACCGAGAGACGATGTCTCCGTTCCTCCTGCTGTTCGGCCTGATCGGCATCTCCGCGACGGCGACCAAATGGTGGAAGTGGCCCTACGGAGCCTATTGGGCAATCCTCGTCGTCACTGCCGCACTACATCCGTGGCTGACAGCCCCGCTGAACGGGTAGGGTCTGTGGTCGCGTACGGGCGGTTCCCTTGCGAGCGCAGCCGACCGTGTGTCGGAAGAACAAGATTGCGAGCCCTCCGTACAGCCGACGGGTCAACGACACGGGCCGCGCCGGCACCTTCACCGTTTCTCCTCCGGCGCGGCCAGATAGCCCTGCCGGTACCGCAGCCGATCGCGCGTGTTCGCAACGCTGACCTCGATGTGTCGCCACGACCCGTCGCGCGCTGCGTTGGTGGGAGTGTACCCGAGGACGTATTGATGTGAGAGATCCTCGACGATCGACTGGAACGCCTCGCCCAGCTCCTTGCGATCGTCCACGAAAAACGCCCGGCCGCCGCTCGTCGTCGCCATGGCCTCGAGGCGCTGCTTGAAGTCGCGGTCCTTCGTGCCGCGCCCCTACCCCACCGTGTAGACGACAGCATCGTTGGTCTTCAGCCGCGCCTCCATGGCCCCCTCGTTCATGCGGCTGTCCTGGTCGTCCCCGTCGGTGCCCGTGTCCATCGGCGGGGTCGCATGCTATCGTCCACGCGTGCAGATCTCCGAAGACCTCGCGCCCTCGTGCAAGTGCCACGGCGTCGAAGCCCCGGTCAGGCGGGCTCAGATCGCCTCTTCTTGCCAGGCCCAGTCACCTCGTTGGGACCACGACCGGCTGCGCTCAGTGCCTCACCCGCTTGGACTGCACGTTACCGCCGTCCAGATCGCCATCAACGCTCGCCACCACGGCCCCCGAAGGATCCCAGATCGTGATGCGCACCGAGTCGCGCTGGTGCCCGGGTTCTCCGTTGTCCATCGCGAACACTTCGAACGTGTAACCGGCCTGCCCGTTCCACTCGCCCACACCCGAAAACAACACCGTGTCGATGTTTGGCTTCCGCGGCCGTCCGGGGCGGTCGGTCGGGTCGTCGCTGAACGCGACGAAGGTCACCGTCCTCGCCACGAACCGGTCACCTCGCCCGCCACGGGCATCCTTCCCTTTCTGTCGGGCGCGTTCGGTCCACATCAGCAGTTGTCCCCGCTCCCCGTCCGAGGCCCGCTCCCGCACGTGGAACGCGAAGTGATACGTGGCGTCGTCCGCGCGGACGAAGCCGGCGCCGCTCATCTCGCCTGGGACCGTGACGTCGACGATGGTTACTGTGAAGATCGTGCTGGCCGAATTGCCGCTGTCGTCGGTGGCCGTGCACGCTACGGTCGTCGTCCCGATTGGAAAGACGACGCCAGAAGCGGGTGAGCAGATCACCGCCGGATCCGGATCGACCACGTCACTGGCGGCGGGCAGGGCGTAAACCACCTGAGCCCCGGCTCGGCTGGTCGCCTCCGCTGTCACATCGGCGGGCTGTGCGAGCGTCGGCGGCGTCGTGTCCACGACGACGACGTTGAACGAGGCTTCGGACGTATTGCCGGCCTCATCGGACGCCGTGCAGTGCACGACCGTCGTGCCCAGCGGGAAGACGGAGGCGGACGACGGATCGCACACCACCGGCACGTTGCCCGAGATCAGGTCCGTCGCGGTGGCCACCCAGCTCACGACGGCACCGGACGACGATGTCGCTGGCGCCGACAGGTCGCTGAGGGGAGCGATCACGGGCGGCGTCGTGTCGACGGCGCTGCCCTGAAAGACCCCGAACGGAGAGAGGGACGAGGTCACGCCGCAGATGACGTGGTTCGCCGTGTCAAGCGAGGTCGTCACATCAGTCCAGGTCCCCCCGCATGCCGATGAGCGGCGTCCCGCTGGACGTGCGGGGGAACAGCTTCTACCGGAACGGGGCGGTGGACGTGCGGCTGCAACCCTACACCGGGAGCCAGGACTTCACCGGCAACTATTGGGGCACGAGCGACCTCACCGTGATTGGATACCGGGTGTTCGACCGCAACGACGACCACGGGCTCGCCGGGTTCATCCTGTTCGATCCCATGCTACCGTCGCCGAGTCCTGACGCGCCCCAGCCAGCCGAGTGCGAGCCGCCGGCCAACAATACGCTCCCGGGCACGGACGTCACCGCCGGCTGCCCCGGACTTCCCGGCATCGGGTCGGCCCGGTCGCCCGCCCGCACCGCCGCCCCCATCCCCTGGTTGAACCGCACCTCCACCGCCCGAATCAGCGGCGCCGCTCCCCTGACCTGCAGCCCCGTCCCATACTCCGATCACCGCGTGCTCGAGTATCGACCCATCCACATACGTCTCCCCGTCCGCCCCCAGCACCGCATCGTCACTGGTCGACAGGAAAGCGATGCCGTTGAGCATCTCGACCCCGCCGGTGCCTCAGCTCCCCGGGTAGGGCGACGGCAAGCTGGACGTGAACAGGATGGGCGCGTCGGCCGTCCCTCGCGCCACGAGCGTCCCTTCCACTCGCAACCGCCCCTCTGCGTCGAACTTCAGCACTGCGCCCGCCTGGATTGTCAGGGTGATTGCCTGCGGGACCGTCAGATGGCCCGTGATGTGATGGATGGCGTCGCTGGTGAAGGTGGTATCCCCGGGCAGGAAGCCCGACCATTGCAGTTCCTGCTGTGCTTGGGCCGTCGCCGCCGTAAGTGACAGGCAGATCGAGAGGAGTAACAGTCGAGACCTCATGTGCGCCTCCGGGGCTCATGAACGGAGGACGAGCAACGGTGGTCTCTTAATGGGCGTGCCTCGAACCCAAGCGTCAAACAACGCCATTTCCATGCGTCAAATGACGACATTCTACGAGCTCCCGCAGCCACCGAGCACAAGAATCGCCGGCGCCGCGGCTCACCGCTTCTCTTCCGGCGCTGCCAGGTAGCCCTGCCGGTAGTCGGGTTGTAGCTGATACGGGAGGGCGCGCACCGGCAGCGTCAGGATGAGCCGGGCTGCACGCCAATCGCGCGGCCGGCGACGCCGAGGACGAAGCGCGCGTCTTCGATCGCGCGCGTCGCGTCGTCCCGCGTGTACCGCTCGGTCGGAATGAAATCGACGTCGCCATAGAACGAGAGTTCGCGCTCCTTGCGCAGCCAGACGGAAGCGGCCACCAGACGCTCGAGATCAGCGTCGGTCAGGGCGACGAATCGGTTCCGATGGTCCAGTAGAATCGTGCTCACGTCGTGCCACTTGGGTGGCTCGATCCCGACGTGTCGCAGGAGGGCCTTGAGCGCGAGCTCGACCAGCTCCTGGGCTTCTCGCACCACGTCCGAGTACGCCAGCTTCTCGAGCAACAGATCCAGGACGTCGATCCGGACCTCCGCTTTGTGCAGGTAGCTCCGCGCGAGCGAGTCGTTCGTCATATCTCGAACACCTCACCCGGCCGATAGTCCGGTTTCAGGTCCCAGTACCACGCGTCCCCGCGCCAGACGCGTCTGGCGCCCAAGCGCGCGAGTCTCGCTCGGAGGCCGGCCAGCGCGCCCTCGAGCACGCCGTCGGGATCGAAGATCGTGCGCGCGTCTTCGGTCATGTCCAGGAGGAGCGGGCTCCCGGCGTTCACTTCGGCCGGCGTCTTGATGACCGGCGACAGGCTTGGATTGAGACCCGCCCGCCCGGCCTCGACGAGACGCGGCCGGACGGCCGTCTCGACGCGCTCGAATTCGGCCATCCGCGGCATCCGCCCGTCGGGAAGGTCATCGGCGACGAGCAGGAGGTCGATATCCGAGTCCGGCCGCGGCGTGCCGCGTCCCACGGACCCGAACACGGCCAGCGCCCTGAGACGCGGTCCATAGTGTGACCGGGCGGCAGCCAACACGTCGGCCAGAAGCTGCTCGTAGATCGGATGCATCTCGGTGTCGATTCTACCCGAATCCGCCTCACCGCTTCTCCTCCGGCGCCGCCAGATAGCCCTGCCGGTACCGCAGCCGATCGCGCGCGTTCGCGACGGAGACCTCGATGCGCCGCCACGACCCGTCCCGCACGGCGTTGGTAGGAGTGTAGCCGAGCACGTACTGGTGCGAGAGCTCCTCCACGATCGACTGGAACGCCTCGCCCAGTTCCTTGCGATCGTTCACGAAGAACGCCCGGCCGCCGCTCGCCGTCGCCATGGCCTCGAGGCGCTGCTTGAAGTCGCGGTCCTTCGTGCCGCGCCCCTGCCCCACCGTGTAGACGACGGCGTCGTTGGTCTTCAGGCGCGCCTCCATGGCCCCCTCGTTCACGCGGCTGTCCTGGTCGTCTCCGTCGGTGAACACGACGACGGCCTTGCGCCCGCTCTTGCGGCTGATGAGATCGACCGACTGGATGACGGCGTCGTAGAGGGCCGTGCCGCCCCACGGCGCGAGCCGATCGACGCCCCGGAGCCTCGCCTCGCCCGTGACCTCCGGCCGGGCGACGGTGAACACGCTGTTGTTGAACGCCAGCACGGTCACGGTGTCCTCCTCGCGCAGCGCGCCCAGGAACTGCTTCACCGCGGTCTTCACGTCGCCAATCGAGTCGGTCATGCTGCCACTGATGTCGATCGCCACCACGACCTCGATCGGGTAGTTCTCGGCGGCGAAGAAGGTGATCGCCTGGGGCGCGCCATCTTCTTGCAGGCGGAAGTTGTCCTTGGTCAGCCCCTGCACGAACCGGCCGCGGCGGTCGGTGACGAGCACGCTGACCTGCACCGAGGCGACGTCCACCGACTCGGCGTACGCAACCCCGCGCGTGCGAATGGTCTTCACGAGCCGCCCGCCGTCGGCGAGCTGGGCGACGACGCGGATGGTGTGCGCGTGGACGCCGGCGCCCGCGTCCCAGTCGCACTGCCACGGCGGCGCCTGCACCTGACACACCACCTGCCCGTCCGCGAAGAAGGTGACCCGCGCGACGCGGGCCTGGAGCGGCCGCACCACCGCGCGCAGCACCACCGGACCCGTGAGGTAGTCGTCCTCCTTCGGCGACAGCACCTGGAGCGTGGGCGCGGGCGACTGGGCCGCGAGCGCCAGGACGCCAAGGAGAAGGAGCACGAGACTCGCGGCGCCGCGTGGACCGGAACGTGTCATGGGTGCGACGAGCCGCCCACGGGCACCAGGGGGCCGCTGGCCGTGAGCGTGGCGACGTAGTCCTCGATCCGCGACTGCGGCAGCGCCTGCACCCAGGCCACGAGCGCCCGCCAGTCGTCCTGCGTATCTGGCTGCGCCCGCTCCACCAGCTCGAGGGTGGCCACCTCCATCACCGCCGGGACGAGCGACGCCGGCAGGCGCAGCGCGGCCAGGGCGTCGGCCACGCGCAGCTCGAGATCGTCGAAGTGGGTCGCCGCGATCCCCGTGCCCAGATGCCCGGCCGAGTCCTCCCACGGGTGCCGGCCGGGCAGCCGCGTGCACAGGCAGCCGAGCGTCGTCTCGCGGGAGGTGCCCCAAGCGTCGAGCGCCTCGGCGCCCGTTGCGCCATCGTCGCCGTCTTTGCCGTCTTCGCCGGCCGCCCCGGCCCGGTACAGCTCGCCGAGCGACGCGAGGCGCGGCACGCTCGCCGGCGCGACCCGCACGGCCCACTCGAGCGCCGTCGCCCGCCATTCGCTCATGCCCGCGTCGCACGCGAACGCCGAAACGTCGGCCGGCGCGAGCGCGGC
>JAHECP010000105.1 GCA_024641665.1 Acidobacteriota bacterium
GGCCGTGGCCGTGTCCGCCGGGCGCGGCGGCCTCTGGCTCGACGTAACGCTCGTCGTCGGCGGCCTCGTCCTGCTGACGGCCGGCGCGCGGGCGCTCGTGGACGGTGCCGTCGCCATCGCCCGCGGCTTCGGGATCGGGGAGGCCGTGATCGCGCTGACGCTGGTGGCCATCGGCACGTCGCTGCCCGAGATGGCCACGTCGGTGGCGGCCGCGCTGCGGGGCGAGCGCGAGATCGCGGTCGGGAACGTGGTCGGCAGCAACATCTTCAACCTGCTCGGCGTGCTCGGCGTGTCGGGCCTCGCGGCGGGGCGCGCCCTGGCGGTGGCGCCGCGCCTCGTGGCGGTGGACGCGCCGGTGATGGTCGCGACGGCGGCGGCCGCCGCCGTCATGCTCACCACCGGAGGCCGGGTGACGCGGTGGGAGGGGGCGCTGCTCATGACCGGCGGCCTCGTCTATCTGTTCGTGCTCGCGCACGGCGGCGGCTGAGGCTCGCCTGCCGCACCCGGCCCGCTGGAGGTCTCCAGCGCGGCCGCGGTTCACCGGGCGGGCGACGCGTCGAGCCATCCCGCGATGCGGCCGGCGACCGACGCGGCCAGCCGCTCGGCGGCCTCGTCGGACCCCGCTTCCGCGACCAGCCGGACGATGGGCTCGGTGTTGGAGGGGCGGACGAGGAACCAGCCGTCGCCGGTCCACACCTTCACGCCGTCGCTGGCGTCCACCCGATCGCCCGCGTGCTCCCGGCGGAGCCGGGCGAGCACGGCGCCGATCCGGTCCGACGGGCACGGCACCTGCCGCTTCACCAGGTGGACGGGCGGGAGCGCCGCGACGATCCCGGACACGGGCCGGCGCGCGGCGGCCACGAGGTGCAGGACGAGCGCCATGCCGACGAGACTGTCGCGCGCGAAGTTCACGCGCGGGTAGATCACGCCGCCGTTGCCCTCGCCGCCGATGACCGCGCGCTCGCGGAGCATCGCGCCCGCCACGTGCGCTTCGCCCACCTTCGAGCGGACCACCCGGCAGCCCGCGCGCGCGGCCACCGCGTCCAGCGCGTGCGTGGTCGCGAGGTTGGTCACCACCGTGCCGGGCGTTGTCGCGAGCACGTGGCTTGCCGCGAGCACCAGCGTGTACTCCTCGCCGACGGGCTCGCCCGTCTCGGCGACGACCGCGAGGCGGTCGGCGTCCATGTCCTGGGCGAACCCGGCGTCGGCGCCGTGCGCGCGCACCGCCTCGCACAGGGCCGCGAGGTTCTCGGGTGCCGGCTCCGCGGGCCTCGGAAACGACCCGTCCGGCGTGGCGTTGATCGCGATCGTCTCGGCGCCCAGCGCCTCGAGCAGCCGCGGCCCGGCCGTCGATCCCGCGCCGTTGCAGGCGTCGAGGACGACGCGCAGCGGACGGCGCGCGGCGGGCAGCGGGCCGAGCGCCTCGAGGATCGCGCCGACGTGCACGTCGACGGCGTCGGGCCGCGCCTCGACCGGGCGCATCCGCGCGCCCTCGGCCTTGACGTAGTCGCCCTGGTGGTAGATGTCGAGGAGCTCCCGGCCACGCTCGGCGCTGAGGAACAGGCCGTCGGCGCCGACGAACTTGAGCGCGTTCCACTCGGGCGGGTTGTGGCTCGCCGTGACGGCGATGCCGCCGTGCGCCTCGAGCCGCCGCACCAGGAGCTGCACGGTGGGCGTGGGGCACACGCCGAGATCCACGATGCGGCAGCCCGTCGAGAGGAGGCCGGCGACGACCGCCTGCCACACCATCTCGCCCGAGGTGCGCGGGTCGCGCCCGATGACGACCCGGCCGCCGCCGACGTAGGTGCCGAACGCCTGCGCGAAGCGCGCGAGGAGCACGGGGGTGAGCGAGTCGCCCACGACGCCCCGCACGCCGGAAATGCCGATCTTCAGCGTGGGGATGGCTCTCATCGGCGTGGCGTCCTACCGGCGCAGGCGGTCCCGCGCCCAGTCGGCCAGCGCGGCGGCGCGCGCGCGCGAGCCGGCCTCGGCGATGATCCGGATCATCGACTCGGTGTTCGACGCGCGCACGTGCACCCAGCCGTCGGGCCACACGATCTTGACGCCGTCGGTCGTGTCCACCTCGACGCCGCGCTCGTCCTCGACGGCCCGGCGGAACTCGCCGAGCGTCGAGTAGATGACGTCGGGCGCCACCGCGACGTGCGTCTTGGTCATCACGAGCGCCGGCAGCTCCGCGACGAGCGCCGAGAGCGGCCGCCCGGACGTCGCGAGATGCTCGAGCAGCAGGCCGATGGCCGCGGCGCTGTCGTGGGTGGCCTGCACCTCGGGCACCGCCACGCCGCCGTTTCCCTCGCCCCCGATCACGGCGCCGTGCTCGAGGATGGCCTCCGAGATGTAGGCCTGGCCGACGGGCGTGCGGACGACCGGCGCGCCGTGGCGCGCGGCGATGGCCTCGATGGCGCCGGTCGTCGAGACGTTGGTGACGACCGGACCGGCGCGCCGCTCGAGGCGGATCGCCGCCGCAAGGGCCAGCGTCAGCTCCTCGGAGAGCGCGCGCCCGGTCTCGTCCACGAGGCCGAGGCGCTCGCCGTCGGCGTCGTGCACGAACCCGATGTCGGCGCCGCTGGCGCGGACGACGGCCGCGGCCTGCGGCATGGTGTCGGGCCGCGGCTCGGGGTCGTGCGGAAACGGCGCCGCGAGGTCGTCGTTGATGGCGACGACGTCGCAGCCGAGCGCCGTGAGCCAGCGCGGGACGAGCGCGGCGCACGCGCCGTTCGTGCAGTCCACGGCCACGCGCAGCCGGCGCGCGCGGACGGCCTCGACGTCCACCGCCCGCGCGAGCGCCTCGAGGTGGTGCGCCACGACATCGTCGCGCCGCGCGACCGCGCGCGCGATGCGGTCCCACGTCGCCTTGATGAACTCGCCTTGGTGGTAGACGTCGAGCAGCTCCTCGGCCTGGACGTGATTGAGGTAGAGGCCGTCGGCACGCACGAACTTGAGCGCGTTCCAGCCGGCCGGGTTGTGGCCGGCGGTGACGGCCACCCCGCCGCGCGCGTCGAGCCACGGGACGGCGAGCTGCAGCGTCGGCGTCGGGACGATGCCGAGATCCACCACCTCGCAGCCGGCCGCGAGCAGACCCGCGGTCACGGCGGCCGTCACCATCGGGCCCGACGGCCGCGTGTCGCGGCAGACCAGCACGCGTCCGCCGTCGAGGTAGGTGGCGAACGCCTGCGCGAACCCGGCGGCGAGTTCGGGCGTGAACGTCTGGCCGACGAGGCCCCGCACGCCGCCGATGCCGATCTTGAGGGGTTGCATGGACGGGCTACGCGGTCCAGGTGCACGACGTGCACGGGGTGCACGAGCGTGCACGGGTGCGCGGTGGCGCGCAGGATTCAGTGGCGCGCATCCTCACTTCAAGCAGGGCACAGGAGCGCGTGTGGAGACCGGGTCCCCGCCGATCCAGGAGAAGCCGCGCCCCAGCGCAGCCCCGGCGCCTCCTCGCACCTTGTGCACCCGTGTGCACGGTGCACCCCTGTGCACCCCGTTCCCGAGCCATCACTGTACTAGAGCCCGCGACGGCTGTGATAGGCTCAGGAATTGGCATGTGCGGCATCTTCGGATTCGTGACGGTTTCCGATCGCCCGCTGGGCGACGTCCTGCTCGGCGCCGCCCGGCGCCTGGCGTATCGCGGCTACGACTCGGTCGGAATGGCCGCCATCGACGGGGACGGCCACGTGGACCTGCGCAAGGACGTGGGGAGGGTGGACGAGGTCGCCGCGCGACTCGGCTTCACCGACCTCGCCGGCCGGCGCGGGATCGTGCAGCTGCGGTGGGCCACCTTCGGCGCGCCGTCGCGGGTCAACGCGCAGCCCCACCTCGACAGCGACGGCGACCTGGTCGGCGCGCACAACGGCAACGTCGTGAACAACGTGCAGCTCCGGCGGCTGTTCGCCGACGAGGGCATGATCGTGCGGTCCACCAACGACGGCGAGTCGTGCGTGCACGCCGTCGAGCGCTACGTGGACCGCGGCGCGTCGATGATCGACGCCATCCGCCAGGCCTACCGGCTGCTCGAGGGCGACTACGCGTTCGTCATCGGCTCGGTCGCCGACGACACGCTGTACGCGTTCAAGAAGGGATCGGGGCTCGTCATCGGGCTGGGCGACGGCTTCACGTGCTGCTCGTCCGACCTGCCGTCGATCCTGCCGCTCACCGCGCGCATCCTGCGCATGGAGGACGGCGAAGTCGCGACGCTCTCGGCCGCCGGCGTGACGCTCCACCGCGTGAGCGACGGGGCGCCGGTCGCGCGCGAGCCCGAGGTGTTCACCGGCGGGATGGAGGCCGCCGTCAAGGGCGGGTACCCGCACTTCATGCTGAAGGAGATCCACGAGCAGCCGCGCGTGGCCGCCGAGCTGCTGCACCTGCTGGACGCCTCGCCGCACGTCGATCCGATGGCGGAGGCGATGCAGCGCGCGCGGCACCTCTACTACGTCGGGTGCGGCACGAGCTACCACGCGTGCCTGGTCGGCGCGGTCTACGCCGCGCGTCTCGCGCGGCGTCCCGTCGTCCCGGTCCTCGCCCCGCAGTTCACCGCGCAGTACGGCCCGACGCTCGAGCCGTCCGACGTCGCCGTGTTCGTCAGCCAGAGCGGCGAGACCAAGGACGTGCTGAACGCGCTCGCCGTCGCCGGCGCGCGCGGCGTGACGTCGCTCGGGCTCCTCAACGTGATCGGCTCGACGCTCATGCACAAGAGCCGGACGTACCTGCCGCTCGCGTGCGGGTACGAGATCAGCGTTCCGGCGACCAAGACCTTCATCAACCAGGTCGTCACGTTCCTGTACCTCGCGTACCGCATGGGCGGCCGGCCCACCGACGAGCTGCGGCGCCTGCCCGATCTGCTGTCGGCCACCCTCGACGCCGTCGATCCCGCCGTCGCGGCGCTCGTCCCGCTCTTCGAGGGCCGCCGCGACCTCTACCAGCTCGGCTACGGCCTCACCTTCGGCATCGCGCTCGAGGGCGCGCTGAAGCTGAAGGAGATCACCTACGCGCACTGCGAGGGCATGCTCAGCACCGAGTTCAAGCACGGGCCCCTCAGCGCCGTGGACGAGGGCTACCCGGTGATCTTCGTCGCGGGCCCGGAGGACGTGCCGGTGATGGTGAGCGCGGTGAACGAGGTCACGACGCGCGGCGGCCGCGCGATCGCGATCGCCGAGCCCGACGCGCGGCTCGAGGCGAACGTGCACGACCTGGTCGCGCTGCCCGAGGCGGGCGCGCTGCTGAACCCGCTCGTCGCCACGATCCCGCTGCAGCTGCTGGCCTACCGGCTGAGCGTGGCGCGCGGCCTCGACCCGGACTTCCCGCGCAATCTCAGCAAGACGCTCACGGTGGACTAGGCGTCGATCCTGTCGGGACTGGGGACTGGGGACGACGATCCGCTTCGCATGTCGCTCGGCCGGCGGTTTTCGCGTATTCTTGGCAGCACACCTCGTGCACCGAAAGGGGACGCGATGAGCCCGGACGAGCAGACCATCCGAGACCTCGACACCCAGTGGTACGCGGCCGAGCAGCGCAAGGACCTCGACGGCTTCATGCGCTTCGTAGCGGCCGATGCGATATACCTGACGCCCAACCGCCCGCCGATCAACGGCCGGGACGGCATCCGCCGCGCCGTCGCCGAGGCGTACCACACCCTCGTGTCGATCGAAGGCCGGCTGAGCCTCGTCGACGTGGCGGCGAGCGGCGACCTGGCCTACGCCGTCGGGCGCGAGCGCACGACGTGGCGGCGCGGGGACGACATCGCCACGACCGAGGGCAGCTGCGTGGTGATCTGGAAGAAGACCGCGGGCGAGTGGCGCGCCGTGGCGATGTCGATCACCAACGACGCGCCGCTCCACTGACGCCTGACGCGCCCGGTCAGTGCTTGGGGTCCTTCACCTCGGGCACGGTGTAGGTCTTCTCGAGCGCGGCCGTGTACTCGCCGAAGAGCTGCTTGATGCCGTCGAACTCGCGCTCGACCGCCGCGCGGTAGTCCGCGTGCGTGGCGAAGTCGAAGAGCAGCGCCGTCATCGCCTGCGCGTCCACCGTGAAGCCGTGGTGCCCCACCTCGGCCAGCGCGTCGGCCTCCATCCCGTAGGTGTGGTTGGGCCAGTTCGACGACTGCGAGCTGAAGCCCAGGCCGGGAATCGCGCTCGACACGCTGCCCGTCTCCTCGTAGCCCTGCGGCTTGCCCGGTTCGGGCACGACGTTGGTGGCGCCGTACTGCTTCATGTGGGCGAAGCCCACCTCGGCGAGTGTCGCGACCGAGATGCCGTCGCGCGCCTTGCCGTAGTAGTCGATCTTCACCTTCGTGCCGGTCGAGAGCGCGGCTGCCTTCGCCGCGTTGTCCACGAACTCCCGCACCGTGCGCAGGTACACCTCGTCGGGGTACCGGATGTAGAAGTCGGCCACGGCACGGTCCGGCACCACGTTCGGCGCCGCGCCGCCCTCGGTGATGACGCCCTGGATGCGCGCCTCGGGGCGCATGTTGCTCCGCACGCTGTCGATGTTCTCGAACAGGTGGATCACGCCCTCGAGCGCGTTGCGCCCGTTCCACGACGCGAGCTGGTGCGCGGGCGCGCCACCGAAGATGTACTTGACGCCGTCGATGTTCATGCAGCACGTGCCGAACCCGGGCGCCGGCCGCGTCGTGGACCCGCTCGAGTGGCTGCGGACGATCACGTCGGCGCCGGCGAACACGCCCGCGTCGTACATCACCGTCTTCGCGTTGGGCGGCATCATCTCCTCGCCCGGCGTGCCGTAGACGACCACCTTGCCGGGCGTGCCCGACTGCTGGAGGTACTCGGCCATCGCCACGACGGCCGCGAGGCCGATCGGCCCCTGCGTGCTGTGCTGGTCGCCGTGGAACGGCCGCTCGGTGCCGCGCAGGGCGTCGTACTCGACGATCACGCCGAGCGTCGGGCCGCCGGGCCTGCCCGTCCACTCCGACACGAACGCCGTGTCGAGGCCGGCGACCGGCAGCTCGGTCCGGAAGCCGTGCTTGTCGAGATAGGCGATGAGCAGCTTGATCGAGCGCTTCTCGGTGAACCCGATCTCGGGGTGCTGCGTGATGTCGTCGCCGAGCGCGAGCAGCTCCGTGTCCATGAGCTGCTTCGCGCGGGCCACGACCTTCTCGCGCTCGGGATTGGGCGCGGTGAGCGTCTTCACGATCGACGGCACGTCGAGCGACCGCTCGAGCGCGTCGAGCTTCTGCAGGACGCCGCGCGCGGCCGCGCGCTCGGTGGGCGTCTCCTGTGCGAACACGGCCGGGGACGCGGCGGCGACGGCGAGGGCGGTCACGACGACGAGCGGCAGGCGGGTCATGGGTGTTCCTCCAGGGATGGGGGGATTCTAACAGGGGTCAGGGGGCAGGGGGCAGGGGGCAGGAGGGCGGTCAGCGGTCAGCGGTCAGGGGTCAGGGGTCAGCGCAACAGCGTGACAGAGGCTCTTCCTGACCCCTGACTGCTGCCCTCTGACTGCTGGTCATCCCCCGATCCGCACCTGCAGCCCCAGGCCGGCCAGCCGCTCGGCGATGGCCTTCACGGCCATGCCCGAGGGGATCCCGGTGTCGGGCAGGCGGTACTCGACGCCGAGGCGCGCGTACTTCGCCAGCCCGGCGCGATGGTACGGCAGGAGGTCCACGCCGGGCAGGCCGAGCGAGTGGACGAGGTGCGCCACCCGCCTGACGTTCTCGTCGTCGGCGGTGACGCCAGGGACGAGCGGGAACCGCACGCGGATGTCGCCGTGGAGCCGCGTGAGCCGGCCGAGGTTCTCGAGGATCTGCACGTTCGATCCGCCGGTGAATTTCCGGTGCCGCTCGTCGTCCACGATCTTCACGTCGAAGAGGAAGAGGTCCGTCTTCGCGGCGATCCCGCGGAGCACCTCCCAGGGCGCCATGCCGGCGGTATCCACCGCCGTGTGGATGCCGCGCGCGCGGCAGGCGTCGAGCAGCGCCGCCAGGAACTCCGGCTGCATGAGCGGCTCGCCGCCCGAGAAGGTGACGCCGCCGCCCGATTCGTCGAAGAAGACGACGTCGCGCTCGATGGCCTCCATGACCTGGGCGACGGTGACGCGGTCGCCGGCGAGCGCGCGCGCGCCGCACGGGCACTCCTCGACGCAGGTGCCGCACGCCTCGCAGCGCGCGGCGACGGTGACGAAGCGACCGTTCTCCTCGACGACGGCGCCGTTCGGGCAGACCGTGAGGCAGGTGCCGCAGCGCTCGCAGCGGTCCGGGTGGATCAGGATCTCCGGGTCGGGCGACTGGCTCTCGGGGCTGTGGCACCACCAGCAGCGCAGCGGGCAGCCCTTCAGGAAGACCGTCGTGCGGATGCCGGGGCCGTCGTGCACGGCGAAGCGCTCGACGCGGAACACGACGCCCGTGACGGAGGCGGGGTCGGGGGCCGGCGCGGGAACGTCCGGGTCCGTCACGGGTCAGGTCCGGCTCGCGGCGGCCGCCGGCTCGGGGGCGGACGCCGGCCGCGCGTCGAAGCCACCGTGCTCGGTGCGGGCGATGATCTCGTCCTGCAGCGGCGTCGTGAGGTCGCAGAAGTAGTCGCTGTAGCCCGCGACGCGCACGATGAGGTCGCGGTGCGCCTCGGGGTGCGCCTGCGCGTCGCGCAGGGTGGCGGCCGCCACCACGTTGAACTGCACGTGGTGGGCGTCGAGCTTGAAGTACGAGCGGACCAGGCTGGCCAGCTTGTCGAGGCCCGCGTCGCCCTCGAGCGCCTGCGGGGAGAACTTCAGGTTGAGCAGCGTGCCGCCCGTGCGGACGTGGTCGATCTTGGCGGCGGACTTCATCACCGCGGTCGGGCCCTCGCGGTCGGCGCCCTGCACGGGCGAGATGCCGTCGGAGACCGGCATCGTGGCCTTGCGCCCGTCCGGTGTCGCGCCGATGACCGACCCGAAGTAGACGTGGCAGGTGGTGGAGAGGTAGTTGAGCCGGTACTGGCCGCCGCGCGGGGTGGGCCGGCCCTCGACGATCGCGTGCAGCGTGTCGACGATCCGCCGCAGCAGCCCGTCGGCCGTCTCGTCGTCGTTGCCGTACTTCGGCGAGTCGTTCCAGACGGCGCGCCACAGGCGATCATGGCCGGCGAAGTCGTCCGCCAGCGCGCGGCGGAGCGTGTCGGCGTCGAACGTCGCGCGCTCGAAGACGTGGCGGCGGATGGCGGCCAGGCAGTCGGTGGCCGTCCCGAGACCGACCGGCATGATGTAGGTCGTGTTGTAGCGCGCGCCGCCCGCGTGGTAGTCGCGGCCCCTCGCGATGCAGTCGTCGATGAGCGTCGAGAGGAACGGCACCGGCATGTAGGTCGCGTACAACCGCTCGATGACGTTGGAGCCGCGGATCTTGATGTCGAAGAAGTGCTGGAGCTGCCGGCGGTACGCGGCGAAGAGGTCCTCGAAGGTCGCCCACGACGTGCCCGTGTCGGCGCCGATGCGCTGGCCCGTGCGCGGGTCGAGCCCGCCGTTGAGGGTGATCTCGAGCACCTTCGGCAGGTTGAAGTAGCCCGTGAGGATGTAGGCCTCCTTGCCGAAGGCGCCCACCTCCACGCAGCCGCTCGTGCCGCCCTGCCGCGCGTCCTCGAGCGACTTGCCCATGCGGACCATCTCCGCGACGACCGCGTCGGCGTTGAAGATGGACGGCTGGCCCCAGCCCTTGCGGATGATCCGCGCCGCGCGCTTCAGGAACCGGTCCGGGTTCTTCCGGCTCAACTGGATGTTGGACGAGGGCTGGAGCAGCCGCATCTCGTCGATGACGTCCAGGATGAGGTACGTGAGGTCGTTGACCGCGTCCGACCCGTCGGGCTTCAGGCCGCCGTTGTTGATGTTGGCGAAGTCCGTGTAGGTGCCGCTCTCGGCCGCCGTCACGCCCACCTTGGGCGGCGCCGGCTGGTTGTTGAACTTCACCCAGAAGCACTCCAGCAGCTCCGTGGCCTGCTCGTCGGTGAGCGTGCCGGCGTCGCGCTCGCGCTTGTAGAAGGGGTAGAGGTGCTGGTCGAGGTGGCCCGGGTTGAACGAGTCCCACGGGTTCAGCTCGGTGATGACGCCGAGGTGCACGAACCAGTACGCCTGGAGCGCCTCGCGGAACGTGCGCGGCGCGTGCGCCGGCACGGACGCGCACGTCTCGGCGATCGTCTCCAGCTCGCGGCGGCGCGCCGGACCGGCCTCGGCCGCCGCCAGCTCGCGCGCCCGCTCGGCGTGGCGCTCGGCGAACCGGATGATCGCGCCGGCGGCGATGCGCATCGCCTTCAGCTCTTCCTGCTTGTCGTACGCCTCGGCGTCGTTGAAGTAGTCGAGCGCGGCGAGCGCGGCGTCGATGTCCCGCTGCAGGTCCAGGAAGCCCTTGCGGTAGATGACGTCGCCGAGCACGGTGTGACCCGGCGCGCGCTGCTCCATGAACTCCGTGTAGACGCCCGCCTCGTACGCGTCCTTCCACGCCGGCGTCATCTCGGCGAACAGGCGGTCGCGCATCGAGCGGCCCTGCCACGCGGGGATGATGTCCCGCTCCTGCGTCCACCGCGCCTCGGGCGACACCGTGAAGCGGGTCTTCTCGCGCGTGTGGATCACGTCGAAGTCGTCGAGCGTGTGGCAGCAGATCTCCGGGTAGGTGGACGTCCCCCTCGGAGACGGCCCGCGCTCGCCGACGATGAGCTCGCCAGGGCCGATGTAGATCGTCTTGTGCTCCAGGATGTACGCGAACGCGCGCGCGCGCTGCACCGGGATCGACGCCGGCTGGGCCGTCCGGTAGAAGGCGGTGAGCAGTTTCGCGCGCTCGGTCGAGAGCCAGGGCTCGGTGTCGAGGGATTGCTGGCGGAGCGCGGCGACCCGGGCGTTCATGCAGGCCCTCCTTGCAGGGCTTATCCCCGGCGCACGCCTCGTGGCCCGACGCTCGGCGGTGGAAGGGTCGCGAGGCGCAGGCCGTTGGAATTCCGCGGGGCAAACCGGTCGCCCGGCCCCCCCCTTTCCTACTGTAGCGCAGGGCTTCCGCCTTCGCCAAGGCTACGGCGGACTCGCCGAAGCTCGAAGAGCGGAGGCGGTTAGCCCTGCGCCAGTGTCTGCGCCGTGCCGGGCTTCAGCCAGCGCCCAACGCCCGGCGCCCAACGCCCGTGCTAGCATCTTTCCCCATGCTTCCCGTGCTGGCCTTCGAGGGCCTCACCAAGAGCTACGGCGAGACCGTCGCCCTGCGCGACGTCTCGTTCGACGTGCCCGGCGGCCAGATCTTCGGCCTGCTCGGGCCGAACGGCGCCGGCAAGAGCACGCTCATCCGCATCCTGATGGACATCATCCGGCCCGACGCCGGCGCCGTGCGGGTGTTCGGCGAGCCGCGCCGCCGCGCGCACCTCGACCGGCTCGGCTACCTGCCGGAGGAGCGCGGCCTCTACAAGAAGCTGAAGGTCGGCGAGGTGATGACCTACTTCGGCGCGCTCAAGGGTCTCTCGCGCGCCGAGGCGCGGCGTCGCGCGCTCGCGTGGCTCGAGCGGCTCGAACTCGGCCATACGGTCAACTGGAAGATCGAGCGGCTCAGCAAGGGCATGGGGCAGAAGGTGCAGATCGCCTCGGTGCTCATGACCGATCCCGAGCTGTGCGTGCTCGACGAACCGACGACCGGGCTCGACCCGATCAACGTGCGGCTGGTGCTCGACCTGCTGGGCGAGCGGCGCGCCCGGGGACTCTCCACCATCCTCTCGACTCATCACATGAACGAAGTGGAGGCCATTTGCGACCGCGTGGCCCTCATCGACCGCGGGCGCCTGATGGTGTACGGCGCGGTGGACGAGGTGCGGCGGCGCTACTCGCTGCCCGAGGTGCGCGTGGGCGCGCGCGGCAGTCTGCCGGTGGTGCCGCAGGTGGCCAGCGCCGAGCGTGAGACCAACGGCACCTGGAAGCTGCTGCTGGCCGACGGCGTGGCGGCCGACGCGGCGCTGGCCGCGCTCATCGGCGCCGGCGCGGCCATCGAGCGGTTCGAGCCGGTGCTCGCGCCCATCGAGGACATCTTCCTGCGCGTCGTCCGGGAGGGGCAGGCATGATCCGCTGGCGGCAGGCACGCACCGTGGCGACCTTCGAGTTCCTGTCCACCGTGAAGCGAGTGGGCTATCTCGTGACGACGTTCGGGATGCCCGTGTTCATCGCGCTGTACGGCGTGGTGGTGGGCGTGCCCGTGTATTTCCTCGAGAAGAACGCGAACAAGCCCGTCGTCTACGGCGTCGTCGACGGCGCGGGCGTGCTCCGGCTCGAGGGCGAGACCGCGGCGGGGGCGCCGCCGATCCCCGATGACGTGCGGTCGGCGCTCGAGGCGGCGGGGCAGGGGCAGGCGCTCGACCGCGCGCTCGTGGCGTCGCAGTTCGTGTTCCGGCCCTACCCGGGCGAGGCCGACGCGCGCCGGGCGCTCGTGGCGTCCGAGATCAAGGGCTACTTCGTGGTGCCGCCCGACTACATGGACACCGGGGTGATCGACTCCTACTCGTCCGACGTCCTCTCCACACGCGGCTCCGACTCGCGATCGGCGCTCGCCACGCTTCTGCGCGAGCGGCTGCTGGCCGGACGGGTGGACGCGCGCGTGGCGGCGCGCGTGACGACGCCGGTGAAGGAGGCGCGGCGCTTCAACGTGACGCGGGAGGGTACCGTGACCGACGGCGGCGTGGCCGCGTCGGTCCTGCGCGCGCTGGTGCCGATCCTCTTCATGGTGCTGTTCCTGGTGTCGGTGATGATGTCGTCCGGGTATCTCCTCCAGGGCACGGCGACCGAGAAGGAGAACAAGGTCGTGGAGGTGCTGCTGTCGTCGGCCAACGCCGACGAGATCCTGGCGGGGAAGCTGGTGGGGCTCGGCGGCGCGGGGCTGCTGCAGATCGCGACGTGGCTCGTCATGGTGCTGGTGATCAGCGTCGGGGTGGTGCCGCTCGTGCTGTCGGCGCGGGTGGCGGTGCCGTGGCTCGCTCTGGCGGTGGCGATTCCCTTCTTCCCGGTCGCGTATCTCTTCTTCGGCAGCCTGATGCTCGGGAGCGGCTCGCTCGGCTCGACGATGCGGGAGGCGCAGCAGTACGCGATGGTGTTCTCGCTGATGGCGGTGGTCCCGCTGATGCTGATGTCGCTGCTCATCACGGACCCGCACGGAACGGTGGCGCGGGTGCTGACGTGGATTCCCTTCAGCGCGGCGCCGCTGGTGGTGCTGCGGGCGAGCCTGGATCCCGCCGAGCTCGCGTGGTGGGAGATCGCGGGCGCGCTCGCGGTGCTCGTCGTCTCGACGTACGGCGCGATCTGGCTGGGCGCGCGCCTGTTCCGGATCGGCCTGCTGGCTGGCGGCACGCGCGTGAAGTTGCGCGACGTCATCCGGCAGGCCCGCGCCGGGGCGTAGAATTGTCGGATGCCCGAACAGCCCGGCGCCCTGACGCGACCGTCTGTCTCGCCTTGTCTTACACAATGATAGTGTGTAACATCATTGTGTATGCCGACCAATCTCGCCATCGACGACCGGCTGCTCGAGCAGGCCCGCACCGTCGGCGGATACCGGACCAAGCGGGAGACGGTGAACGAGGCGCTGCGTGAGTTCATCGAGCGGCGCCAGCGGCTGGCGCTCGCGCAGCTGGCCGGCCGAATCGACTACGACCCGAAGTACGACTACAAGCGGGACCGGCGGGCGCGATGATCGTCTTCGACACGTCCGTGCTCTCGCGCGTCTTCCGGCGGGCGCGTCCCGGCGCGGAGGAGCGGCGGCTGCAGGCCGTGTTCGACGAACTGATGGCGGGCGACGCGGCGCTCGGCCTGCCCGGCATCGTGCTGCAGGAGGTGCTCAGCGGCATCCGGTCCCACCGTCAGTTCGACGACCTCGCCGCGAAGCTGACCACGGCGTTCACCATCCTGCCCGAGGGCGCCCGGGAGCACGTCGAGGCGGCACGCGTGAAGAACGTCTGCCTGGCCAAGGGGCTGAACGTGTCCGGTGTGGACTGCCTGATTGCGGCCTGCGCGATGACCGGCAGCCACGAGCTCTTCGCCGTCGACGACGACTTCGCCGCGATCGCGCGGCACGTGCCGCTGAGGCTGTTCAACGCGTCCCACGGCGCCGGGCAGACAGGTCTGCATGGCGCTTGACTTTACAATGCAAAGTACTTTACATTAGCTCATCGTCCAGCGGCTTGGGGGGGAACCGTGGGTCCGTTGTCTGCGATCGGCCTGCTCCTGCTAGTCGTCACCGTGCTCCTGTTCATGGGGCTCGGCGCGTTGCTCGTCCACGCTCTCGTCACGGGCCACCGGTTGCGGGCGCTCGTCGTGACGCTGGTCGGTGTCGGGTGGTCGGGGCTGTATCTGGTTGGTGTCGTCGCGGCCTCGCTCGGCAGCAAGGAGCGGGTGCTCGACCTGGGAGAAATACACCACTTTTGCGGTGCGTACCTTGACTGCCACGCCATCGTGTCCGTGGTCGACGTGGATACGACAACCGCGATCGGCAACGGCGCGGACGCCCTCACCACGCAAGGCGTGTTCTACGTCGTCACGCTGCTCCGATCGAGCGACGCCCAGCGTGCCAGGATTCGCCTGGACCGCCCGACGGCGGTGGTCGTGGATGGCGCGGGGAATCGCTTCCGGCGGAGCGCGGAGGGTGAAGCGGCGCTCGCCGCGGCCGAAGGAACGCAGCAGCCGCTGGGCCTGGCCGTGGCACCGCAGGAGCGCTACACGACCAAGGTCGTGTTCGACCTACCGCTGGACGTGACCGCTCCAAAGCTGCGCGTGTTCGAGACCGGTTGGATGACCCGGCTCTCGGAGCTGTTCCTCATCGGCGACGAGGATGGCTTCCTCCATCGCAGGACCTTCTTCCGCCTGCCGCTGGCGGGCGAGGCGCAGGAGGCAACCGCCATTGGCGCACACCGAAACTGAGAGAGCACCGCGCGATCCCGCGCCAATCGGGACGCCCACGCTAGGCGGTGGGCCGTCGCTGAGCGCAGGGCTTGCCGCCAAGACGCTCCTCGGCGCCGTCCTGATCGGCGCAGCCGGAGACTATCTGTTCCGCGGCGTTCCGTGGGGACTCGGGTTTACCTTCTGGATGGTGCTGTGGCTCGCGTCTTCCGCAACGCTCGTGTGGCATCGTGACCACCGGCTCAAGCCAAGCGTGGTTGCGTTCATCGGTCTCGCCGCTTGCTTCGCAGCATGCATTGCGTGGCGCGACGCGATGGTCCTCACCGCGTGGAACGTCCTCGGGGCGCTGCTGTGCGTGGGCTTCGCCGTGCTCGCGGTACACGACGATGCCCTGCCGACGGCCCCGCTCGCGCAGTACGTGCGGTATCTCATCTGGTCGGCCGGGAACGGGTTCTTTGGACCCATCGTTCTTGCCGCAGAGGAGACCGAACGGCAACGGCAACGCCCGCGCAGTGGATCCAGGCGATGGCGCGCCGTGGTCATCGGTCTCGTGGTCTCGCTCCCGCTGCTCGTCGTATTCGGCGGCCTCCTGGGATCGGCCGACCCGGTGTTCGAGCGCCTGCTGAACTCGCTGATCGATTGGAATCTCCCACGCCTCATCGGGCACATCGCGCTCTTCGGGTTCGTCGCCTGGCTCGTCGCCGGGATCGCACGGGCGCTGCTCGTTCCGCTGTCGAAAGGGGCGCTCGAGCTCACTGGGCGCCCCGCGCTGGGAACGGTCGAGATCGCCATTCCGCTTGGCCTGTTGGCCACGCTGTTCCTCGCATTCGATGCCGTGCAGGCCCGCTCCCTGTTCGGGGGGGATGCGCTGATTCGGGCTACGGTGGGCTTGAGCTACGCCGAGTACGCCCGACAGGGGTTCTTCCAGTTGGTAGCCGTGAGCGGACTGATTCTTCCGGTGTTGCTCGTCGCCGACTGGGCGGTGTCGCCCGACGACCGGCGGGGCACGCAGGTAGTTCGATGGCTGACCGGCGTCGTGCTCGTGCTGATCGGGCTGATCGTCGCCTCCGCGGTCTGGCGGATGCGGCTGTACATCAACGCCTATGGACTCACGGACGACCGCGTGTACGCGAGCACGGTAATGGCGTGGATCGCGGTCACGCTCGTGTGGTTCGCGATCACCGTACTTCGCGGGCGGCGCACGCGCTTCGCCTTCGGCGGAGCGATCGCCGGGCTCGCCGCGCTCGCGATGGTCAACGTGTTGAACCCGGAACGCCTGGTTGCGAGGGTCAACATCAAGCGCGCCGCAACGAGCGCCATCGAGCTGGATGCGGACTACCTGGCCCGCCTCGGCGCCGATGCAGTGCCCATCCTCATCGCGTCGCTGGACGACCTCGACAGGACGGCCGCCTGCAATCTGCTCGCCAAACTCGAGTCCAAGCGCGAGCTATGGGATCAGTCGCTCCACGACTGGCGTCAGTGGAACATCGGCCGCACGAGGGCGGCCCGCGCACTTCGATCGAGTGCCGATCGCAACTGCCCCACAATCACCGAAGGGACCGCGAACTAACGGATATCGGACAGCGACC
This sequence comes from Acidobacteriota bacterium, assembly GCA_024641665.1. Classification (GTDB taxonomy): domain Bacteria; phylum Acidobacteriota; class Vicinamibacteria; order Vicinamibacterales; family JAHECP01; genus JAHECP01. The sequence continues at coordinate 16,428 of JAHECP010000105.1, forward strand.
CGCCCGGCTCGCGCCTTCGGGCTCCACATCCAGCACCACCGCGGGCCTCCCGTCGTGGCCCGGTTCCGGCGCTCGCGTCTGGACCGTGAACCCGACAAGGCGTCTTCGGTGAACCTCGAGGATCCCGCTCCATCATCCCCGCCGTGGAGAATCCCGAGTGAGGCGTACGGGTCCGGGTCTCATTCTCTGATTTCCAGCTCCGCATGTCGGCGGTTGCCCGGCCTTCCCTGGGGCGAAGCGGTGTGCTAGGTTACATGTAACCGACCGGAGCGAGCCATGCCCGAAGCCAGGTCCCGGAAGTCCCGCGACAAGGTCCGCGCCCATCGGGAGCGCCTGCGCCGCCGCGGGTTGAGGCCGATCCAGATCTGGGTGCCGGACGTCCGATCGCGCACCTTCGCGCGGGAGGCGCGTCGGCAGTCCCTGCTCGTGGCCCACGACGCGTTCGAACGCGAGGAGCAGGCGTTCGTCGACGCCGTCTCGGAGTGGCGGCCTGAATGAAACGCGGCGACGTGTGGACCGTCGCCGGCGGGCCGGACGATGCGGGCAAGCCACGGCCGGCGGTCATCCTCCAGGACGACGCCTTCGACCGGACGGCGTCGGTGACGATCTGCCCGTTCACCACCCACGCGGTCGACGCGCCGCTGATGCGCCTGCCCATCGAGCCATCCCACCAGAACGGGCTCCGGACGGCGAGCCAGCTGATGATCGACAAGATCACGACCGTGTCAAGAACGAAGCCGGAAAGGCGGGTCGGACGGCTGTCGGCCGAAGATCTCCTGCGCATCAATCGCGCCGTCCTGGTGTTTCTCGGTCTGGCTGGAAGCAGTGCTCGATGAGCGCAGTCGCCTTGGTACTCTTCTCACCCGATGGTCGGCACCTCGTGTCCATCAGCCACGATTTCACCGTCCGGGTGTGGTCGCTCGAGGCGCTGGCCGCCGAGCGGGACCCGACAGGCCGGTGACCGTGCCGACCGACGCCCTCGGCACGCGGCATCCAGCCGCCGGCCCCGAACCCCGCATCGTGTCGCTGGTGCCGTCGATCACCGAGCTCCTCTTCGCGCTCGATCTCGACGCGCACGTCGTCGGGCGCACGAGCTTCTGCGTCCACCCGCGCGACCGCGTGCGCCGGGTGCCGGCGGTGGGCGGGACGAAGGACGTGCGGCTCGACGACGTGCGCGCCCTGGCGCCCACCCACGTGATCGTCAACGTGGACGAGAACCTCGCCGAGACCGCCGACGCCCTTCGCGCCTTCGTCCCGCACGTCGTCGTGACGCACCCCAACGCGCCTGAGGACAATCTGCCGCTGTACCGTCTGCTGGGTGGATTGTTTGATCGCGCCGGTCGCGCCGAGGCGCTCGCGGCGCGTCTTCAGAGCGAGCTCGACGCGTGCGCGGCCGTCGAGTGGCCCCGCGAGCGCGTGCTGTATCTCGTGTGGAAGGATCCGTGGATGACCGTCGCGAGCAACACCTACATCGCGCGCACGCTGGCGAAGGTCGGGTGGGACGTGCCACACGGGCCGGGCGGGCCCAGCGGCGCGACCCGCTATCCCGTGCTCGCCGATCTCGACGCCAAGATCGCCCGCGTAGACCGCGTGCTGCTTGCGACCGAGCCGTTCCGGTTCCGCGACGCGCACGTGCGCGACCTCGCCGCGCGCCACCCGGACGTGCCTGTGGGCCTCGTCGACGGCGAGATGACGAGCTGGTACGGTCCGCGGGCGATCGCCGGCCTGGCGTATCTCAGGGACCGCCGGCGCGCGTCGATGTGATCGCGGCGCTCGCGTCCGGGCCGCCCGCCATCGGCGGCGAGGTAGCGTGAACGTGTATGGCCGCCGCGCTGCCTCCGGATCCGTTGTGGGACCTTATCCGACCGTTCTTGGGGCTGTACGGTGGCATCCCAACACGAAGGAGCTCGGCCAATGTCGGTTAGCCGTCATGAGCAGCTATACACTTGATGCTCCGCCTGTGGGGCATTCTCAAGTACGCCTGATAGTCCCTCGACGACCTCACCATATACGCCTGTCCCTCAGCCACAAAGCCATCCAAACCGTGCCTGACGGTAACAGTTCAGGGGGTGTGTACTTTTTACACTTGTACTTTTTTCACTGATTTCGTACGCTCTGGTCGATGCAGCCAGGGCGCAAGAAGCAGTCGCGACGCGACGAGCCAAGGCGCGACAC
>JAHECP010000106.1 GCA_024641665.1 Acidobacteriota bacterium
CGCGGGCGTGGCCGCCTCGGCCGGCGCCTGGCGGACCGGCGCCGCAGGTGTCCCCGCAGTCTTCGGGCCGCCGGTGGCCGCCGGCTTCGCGGCCGACTCATTGCCGGCCGGCGGCTTCGGCGGCGGAGGCGCGAACACGCTCTGGTACACGAACAGCACCAGGAACGACAGGAATACGGCCAGTAAGACCCTTTTTTCCATTTATTTACGCAGTCCTGTCGGCGGCGCGCCTGACGGGGGGACGGGCATCGGGAACCGCGTCGTAGCCGGCCTCGCAGAAGGGATGGCAGCGGGCCAGCCGCTTGGCGCCCAACCAGCTGCCCCTGAGCACGCCGTGCCGCCGGATGGCCTCCGCGGTGTAGTCCGAGCAGGAGGGCACGAACCGGCAGGAGCCAGCAAAGAGTGGTGAAAGAAGGACCTTGTAGGCCGTGAGCAGTACCAGCGCCCCGCGCGCCCCGAGGCTCGGCGCGATGGCCGGCCCGAGCGGCCCGCTGGCACCTGCGCTATCGGAGGCGCCGGAAGTGGCGGCGGAGGACCGACTGGTAGTCCGCTTCGAGGTTGGCAAAGGCGGCATCCAAGAGCTCCGGTCTCGGAATGACGACAACGTCCTGTCCTTCCGGGCCCAGGTCGGGCTTGTGCCTCCGGAACAGATCCCGGATGAGGCGCTTGGCCCGATTCCGCTGCACCGCGCCCCCCAGCTTCCTCGAGGCGACGATGCCGAGGCGGGGCGACTCGAGGCGGTTGGGCCGCAGCAGGACGGTCATGAACCGTCCGCTCGAGCGCCGGCCCTGCTCGAAGACGGTCTCGAACTCGGACTTGCGCCTGAGCCGTTCCTGAGGGCCCAGGGACGCCGGGCTGGCGCTCACGGGGGTCCTCCTCCGGGGCTCGGTCCGCGAATGGGTATCAGGAGACCGTCAAGCGCTTGCGGCCCTTGGCACGCCGGCGCTTCAGCACCAAGCGCCCGTTCTTGGTGCTCATCCGTACCAGGAAGCCGTGCGTCCGCCGCCGGCGGCGGCGGTTCGGCTGGAAGGTGCGTTTCATGGCTGTTCCCTGTTTCTTGGAGGACTGCGCGCCCGCAAGCGTAAAGAAACTTCAATCGTAACGGACCACTTGCGGAAGTGTCAACGGCGAACGGCTGCCAGTACGGCGGGTTCCGGGGCTGATTGTCAGGACCTCCGGCCTGTGCTACAGTCGCGTGCCTGCGGCCAGAGCGGGCCTTGTAGGGTCTCCCCCCGAAGTTTTCCACAACTGTGGAAAAAAATGTGGAAATTCCAGGTGTTTCGCCCGCCTTCGAACGAAACCGCCTGGAAAACAGCCCTCGGCCTGGTGGCGAAGCCGCGCACACTGCGATTTTGCTGGCTTCTTCGCATGGCGGGTCCGGCGAGCTCGGACGGCTGAGGCGTTCTTGAAGGCGAAAGTCCCCGGCCCCGCGGCGGTTTGCCGTAACTCCGGAGACTGAGACGGTTTGCGGCCCCTAGCAGGCCGCGTGCGGGCGACCCCCCATGACGGGCACGAACATCTGGGACCAGATCCTGGCCCGTATCGAGACCAAGATCAACCGGCACAGCTTCTATACCTGGTTCCGGCCGACGGCCTACGTGCAGGACGACGGTGCGACGATCCGCGTGCGGGTGCCGAGCTCGCTCTTCCGCGACTGGCTGGCCAAGCACTACACGGGCGTGATCAACGAGGCGCTCGCCGAGGCGAGCCGCGCCGATACCCGCATCGTGTTCCTCACCGACGACGAGAGCGCGGCACCGGTCGCGCCCGCGGAACCGAGCGCGCCACCACCCGAGGCCGGCGACCTGCCGGCCACCGAAGCGGTCGGGCTCAATCCTCGGTACTCATTCGAGACCTTCATCGTCGGGCCGTCGAACCAGTTCGCGCACGCGGCGTGCCGCGCGGTCGCCGAGGCGCCGTCACGTTCGTACAATCCGCTGTTCATCTACGGCGGCGTGGGGCTGGGCAAGACGCACCTGATGCACGCCATCGGCCACTACGTGCTCCAGCACCAGCGATCGCTGGCGCTGACCTACATCTCGTCCGAGCGCTTCATGAACGAGATGATCAACGCCGTCCGCTACGATCGCATCCTGGACTTCCGCGAGCGGTATCGGAGCGTGGACGTGCTGCTCGTGGACGACATCCAGTTCCTGGCGGGGAAGGAAGGCACGCAGACCGAGTTCTTCCACACGTTCAACGCGCTGTACGACGCGCAGAAACAGATCGTCATCAGCTCGGACTGTCCGCCGCACGAGATTCCGTCCCTCGAAGAACGGCTGCGATCCCGCTTCGAATGGGGTCTCATCGCGGACATCCAGCCCCCGGATCTCGAGACGAAGGTGGCAATTCTCAAGCGGAAGGCGGAAGCCGAGGCAGTGCCGCTCGCCGACAACGTCGCGATCTACATCGCGGGCAAGATCAAGTCGAACATCCGCGAACTCGAAGGATCGCTCATCCGGCTGATTGCCTACGCCTCGCTGACCGGGCGTGAGATTTCGCTGCCCCTCGCGCAGGACGTGCTGCGCAACATCCTCGACCACGACGAGCGCGCGGTGACGATCGAGATCATCCAGAAGTTCGTCTCGGACTACTACCAGCTCAAGCTGACCGAGCTCAAGTCACGCAACAACTCGAAGTCCATTGCAATGCCCCGCCAGATTGCCATGTATCTCTGCAAGGCGCTCACGAGCGCCTCGCTGCCGGAGATTGGCAGGAGTTTCGGCGGCAAGCACCACTCCACGGTGATCCATTCCATCCGCAAGATCGAGGACATGCGGCAGCGCGACGGAGATTTCAACAGCCTGATCAACAATTTCCTGGAGTCATTCCGTTGACGGCTCCAGCGTCCGGCCGTGAGGGTTTCCCGGACAATTTACCCGACCCTGCGGCGGTTCGGACTGCACTCGCGGCGTTTTTCCACAGCCTGCCTGCAATACCGTCTGTGGGTATCCGAGGAGGTCGCCCGAAGGCGGCCTCACGGCTCCGTCAACGCACACCGGATGGGGCCCCAAATCCGCTTCCGCGCGCACAGCCTAAGTTGCTCATTCCAAAGCGGTAAATCAGCTGTTTTGTCTTTCCAACAGCACCTTCTTTCTGCTATACTCTTATGTTCTCTTCGATCATCTGTTTCCGTACTAAAGGGAACCGGGGCGCGTCCACATCATCGAGGCATCACGGACATGGAACTTGTCGTCCGAAAAACCGACCTCCTGCGAGAACTGCAGCTGTTTCAGGGAATCGTGGAGCGTAAGAACACGATTCCGATTCTCGCCAACGTTCTGGTGGAGGCCGACGGCGAGGAGGTTCGGCTGCTGGCCACCGACCTCGAGGTCGGGCTGAGGAGCCGGTGCCAGGCGTCGGTGGCCCGGGCTGGATCGGTGACGGTGCCGGCGAAGAAGCTCTACGAGATTGTGAAGGCGCTGCCCGAGACCGACGTGCGGATCGAGGAGGACAAGGGCGGCGTCAAAGTGGCTGCGGACCGGTTCGACTCTCGTCTGCAGACACTGCCGCGCGATGACTTCCCGACGCTGCCCGAGCCGGAGGCCGACGGATCGGTGGTGCTGCCGGGCGCGACCCTGCGGCAGATGGTGGCGAAGACGCAGTTTGCCATCACGGGAGAGGACACGCGCTACTTCCTGAACGGCGCGCTGTTCGTCCTCAAGAGTGACGAGATGAGCCTGGTGGCGACCGACGGCCACCGGCTGGCGCTCGTGAGCGTGCCGCGGGAGGGTGAGAAGAAGGACAAGCCCGACGACGAGACGCGCGTGATCCTGCCGCGCAAGACGCTGATGGAGCTCGGCCGGCTGCTGGCCGAGCAGGAAGGCGATGTCACGTTCTCGCGCGGCGAGAACCACCTGTTCTTTCGCATCGGCGACCGGTTGCTGATCTCGCGCATGATCGACGGGCAGTTTCCCGCGTTCGAGCGCGTCATCCCCAAAGGGAACGACAAGCATGTCGACTTCGAGCGCGACCGTCTGACCAACGCCGTGAAACGCGTGGCGCTCCTGTCGAACGAGCGGTCGCGCGCCGTGCGCTTCCAGGCGGACAAGGGGAAGGTCGAGATCGTGTCGAGCAGCCCGGAGTTCGGTGAGGCCCGGGAAGAGCTGATCGTAGACTACACGGCTGCCGCGACGCAGATCTGCTTCAACGCGCAGTACGTGCTCGATTTCCTCGGCGTGGTCGAAACCGAAGGGGTGACGCTCGAGTTCAAGGACGAGATGAGCCAGGCCGTCATGAAGCCGACGACCCCGGAGGGCTACGAGTATACGTACGTGATCATGCCGATGCGGATCTAGTCTTCGCGGTCTTCCCCCCTTTGCCGCCCAACCGGCCGCCCGGCGCTCGAGACCGCACACGGTGATCCGATCGCGGGCGCCGACGGGCCGGCGCAAACCGGGAACAACCGACAGCGAACCATGTCAGACCTCGAACAGCAGAAGCGCGAGCCGGGCGAGTCTCCCGCCACCCCGGAGGCGTCCGGGTCGGCCCAGCCGGCCGCCGAGGCGGTCCCCGCGGGCGACAACGGCGCCGGCACGCCCGTCGAGGCCTACGGCGCGGACAAGATCAAGGTGCTCGAGGGCCTCGAGGCCGTGCGCAAGCGGCCGGCCATGTACATCGGCTCCACGGGGCCGCTCGGGCTCCATCACCTCGTCTACGAGGTGGTGGACAACTCGATCGACGAGGCCCTGGCCGGCTACTGCAAGCAGATCAACGTCACGATCCACATCGACAACTCCATCACCGTCGTGGACGACGGGCGCGGCATCCCGGTGGACCGGCACACGAGCGGCAAATCGGCCGCCGAAGTGGTCATGACGGTCCTGCACGCCGGCGGCAAGTTCGACAACGAGAGCTACAAGGTGTCGGGCGGCCTGCACGGCGTCGGCGTCTCGGTGGTCAACGCGCTGTCGGAGACGCTCGAGCTCGAGATCTGGCGCAACGGGCAGGTCTATCAGCAGAGCTACGAGCGCGGCAAGCCGACCGACGCGCTCGAGATCGCCGGCACCACGAAGAAGCGCGGGACGAAGGTCACCTTCAAGCCCGACGACCAGATCTTCGAGACGACCGAGTTCAGCTTCGACACGCTCGCCCAGCGCCTGCGCGAGCTGGCGTTCCTCAACGCCGGCGTGACGATCACGCTCGACGACGAGCGGGACGGGAAGAGCCACTCCTTCCTCTACGAGGGCGGCATCGTCTCCTTCGTGAGGTTCCTGAACAAGAACAAGGTGCTCGTCAACGACAAGGCGATCTACATGCGCGGCGACCGCGACGGCATCGACGTCGAGATCGCGCTGCAGTGGAACGACGGCTACTCCGAGACCATCTACACCTTCGCCAACAACATCAACACCCACGAGGGGGGCACGCACCTCTCCGGCTTCCGCGCGGCGCTCACGCGCACCATCAACGCCTACGCGACCAAGAACAACCTCGCGAAGGACCTGAGGGAGAGCGTGAGCGGCGACGACATCCGCGAGGGGCTGACGGCGGTGATCAGCGTCAAGATCCCGCGGCCGCAGTTCGAGGGGCAGACCAAGACGAAGCTCGGCAACACCGAGGTGAAGGGCATCGTCGAAGCCATCCTGAACGACCGGCTGGGCGCGTTCCTCGAGGAGAACCCGACCGTCGCCAAGCGGGTCATCAACAAGGCCGTGGACGCGGCGCGCGCACGGGAGGCGGCGCGGCGCGCGCGCGACCTCGTCCGGCGCAAGGGGGCGCTCGACAACAGCTCGCTGCCCGGCAAGCTCGCCGACTGCCAGGAGCGCGACCCCGCTCAGAGCGAGCTTTACATCGTCGAGGGTGAGTCGGCCGGCGGCTCGGCCAAGCAGGGCCGCGACCGGCGCTTCCAGGCCATTCTGCCGATCAAGGGCAAGATCCTGAACGTCGAGAAGGCGCGGTTCGACAAGATGCTGGGGAGCGACGAGATCAAGACCATGATCGCGGCGCTCGGGTGCGGGATCGGGCAGGAGGACTTCGACCCGGCCAAGGTCCGCTACCACCGCATCATCATCATGACCGACGCCGACGTGGACGGATCGCACATCCGCACGCTGCTCCTCACGTTCTTCTACCGGCAGATGAAGGCCCTTATCGACAGCGGCTACGTCTACATCGCGCAGCCCCCCCTCTTCCGCATCAAACGCGGCCGCTCGGAGAGCTTCATCAAGGACGAGCGCGAGCTCGAGGCGTGGCTGATCCGTCGCGCGGTCGGCTCGCGCGTCGTGCGGCTGCTCGATGGCGGCGTCGAGATCGCCGGCGCGCAACTCGAGGCCCGGCTCGAGAAGATGATGGCCTTCCGCAAGTTCCTGCAGATCGTCGAGCGCCGGGGCCCCGCGCGCGACATCATCGTCGCCGTGCTCGATCGCGACCCCCGCGACAAGACCTTCTTCACCGAGCGGGCCGGCCTCGAGGCGCTCGCCGCGGAGCTCTCGGGCCCGCAGCGCACCGTGACCGTCCAGCCCGACGACGAGCACCAGGCGTTCGCGCTCGCGATCGAGGACCGCCGCGGCGGCTACCCGCGGCACCACCGCATCGACCTGGACTTCGTCCAGACCGGCGAGTTCCGGACCCTGCTCGCCAGCTACAAGGACGTGCGCGGCATCAAGGGGCCCATGGAGGTCCTGAGCGTCGGCGGGCCGGAGACCGAGGAGCACGAGGAGGCGGAAGAGGCCGGCGCGTCGGCCAGCGAGACGGCCATCGGCGGGGCGCCGGTGGACGAGGCGACGCGGCTCGCGGCCGAGCCCAAGCCGGCGGTCCGGAAGCCCGGGCCCCGCGAGGGCCCCGTCCGCGTGGAGACGCTCGACGAGCTCGTGGAGCTGTTCGTCACCGCGGGCAAGAAGGGCATCGCCGTCAACCGCTACAAGGGCCTCGGCGAGATGAACCCCGAGACGCTCTGGGCCACCACCATGAACCCCGAGTCGCGCACGCTGCTCCAGGTGCGCGCCGAGGACCACGCGGAGGCGGACTTGATGTTCACGACCCTGATGGGCGACCAGGTCGAGCCCCGCCGGAAGTTCATCGAGGACAACGCGCTCGACGTGAAGAACCTGGACGTGTAGGGCACCGGAGGCGAGGGATCGCAAGCCCGTGACCCTCCCGGCCTCTGGCCCCTGGCCTCCGGCCTCCGGCCCCCGGCCTCTGGCTCCTGGAATCGTCAGAACCCTATGGATAGCGCCACCCGGATCCCGGTCAACATCGAAGACGAGATGAAGCGCTCGTACATGGATTACGCGATGAGCGTAATCATCGGACGAGCGCTGCCCGACGTGCGTGACGGGCTGAAGCCCGCCCACCGCCGCGTGCTGTACGCGATGCGGCAGATGGGCCTGGCCTCCAACCGCCCCTACCGCAAGTGCGCCAAGATCGTCGGCGAGGTGATCGGCAACTACCATCCGCACGGCGACGCGCCGGCCTACGACACGCTGGTCCGCCTGGCCCAGGACTTCAACATGCGCTATCCCCTGGTGGACGGCCAGGGGAACTTCGGCTCGATCGACGGCGATCCACCGGCCGCCTACCGCTACACCGAGGCCCGCCTGAAGGCGCTGGCCGAGGAGATGATGGCGGATCTCGACAAAGAGACCGTCGACCTGGTCCCGAACTTCGACGAGACCACCGAAGAGCCGACCGTGCTGCCGACGCCGTTTCCCAACCTGCTGGCGAACGGCTCGGCGGGCATCGCCGTCGGCATGGCCACCAACATCCCGCCGCACAACCTGACCGAGCTCATCGACGGCGTGGTGGCCGTGATCGAACAGCAGGACAAGCCGCGCGAGGAGCGGCTCAAGACGCTGCTCCGGACCGTCCAGGGGCCCGACTTCCCGTCGGGCGGTCTCATCGTCGGGCGTCAGGGCATCATCTCGGCCTACAAGACCGGCCGCGGCGCCATCACGCTGCGCGCCCGCGCGCAGATCGAAGAGAGCCGCAAGGGCGACCGCGTCTCGATCGTCATCACGGAGATCCCGTACCAGGTGAACAAGGCGCGGCTCGTCGAGAAGATCGCCGAGCTGTACCGCGAGAAGACCATCGAGGGCATCGCGGACCTCCGGGACGAGTCGGACCGCGAGGGCATGCGGATCGTCGTGGACCTGAAGCGCGGCGAGGTGCCCGAAGTCGTCCTGAACAACCTGTACAAGCACACGCCGCTCCAGACGACCTTCGGCATCATCATGCTGGCCATCGTCGGCGGGCGGCCGCGGACGCTCAACCTGCTGGATCTGGTCCAGCAGTTCGTGAACTTCCGCCGCGAGGTGGTGCGGCGCCGCACCGAGTTCGAGCTGCGCAAGGCCGAGGCGCGCGCCCACATCCTCGAGGGCCTCAAGATCGCGCTCGACCACCTCGACGAGGTGATCAAGCTGATTCGCGGGTCGAAATCGCCCGCCGAGGCGCGCGACGGCCTGATGCGCCAGTTCGCGCTGAGCCAGGTCCAGGCGCAGGCCATCCTGGACATGCAGCTGCAGCGGCTGACCGGCCTCGAGCGGCAGAAGATCGTCGACGAGCTCGTCGAGCTGCTGAAGACGATCGAGCGGCTCCGGGCGATCCTGTCGAGTGAGCGCCTGGTGACCGAGATCGTGGTCAAGGAGCTGCGCGAGGTCCAGCGGAAGTACGGCGACGCCCGCCGGACCGAGATCGTCGACGAGAGCGGGGAGTTCCGCATCGAGGACCTGATCGCCGACGAGGACATGGCGATCACGGTCACGAACACCGGCTACGTCAAGCGGACCGCGATCACCTCGTACCGCAACCAGCGGCGGGGCGGCAAGGGGCGGATCGGCATGCGGACGCGCGAAGAGGACTTCGTGACGCACCTCTTCATTGCGTCCACGCACGCGTATATTATGATTTTCTCCGACCGCGGCCGGGCGTACTGGCTGCGCGTCCACGAGATCCCGGACGTCGGGCCGGACGGCCGCGGCAAGGCCATCGCCAACCTCGTCACCATGGAGGAAGGCGAGAAGATCGCCGCCTTGCTGGCGGTCCGCGAGTGGCCCGCCGAGCCCGGGCGCCAGTTCATCGTCATGGGCACCCGCCGGGGGGTGATCAAGAAGACCGACCTCTCGGCGTTCAGCAATCCCCGCGCGGGCGGCATCATCGCGATGGGGGTCCAGGAGGGCGACGCGGTCATCGCGGTGTCCGCCACCGAGGGCACCGACGAGGTGTTCATCGGCTCGCGAGACGGCATGGCCATCCGCTTCCGGGAATCCGACGTCCGGCCCATGGGGCGGACGGCCTACGGGGTGCGGGGCATCGCGCTCCGCGGCGACGACACGGCCGTGGCGATGGAGGTCGTCAGGCCGGGCGGCACGCTGCTCACCGTGACCGAGAACGGGTATGGCAAGCGGACCGAGCTCGACGAGTACCGGGTGCAGTCTCGAGGCGGTCTTGGTATCATCAACATCCAAACGAGCGACCGGAACGGCCGGGTGGTCGGGGTCGCCTACGTCAACGACGACGATGAGCTGATGCTCATCAGCCAGCAGGGTAAGGTTCTGCGCATGGTGACGCGGGACATTCGGACCATCGGGCGGGCCACGCAGGGGGTCCGCCTCATCGAGATCGAGCCGGACGACCGGCTCGTCTCGGTCGCGCGGCTGGCCGAACGGGAGGAGGCCGAGCGGGAAGGAGAGGAAGGGCCCGAATCACCGGATGCGGAACGCTGAAAGTTGAGCCGAGCACGCACACACGTCAATCTCCGGAAGGAGGCTTGATCATGCACCGGCGAAAGCTTCTGTCGTGGTTGCCAGGGATCGCCGCGGTGATGCTGGCCGTCATCGTGTCGGGCTGCTCTGGCGGCGCCGACGAGCAGCAAATCATCAAGAAGTACTTCGACGCGTCCCGGTTGCGGGACCAGACCACCCTCGCCAATATCGCGATCGTGTCGTTCCGCCCCTCCGAGAACGGCGTCGTCCAGACCTTCAGCATCGCGAGCATCGGCGACGAGCAGCCCCACACGCTCCGCATCAAGGAGCTGAGCGCGGCGTACGACGCGGCCAAGAAGGCCGACAACGAGTTCTCGAAGCGGAAGAACGCGTACCAGGAGGAGAACATCGAAGCCATCGCCCGCGTGTTGAAGGCGGAGGCCTCCAACACCAAACTGCGCGGGAAGGACCTCGAGGTCCAGCAGGAATGGAGCAAGTGGCGCGAGGAGCAGGCCTCCCACGCCAAGGCCGTGTCCGACGCCCAGCAGGCGCTCGCCGCCGAGCGGAGCATCGCGGAGATGAGCGTGTTCAACGCCGCGAACCCGATCAACGTGAACGACTACGATGGACAGCTGATCACGAAGGACGTCACGATCAACGCGAGGGTCCGCACGCCCGACGACAAGAGCGTCGACCGGAAGTTGCTGATCCGCATGTCGCGTGCCGATCTGAAGGGGCCCAACGGCGATCAGCGCAGCGGGCGCTGGATCATCACCGAGATCAAGGACATCGGCGCGTAGACGCCGGCCCCTTGGTGATCGGACGCGCAGGCTCCAGCCGGCGTGTGTGCGCTTGGAAAAAAGGGGACGGGAGCTATTTCCCTCGAACCGTCCGGGGAAATAGCTCCCGTCCCCTTTTTCCCCTCCCGCCGCCCCGCCGCTCAGGCCGGCTCGAGCTTCGCGAACCGCGCCAGCAGCTTCTTCTGACCCACCGACTGGAACCGCACCGTGACCTTGAGGTCGTCGTTGTGCGGCTCGACCGACAGGACCGTGCCGACGCCGAACTGCGTGTGCCGCACCCGCAGGCCCGGCTTGAGCGTCGTGGCCGACTGGTCTTCGTCCTCGTACGCGTAGGTCCGCGCCGCGGCGGGCTCCTGCACCCGGCCGGCGCCCGGGCGGCCGCGCCGGCGCCAACCGCCCCCAGCGCCGTCGCGCCCGAACGCGCTCTGGTAGGGCAGCGAGAACGCCGGCTCGATCCGGTCGACGAGCTCGGCCGGCACCTCGTCGAGAAACCGTGACGGCTCGGTGGCCTGGTACTCGCCGAAGACGCGCCGGCGGGCCGCGCCCGTCAGCACGAGCCGCGCCTGGGCCCGCGTCATGCCCACGTAGCAGAGCCGCCGCTCCTCCTCGAGCTGCTCCTCGTCCTCGCTCGACCGGACGTGCGGGAAGATGCCCTCCTCGAGCCCGGCCAGGACGACCACCGGGAACTCCAGGCCCTTGGCGGCGTGCATGGTCATCAGCCAGACACGGGCCTCGGGCGCGCCCGACTCCTCGTCGGTCTCGGAGAGCAGCGAGAGCCGGTCCACGAAGCCGCTGAGCGACGCCTCGGGCTCGCGGGTCTCGTACTCGCGCGCGGCCGACACCAGCTCGGTGAGGTTCTCGATGCGCCCTTCGGCGTCCTCGCTCTTCTCCTCGCGGAGGTCCTGGAGGTAGCCGGACCAGTCCAGCATCCTGGCGACCGTCACCGCCACCGACTCCCGCTGCGCGAGGTCGGCGAGGCCCACGATGAGGTCGCGGAAGACCTTGAGCGAGGCCGTGGCGCGCGGCGCCAGGACGCCGTGCTCGACGGCGTAGACGAGGCGCGCCCAGAGCGATCGACTCGAGTAGACCTCGCCGAGGCCGGCGGCGAGCAGCGGGGTCGCGTCGCGGGCCTCCGTGACCGGGTCCACGGCCTGCAGCGACTCCAGGACGCCCTTGCCGATGCCCCGGGCCGGCACGTTCACCACCCGCCGGAAGCTGACGTCGTCGTGCGGGTTGATGACGAGCCTGAGATAGGCGAGCGCGTCCTTGATCTCGCGGCGCTCGTAGAAACGCACGCCGCCGATGACCTTGTAGGCAATCGCCTCGCGCATCAGCGCGTCCTCGAGCGTGCGGGACTGCGCGTTGGTGCGGTAGAGCACGGCGACGACCGCGTCCACGTCCTCGGCGCGCGTCTCGCGCGCCACGCGCGTGACGAAGTCGGCCTCCTCGAGGTCGTCCCCGGCGCGGAAGTAGAGGATGCGCTGGCCGCCGGCGCGGTCGGTCCACAGCCGCTTGTCCTTGCGGTTCCGGTTGTGCTGGATGACGGCCGAGGCCGCGTCGAGGATCACTTGCGTGGAGCGGTAGTTCTGCTCGAGGCGCACGATCGTCGCCTCGGGAAAGTCGCGCTCGAAGTCGAGGATGTTGTTCAGATCGGCGCCGCGCCACTTGTAGATCGACTGGTCGGGGTCGCCGACGACGCAGAGGTTGCGGTGCACCTCGGCGAGACGGCGGATGAGGAGGTACTGCGGCCGGTTGGTGTCCTGGTACTCGTCCACCATCAGGAACCGGAACCGGCGCGCGTAGCGGGCGCGCACCGCCTCGGACGACTCGAAGAGATCGACCGTCTTGAGCAGCAGGTCGTCGAAGTCCAGCGCGCTCGCCCGGGCCAGCACCTGCTGGTAGCCCTCGTAGATGCGCGCGATCTGCTCGTCGCGGAAGCCGATGCCGGCCTGGCGCACGGCCGCCGCGTCCTCCATGCGGTTCTTGGCGGCGCTGATGCGCGCCAGGGCGTTGCGCGGCGGCAGCAGCCGCTCGTCCACCTCGAGCTCGCGCATCACCTGGCGCACGGCCGCCACCTGGTCGGACGTGTCGTAGATGACGAAGTCGCGCGAGAGGCCGATGGCCGGCGCCTCGCGCCGGAGCAGCCGCGCGCAGAGCGAGTGGAAGGTCGAGAGCCAGACGCCGCTGCAGTCGGACCCGAGCAGCGCCTGCACGCGCTGGCGCATCTCCTCGGACGCCTTGTTGGTGAACGTGACGGCCAGCACCTCGTCGGCCCGCGCGTGCCCGTCGCCGATGAGGTACGCGATGCGGTAAGTGATGACGCGCGTCTTGCCGGACCCCGCGCCCGCGAGGATGAGCAGCGCGCCGTCGCGATGCAGCACGGCCTTGCGCTGTTCGGGGTTCAGCTTGGAGAGGAAGTCCATGGTATGCGAGGTCGGTTCAGAGCCGAGGCGACGATGCTCGGAAGGAACGACAGCCAGTATATCAACAAGGATCGTGGGGACTGGGGGCTGGGGACTGGGGGCTCTGAGAGGAAGAACGATGACTGGGGGCTGGGGACTGGGGGCTCTGGACGACCGGGTGAAGCGTGGCGGAACGGGGCGCATCACCTCGTGCAGCCAACGACTTGTGAAGGGCGCTGAGCAGCCGGCCGGTTTGTCCGCTCAGGACATCGAGATCGGCGGCCTGGCGCTCCGTGAGGAAACCCAGACGAACGGAAAGCTCTACCAACGTTTCGAGCTCTCCATGCGAACCGAGCGCGATGGACACGTGGTACTGATAGGCAGGGCGCGAGCGGCGGCAGTACCCTTCGGCGACGTTGGCTGGAATCGACGTCGCCGCACGACGGATCTGGCTGGCGAGTCCGTAGACCTCACGAGCGGGGAAATCGTTCGTGGCGCGGTAGGAGGCCACGGCGAGGTCCATTCCGAGCTGCCAGGCCTCGAGTCGACGATACGACGCATTGCGGGTCCGGGCCATGACTCGCCTCCTCTGACTGGTGGAAGGTTCTGCCACCCTCCGGCAGGTGAACCTTGGAAGAACCTGCTCAAAGAGCGTGGTTCTGTCCCCAAACGACGTCGAGTCAGCAAGAGCCGCGCCACCCGCCCCCCGCGCGCCAAGAGCCCCCAGTCCCCAGCCCCCAGTCCCCAGCCCCCAGTCCCCAGCCCCCAGTCCCTGTGGTAGATTCGTACCCCCATGCCCTCGACCCTCTTCTCCAAGGTCTGGGACGCGCATGCGGTGCGGCGGCTGCCCAACGGGCAGACGCAGCTCTTTGTCGGTCTCCACCTCGTGCACGAGGTGACCAGCCCGCAGGCGTTCGACATGCTGCGCGCGCGCGGGTGGACGGTGCGCGCGCCCGATCGCACGTTCGCCACCGTCGATCACATCGTCCCCACCGCCGACCAGCGGCGGCCGTTCGCCGACCGCATGGCCGAGGACATGATGTCGGCCCTCGAGCGCAACTGCCGCGAGCACGGCATCCCGCTCTTCGGCCCCGGCAGCGGCCACCAGGGCATCGTCCACGTCATCGGGCCCGAGCAGGGGCTGACGCAGCCGGGGATGACGATTGCCTGCGGGGACAGCCACACCTCCACGCACGGCGCGTTCGGCGCGATTGCCTTCGGCATCGGCACCTCGCAGGTGCGCGACGTGCTGGCGTCGCAGACCCTGGCGCTCGACCCGCTGAAGGTCCGGCGCATCCGCGTGGAGGGGCAGCTCGCCCCGGGCGTCTACGCGAAGGACGTCATCCTCGACGTGATCCGGCGCCTCGGCGTGAAGGGCGGCGTGGGCTACGCCTACGAGTACGGTGGGAGCACCCTCGCCGCCATGTCGATGGACGAGCGCATGACGATCTGCAACATGTCCATCGAAGGCGGCGCGCGCGTCGGCTACGTGAACCCCGACGAGACGACGTTCGCCTACCTGGAGGGGCGCCCGTACGCGCCGAAGGGCGAAGCGTTCGCGCGCGCCCGTGCTTGGTGGGCGTCGATGGCGTCTGATCCCGCCGCGCGCTACGACGACGAGGTGGTGATCGACGCGGGCGGGATCAAGCCGACGGTGACCTGGGGCATCAACCCGGGCCAGGCCCTCGCCGTCGACGAGCGCGTGCCCGCGCCCGAGGGCCTGCACGAAGCCGAGCGCGAGAGCGTGCGCGAGGCGCTCGACTTCATGGGCTTCCGCGGCGGCGCGCCTATCGCCGGTACGCGCATCGACGTGGCGTTCATCGGCTCGTGCACCAACGCGCGCCTGTCCGACCTGCGCGAGGCGGCGCGCATCGTCCGCGGCGCGCGCGTCCGGCCGCACGTGAAGGCGCTCGTCGTGCCGGGCTCCGAGAGCGTCGGCCGCGCGGCCGAGGCCGAGGGGCTGGACCAGGTCTTCCGCGAGGCGGGGTTCGAGTGGCGCGCCGCCGGCTGCTCGATGTGCCTGGCCATGAACCCCGACCGCCTGGAGGGGCGCCAGATCTGCGCCTCCTCGTCGAACCGCAACTTCAAGGGCCGGCAGGGGAGCCCCACCGGGCGCACGCTGCTGATGAGCCCGGCCATGGTCGCCGCCGCCGCGATTGCTGGCGAGGTCACCGACGTGCGGCCGATCCTTCGCGCGAAGGGTGAGCAATAACCCGGAATGAGCCGCGGAATGAGGCACGGAATGGGCGACGGACAGGAGAGCGAGGGAGCGGAGCGGGGCGTTGGGGCCCCGCGAGCGACCGAGCCAGGCGGGGTGCAGGGGGCCCCGCCGATCCAAACGATGAGCGACCGACAGATCGTCCGCGTCGCCGGCCGCGGTCTGCCGCTGCGGGGCGACAACATCGACACCGACCGCATCATCCCCGCGCGCTACCTGCGCGCGATCACCTTCGAGGGCCTCGAGGCGCACCTCTTCGAGGACGACCGGCAGGCCCCGGGCCACCCCTTCGCCAACCCCGCCTACCGGGGTGCGAGCGTGCTCCTCACCAATGCCAACTTCGGCTGCGGGTCGTCGCGCGAGCACGCGCCGCAGGCCATCCGCCGCTGGGGGATCCGCGCGGTGGTGGGGCAGTCGTTCTCGGAGATCTTCTTCGGCAACTCCGTCGCGCTGGGCCTGCCGTGCGTGACGGCCTCGGCCGAAGGCGTCGGGGCGCTGATGGACCTGGTGGAGCGCGACCCGGCCGCCGAGATCATGGTGGACCTCGACGGTCTCACCGTGACCGCAGCGGGCCGCGCGCACCCGATTGCCCTCGCGCCCGGCGCGCGCGACGCGTTCCTGAGCGGCCAGTGGGACGCCACCGGTCTGCTGCTCGACCGCTACGAGGAGGTCGAGGCGGTCGGCCGGCGGCTGCCGTACGTGCGGGGATTCTAACGGTCCGATCGAACGAGGCTCTCCCTGCTAGCCTGAGTCGAACCCACACCGTTCCGTCAGTCCAGAACGATGCGCCGAGAATATCGAGGTTGTCGCGCCTCGGTGGAAGTGTATGTTGTGACTCGCCCCAAGGGATGCCATAGTGATTGTCGGCGACCAGAGATTCGCGAGGCCTTGAGCCTTCTTCCTGAGAACTAGATGTCTCGCGCACAGGCCGGACCGACGGCTGTCATAGTCACCGCGCTCCCACTCGAGGCGAACGCAGTCAAGGAGCATCTAGATGGGATCAAGGAACAGACGCATGAGAAGGGCACGGTATACTTCGTCGGCCAATTCGCCGGGGACACCACCTGGCAGGTTGTCGTTGTCATTGCCGGTCAGGGAAACGCCTCCGCAGCAGTCGAGGTCGAACGAGCCATATCAGAGTTCCATCCCACCATCACCCTTCTCGTTGGAATCGCTGGGGCACTAAAGGACCTGGACTTGGGTGACGTCGTCGCCGCCGACAAGGTCTACGGCTATGAACGAGGTAAAGCAGCCAAGGAGTTCCTCCCTCGCCCTGAGATTGGCCAATCTACGTACTCAATTGTCAGCCGAGCTCGAACGGAGGTTGCGAACGATTCGTGGCAGGAGCGTATCAAGGCGGAACAGCCCCTAAAACCGCCGAAGGCGGTGGTGGCTCCAATTGCCGCAGGTGAGAAGGTCGTTACCAGCACCCAAGGAGTTACCTACCGAGCCCTAAGGCGATTGTTCGACGACGCCGTTGCCGTCGAGATGGAGGGCGCAGGCTTCCTCGCGGGCGTCTACGCGAACGCGGAAGTGGACGCCCTTGTCGTTCGTGGAATCTCCGACAGGATCGACGACAAAGGTGCAGCCGATGCGAAAGGGTCCCAGCAGCGGGCCGCCCGACATGCTGCGGCCTTCGCGTTCCAGATTCTGGCGAAACTCGGCAACGTCAGGCAGAAGGAGCAGTCACGCCGTCGCATCCTGGAGCAGCGACTGAGGGAATCACGGGGGCGCTGCGTAGAAAGATGGCTGGGAACTGGCATTCCGCAAGAAGCAGCAGAAGCCTTCGCAGATGATCTCACGCTCGGCGATTCCTCGGAGGAGATATGCCCAAATGTCGACCGCCCGTTGGTTGTACTCCTGGGGGACTTCGGTGCCGGTAAGTCACTTCGTTGCGAGCGTATGTACCAAAAGGCACTGCGCCGAAGCCTGACTGATCCCGCGGCGCCAATCCCGGTATATCTGGAGGTCTTTCCAGACAACCTGCCGACGCTTGATGACGTTAGAGCCTCCGCTCTAGGCGTAGGGGACGTCGTGATGGTCGGGGCGTCGGTCTTTCTCGAGCGCTGTGATGAGGGAGGGCAGAAACATGCGCTTGACTGCCTGGCGCTCGCCCGACAGTTCGTCAATAGTTGGCCGCTGACGACCGTCGTCCTTGCAGGTAGGCCGATGTCGGCATTGATCGAGACACGGGAGGCGGTCGAGGTACCCCTTCTGACGGAGTTGGAGACTTGCGCTTTGGTGTCACGAGTGTCTGGCCAGCCGTTTCAGAGAAACGATCTCTGGCGCTGGTCTGGCGCTCTGCATGACGCCTTGCGGAGACCGTTCTTTGCCATCTTGGTCGGCTTGTTTCTTCAAGCCGAGGCTGGACACCGGCAGTCTTTGTCGACCGGCGAGCTAATCGGCCGAGTCGTCACAGAAGCGCTAAGGAGGAACAGAACCAATCTAGCGACGTCGGAGGGCCAACTGGCGCGACTCGGCGCGGGATGCGTCGATCAGGGAGGGGCCCTAGTGCATTACAGCGAGCTAGGAGGTTTGTTGACCGCGGAGTCGCTGCTCGGCTCTGGGCTTGTGATCAGGCGCGGAGACAGGCTTGGATTCGCTATCCCAATAGTCGGCCAGTGGTTCGCAGCTCAGGCGATCGTACTCGGCAAGGTCATCACAGGAGAGATCATCAGCGACGTGCAAAGGCGGCAACGCTGGCTGTATCCGCTGGCGATTGCAACGGCCACTTTGAGTGAGGAACTGGTTGATCGACTGCTAGCCGACTTGACGTCGAACGATCCAGCCCTTGCATCCCAGGTGCTAGAAGTGGCGACCCGTGGCTCGTTCCGCACCGAACAGCCTACCTTGGCGGTCGATTCGAGGTGCGCGCGTCGCGCCGAGAGGGCATGGGACTGCTGGCTCGAAGGCATAGGCGATCTTCGGCCCCTCGTTGGTGCCGTGGGGCCCGGCGGCGGCAGGCTGAGAATGGAAGCGAAGCTCGTTGAGGAGGTTCTATCGATAAGCTGGCTTGAGGACGAAGGCCAAGCCGCCCGGACACAGGGGGGAACCTTGCCTCGTCGCCGCTTCGTTCGGCAATTGCGCACAGGCCCCGTGGGACGGGAGCCCGCTTGGGTTTGGAAATTGATACTCCGCGAATTCAAGTCACGTCTACGAACGGCGCAGCGACCACCTGCTTGGATTGACCCCGAAGACCCACTTAGCGTCGAGACGGTCTGGTCCTTCGCGCGTGCGGTGACGCACCAGCGGTCGGTATTTCAACCGCCGATACCTTTTTCTCAGCTCAGGACAGCGATCGGTGACGCACCAACGGAGAGTCAGCGCGCACGGTCGTCCAGTCTCGACTCCAGA
>JAHECP010000107.1 GCA_024641665.1 Acidobacteriota bacterium
GGGCGATGGCGCCCGACGTGGCAGCGCGTTATCAGCGTGCGGCCGACCTGCTGGCCGACCTGCTGGCCGTGCGCCCGGCGGCGCCGCGCCGCACGCCGCCCGCGGCGACGACGGCCGCGGACGGCGCGGCGGAGGAGATCCAGAGCATCCACCGTCGGCTGCGCGCCCGTGAGACGCCGGCGTCGCGGTTCTGCTGGAATTGCCGCAAGCCGCTGCCGGCGCGGAGCGACCGGTGCCCGTTTTGCGGCGAATCCCAGTGATGCTAGAATTGAATGCCTTCGACCATCGTCACGCGTCGGGTGTACATCGTCTCCGTCGAGCGGCGCCAGCCGGATGCCGCCGGCACCCGGCGGCGAGGTCTGGCCCACCCCAAGGAGTGACCGATGCCCTTCTCGGAGCGCGCGCGGATCTGGATGAACGGCACCCTGGTGCCCTGGCCCGACGCCAAGATCCACGTCGCGTCACACATCGTGCACTACGGCAGCGGAGTGTTCGAGGGGATCCGGTGTTACGACACGAAGCGGGGCTCGGCGATCTTCCGGCTCGACGCGCACATGCGGCGCCTGTACGACTCAGCGCGGATCTACCGCATGGAGTGCCCGTACGCGCCGGAGGCGCTGAACGCCGCGGTCGTTGAGACGGTGCGTGTCAACCCGTTCAAGGCCTGCTACATCCGCCCGATCGTCTATCGCGGGTACACGGCGCTCGGCATCAACCCGGCCACCTGCCCGGTGGACGTCGCCATCCTGACCTGGGAGTGGGGCACGTATCTCGGCGAGGGCGCGCTCGAGAACGGCGTGGACGTCTGCGTCAGCTCCTGGTCCCGCATGGCGCCGAACACCTTTCCCGCGCTCGCCAAGACGGCCGCGAACTACGCCAATTCGGCCCTGATCAAGATGGAGGCCGTGGCGGACGGCTACGCGGAGGGCATCGCGCTCGACACGTCCGGCTACGTGAGCGAGGGCAGCGGCCAGAACGTGTTCCTCGTCCGTGACGGCGTCATCTACACGCCGCCGATCACCGCCTCGATCCTGCCGGGCATCACGCGCGACTCGGTGATCACGCTGGCGCGCGATCTGGGCTACCCGGTGCGCGAGCAGCTGATTCCGCGGGAGATGCTCTACATCGCCGACGAGGTGTTCTTCGTCGGCACGGCCGTGGAGGTGACCCCCATCCGCAGCGTCGACAAGGTGAAGGTCGGCGCCGGGACGCGCGGGCCGGTCACCACGGCCGTGCAGGGGGCCTTCTTCGGCATCGTCAACGGCGAGGCGCCGGACCGCTACGGGTGGCTGACGCCCGTGGACGCGGGCCGGGCCGCCGCGCCCGTTCCGGCGCCGGCCGCCGTTCGCGCGCGCTGACGCCAGCCACACGCGACCATGGACATCGACGAGTTGCTACGCACGGCCGTTGAATCCGGTGCCTCCGACCTGCACCTCAAGGTGGGCAGCTACCCGATGATGCGGGTGAACGGCTCGCTCCTGCCCGCCTCCGAGGTGCGCCGCCTCGGCCTCGACGACACCGAGGCCATGGCGGCGTCGATCCTCTCCCCGGCGCAGCAGCAGAAGTTCCGGGAGCACCAGGAGGTGGACCTCGCCTACAGCGTGCCGGGGCTTGGCCGTTTCCGCTGCAACGTGTTCCGGCAGCGGAGCACGGTGGGCATCGTGCTCCGCATCATCCCGACGCGCATCAGCTCCGTCGAGGAGCTGCACCTGCCGCACGTGCTGGAGACCATCGCCGAGGAGGAGCGCGGGCTGGTCCTCGTCACCGGCACCACGGGCAGCGGCAAGAGCACCACGCTCGCCGCCATGATCGACCACATCAACAACACGCGGTCGGCGCACGTCATGACGGTCGAGGACCCGATCGAGTACCTGCACCGCGACAACCGGTCGATCGTCAACCAGCGCGAGGTCGCGGTGGACACGGTGTCGTTCGCGCACGCGCTGCGCAGCGCCCTGCGCCAGGACCCGGACGTCATCCTGGTCGGCGAGATGCGCGACCTCGAGACGATCGAGACCGGCCTGCTCGCGGCCGAGACCGGGCACCTGGTGTTCTCGACGCTGCACACCCTGGACGCAACCGAGACGGTCAACCGCATCATCGCGGTCTTTCCGCCGCACCAGCAGCGGCAGGTCCGCCTGCAGCTCGCCAGCGTCCTGAGGGCCGCGATCTCCCAGCGCCTGATCCCGCGGGCTGACGGCCTGGGCCGCGTGCCGGCCGTCGAGGTCCTGATCGCCACCGCGTTCGTGCGCGACTGCATCGTCGACAAGGACCGGACCCATCTCATCCAGGGGGCCATCGCCGCGGGCACCTCGCAGTACGGCATGCAGACGTTCGACCAGTCGATCTTCTCGCTCTACAAGCGCAACATGATCACGCTCGACGAGGCGCTGCGCTGGGCGAGCAACGTCGACGAGTTCAAGCTCAAGGTGCAGGGCATCTCGACGACGGCCGACATGGCGCGCGACGACATGGCCCGCAAGGCCGGACTCTCCGACTCGTCCAGCTCCGACATCGTCCGCTTCGGGGGATGACACCGCCGCCCCGCGCGTACCTCACGGGCCTGCGCCTGCTCGCCCGTCGCGAGCTGACGACGGCCCAACTGCGCGCGCGGCTGATGCGCCGCGGCCTCGAACCCGACGACGTGGACGCCGCCCTCGCCCGCCTCCGCGCCGACGGGGCGCTCGACGACCGGCGCGCCGCCCGCGCCTACGCGTCGGCGGCCGTGCGCATCAAGGGCCGTGGCCCCTTGCGCGTGCGCCGCGAGCTCGACGCCCTCGGACTCGACGAGGACACCGTGCGGGCCGCCGTCGACGAGGCGTTCGAAGACGCGGACGAGGCGACGCTGCTCGATCGCGCAATCGACCGGCGCCTGCGCGGGCCCATCCGGGACCAGGGCCACCTCCGCCGGCTGCACCAGTACCTCGTCCGGCTGGGCTTCGGCCCGGCCGCCGCGCTGGCCGCGCTCAGACGACGGCGCCGGAGCTGAGTCTCCCGCTTTCGCGCGCCGCTTCCGTGTCGCGTTCCGTTCCCCATTTCGTGCCCATTCCGTGTCCCATTCTCCGTGGTCATTCCGTGGCGATTTCCGTGGTCATTCCGTGGTTCGTTCCGTCCAGTCCCCAGCCCCCAGTCCCCGTTCCCAGCCCCAGGCTCGAGTCCCGAGTAGAATACCGAGATGCACTCGCGTGACATCCGCCGCGGCTTTCTGGAGTACTTCCAGTCCCAGGGCCACCGCATCGTGCCCAGCTCGCCGCTCGTGCCGGCCGACGACCCGACGCTGCTGTTCACCAACGCCGGCATGAACCAGTTCAAGGACGTGTTCCTCGGGCGCGACCGCCGCGACTACACGCGGGCGACGAGCAGCCAGAAGTGCATGCGCGTGTCGGGCAAGCACAACGACCTCGACAACGTCGGGCCGTCGCTGCGCCACCACACGTTCTTCGAGATGCTGGGCAACTTCTCGTTCGGCGACTACTTCAAGGCCGACGCGATCCCGTTCGCCTGGGAGCTGCTGACGTCGGTCTGGAAGCTGCCGGCCGACCGGCTCTACCCGACCGTCTTCAAGGGCGAATCGGGCATCCCGCGCGACGACGAGGCGTTGGGGATCTGGCGGACGCTCGTGCCGCCCGACCGGATCGCGGAGCTCGGGCTCGGCGAGAACTTCTGGTCGATGGGCGAGACGGGGCCGTGCGGCCGCTGCTCCGAGATCCACTACTTCCGCGGCCACGACGTGCCCTGTCCGGAGGCGGTCTGCCGCGGTCTCGACTGCGACTGCGACCGTTTCGTGGAGGTCTGGAACAACGTCTTCATGGAGTTCGACCGGCAGGTCGACGGCCGGCTGGTGCCGCTCCCGGCGCTCTCGGTGGACACCGGCATGGGCCTCGAGCGCGTCACGGCGGTCATCCAGGGGAAGCTGTCCAACTACGACACCGACCTCTTCATGCCGATCCTGCGCGCGCTCGAGACGCACATGCGGCTCCGCTACGGCGCCGACCCGACCCACGACACGTCGATGCGGGTCGTGAGCGATCACCTGCGCGCCATGACCTTTCTCATCGCCGACGGCGTGGTGCCGTCGAACGAATGGCGCGGCTACGTGCTGCGCAAGATCATGCGCCGCGCCATGCGGCACGGCAAGAAGCTCGGGTTCACCGAGCCGTTCCTGTGCGACCTGGTGGACGTGCTGGTGGCCGAGATGGGCGAGGCGTACCCGGAGCTTCCGCGCGGCCGCGACGCGGTCGTGCAGGTCGTGCGGAGCGAGGAGGAGCGCTTCGACGCGGTGCTGACCAACGGGCTGCCGCGCCTCGAGGAGGCCCTCGACCGCGCAGCCGCGGGCGACGGCGTCGTCGCCGGCGACGAGGTCTTCCGCTTGTACGACTCGCTCGGCGTGCCGCTGGACTTCGTCGAGGATCTCGCCGGGCAGCGGAAGCTCGCGGTCGACCGCGAGGGCTTCGAGCGGGCGATGGCGGGCCAGCGCGAGCGCGCCCGCGCGAGCAGCGCGTTCAAGGCCGGCGCCGGGGGCGTGAGCTGGCAGGCCTCGCCCGAGCGCCGGCGCGAGCTGGAGTCCGCCGGCGACCGCTTCGAGGGCTACGAGCGCACCCGCGTCGACGGCGCCGTGATCCTGGCGATGTTCGCCGAGAACGGGGACGAGATTGGGACGCTGGACGCGGGCGGCACGGGCTACCTCGCCCTGTCGTCCACGCCCTTCTACGCCGAATCGGGCGGCCAGGTGTCGGACGCGGGCGCGATCCACGGCGCGCGCGGCTCGGCCGTCGTCGAGGGCCTGGTCAAGGTGCCGCGCTGGCCGCGGCTGCATCGCGTGAAGGTGCGGTCGGGGGCCCTCCGCCGGGGCGAGATCGTCACCGCCGAGGTGGACGACGAGGCGCGCGACGCCACGCGGCGCAACCACACCGCGACGCACCTGCTGCACGCGGCGCTCCGCGAGGTGCTCGGCCCGTACGTCAAGCAGGCCGGGTCGCTTGTCGAGCCCGCGCGCCTGCGCTTCGACTTCCAGCACTTCGCGCCGATTGCGGCCGAGGATCTGGCGCGCATCGAGCGGATCGTGAACGCGCAGGTCTACAAGAACACGCCCGTCCGGACCGAGGTGCGCGCCACCGAGGAGGCCATCGCCGCGGGCGCCATGGCGCTCTTCGGCGAGAAGTACGGCGACCGCGTGCGCGTCGTGTCGGTGCCCGGCTTCAGCCTCGAGCTGTGCGGCGGCACGCACTGCCGCGCCACCGGCGACATCGGCGCGTTCCTGATCACCCAGGAGTCGGGCGTGGCCGCCGGCGTGCGGCGCATCGAGGCCGTCACCGGTGCCGGCGCGGTCTCGCTCGTGCAGCGCCAGCGCGCCGCCCTCGACCGCGTGCTGGGCGCGCTCGGCACGACCGAAGACCAGGCGCCCGACGCGATCCGCCGGCTGCAGGCCGACGCGAAGCGCCTCGGCCGCGAGAACGAGCAGCTGAAGATGAAGGTCGCGCTCGGCGGCGGCGCGGCGGCGGGCGAGGACGACACGATCGAGGCTGGCGGCGTCCGCCTGATCGTGCGCCGTGTGGAGGGGTTGGAGAAGGGCGCGCTCAGGGGCCTCGCCGACTCCCTGCGCGACCGGCTGCAGAGCGGCGTCGTCGTGCTCGCCTCGGAGCACGACGGCAAGGTCGCGCTCGTCGTGTCGGTGTCGAAGGACCTGACCGACCGGATCAAGGCCGGGCAGATCGTCAAGGAGCTGGCGCCGATCGTGGGCGGCGGAGGCGGCGGCCGGCCGGATTTCGCGGAGGCCGGCGGCCGGAACCCCTCGGCCATCGCGACGCTGCTGGCGAAAGCACCGGCCGTCGTCGCGACGCTCGCCGGCGGCTAGCGGCCGTCGGTCGCGGCGCCGTTCGATCGGCCTAGCGTCGGCGCCGTTCCACGCGGCGCCGGTCGGCGCCCGCGCGGCGCTCGGCTCCGGTCGGCGATCCGAGGTCGATGGCGCGCCGTTCGTTGCCCGCACGGCGTTCTCGGCCGCTGCGCCGCTCCTTCCCCGTCGGGGACGCGGCCCGCGTGGCCGTCGTCAGCTCGCGCTGCGTGCGGTGCAGGCGGCGGGCGGGCTCCAGGATTTCCATCAGGCCGTCGTAGACCGCCCTCGCCCGCGAGTCGTCGGGCGTCCGCCGCAGCAGATCGCCGAGGAAGCTGATGGCGGCCACGATGTTCGCCCGCTGCCAGCTCTGCAACACACTGCCCTTGGGAATCCCGGGAGTCATCGCCATGCGCCTGCCCCCTGCGCCGCGCGAACGCCGCCGCTCTGTGAGGCGTGTGCCGTCCGGGACGGCAGGCGCCCGCCGATCACAGAAATGAAATTCGTCTGTACAAACCGGATACCGCGCGCCATGTGCATCCGTAGATCCTAGACCGGGTCGCCCGGTCTTGCCCATCGATATTCTTCGGGTTTGCACGGATTTCGTCAATTCTTCCCGCGCGCAGCCATTCTCGGCGGTTCCGGCATCGTGTTTGCCTTGCTCCTCGTGATCGAGCGCGCTACACTGCGAGTGCCGACGATGATCCGTCTGCTGCTTCGCTCCCTCGGAACCGTCCTTCTGGCCGCCGCCTGCTGGCCGACCATGGCCGACGCCCAGATCTACAGCTGGCGCGACGCGAACGGCACACTCGTGCTGTCCGACCAGCGCCCGGCCGGACGCGACGCGACGTCGTTCCCCGTGGCGGGCGCCGAGACGGTGCGCTCGACGCGCACCGTGTCGCGGCCGGCTTCGCGGCAGCTCGACCAGATCATCGAGCAGCACGCGCTGGCGCACGACCTGCGGCCCGAGCTGGTGCGCGCCGTCATCCAGACCGAGAGCGCGTTCAACCCATGGGCGCGGTCGCCCAGGGGCGCGATGGGCCTCATGCAGCTCATGCCCGACACCGCGGCCGAGTACGGCGTGACGAACCCGTACGATCCCGAAGAGAACGTCCGGGGCGGGGTGAACTACCTGAAGGACCTGATCGATCGGTACGAAGGGAACGAGGAGCTGGCGCTCGCAGCCTACAACGCCGGCCCCGGCGCCGTGGACCGGTTCGGCCAGACGGTGCCGCCCTTCCCGGAGACCCGCGACTACCTCGCGCGCGTGCGCCGAGCGGTGTCGGTGACGACCATCTCCCGCAACCGCATCTACAAGACGACCATGGTCGTCGACGGACGAGAGGTCGTCAAGTACACGAACGTGAAGCCCGGCTCGAACGCCAGCGAGATCATGGCGGCCCGTCGCCGCTAGCCCGCTACCCGCCCCTCGTCGCCGACCTTTTCAATCGGCAATCGGCAATCGGCAATTACTTGCCCAGCCCCCTGGCCGCCTCCAGCTTGTCGCGGTAGCGAGCGCGAAGCTGCACGACGTCCTGGTGCTCCACCTTCAGCTCGTTGACGATGCGCATGATCTCGTTGTCCTCGACGGTGAGAATGGTGTCGTCGGACGCCGAGACCGCGAACAGGCAGTCGATGAGGGCGAGCTTCTGCTCCGGCGTCGCCTGGCGGTCGAATTCGCGCGTGACCAGGAAGTCCTCGGTACCGCCGAAGAGCAGGTGCTGGGTCTTGGCCATCTGCACGACGATGATGGCCTGCTCGCGCGGCAGGCCGCCCTTCTCCATCACGAGCCGTTCCATGACGGCGGTCTCCTGCGCCGAGACCTCCTGATCGGCGCCGGCCACGCGGCTCAGGATGAACGCGAACGCCGCGATGTAGCGCGCCCGGTCCGGCTCCAGCTTGTCGAGCTCCTCGGCAATCCGCCGCACCGTGTCTGCCTCGGGATGCGCCTCGCCGACCGGCTGAAGGCCGAGCAGTTTCATGATGTTCCGCATGGTTCTATTGTGTCCGATTCCGGCGGCCCGCCCAACCCACAAGGCCCTGAGCCTTGAGCCCCGAGCCCTGAGCCGTTCCTGTGGCAGAATGCCGTCATGGTCGATGGCGCGCCGCTCACCTCGGTCCGGCTCGACGTCTGGCTCGACGTCGCGTGCCTCTTTCGGACCCGGTCGGAGGCCCAGAAGGCCTGCAAGGGCGGCAAGGTCGACGTGAACGGCCAGAGCGCGAAGCCGCACCGCGAGATCCGTCCGGGCGACGCGATCGTCATCACGCGTCCCCTGGGCCGGCGCCAGCGGGTCGTCGTGCGGGCGCTCGCCGAGCGCCATCTGGCCCGGGCGCTGGCGCGCGAGCTCTACGAGGATCGCACCCCGCCGCCCACGGCCGAGGAGGTCGAGCTGCGCCGGCTGACGCGGCTCGCCCGCGCCTTCGGCCCCACGCCCGCGCAGGCCGGCGCGCCGAGCCGCCGGGACCGCCGTCTGCTCAGGCGCCTCAAGGGCCGGGCCTGACGCCGGTAGTGGGTCAGTTTGAATCTTCTGGCTCGCCGAATGGCATAGGTCTTGTCTCGCCTACTTTCTGAGCGGCTTTCGGCGCGCGCTTAAACGTGGTGCTGGTCTGGGCCGGCGGGCGGTTGATTGTCTTGCCGGTTAGCAAGTTTTCGATGGTCAGGATCTGCAGGCGCGGATGTTGGCCCCAGGGCGACTTGTAAAAACCGGCGTTGGCCGTCTCCTTCCGCATCGGGGTGGTCGGATCCTCCATGCAGAGCAGTACGCCGATCTGCGCCTTCTCCCGATCAAGCACACCTCGCAAATCTCGGACGTGGGCGACGGTCACATGTCCAGCTTTCACGGATAGGACGATCTGCTTCGTCTTCGTCGTGTCGCCCTCGTGGAAGTAAATCCGCCCATCGATGCCCCTATCAGCGCCCTTCTTCTGCTCGATCGGCCGAGCGCCCACCAGCCCGAGCGCCCACCACTGGAACTGATAGGGGTCATCGTGCGCCAGCTTGGCTGCGTCCGGCAACGACACGGGTTCGCCGATGACCTCGTACTCCGCCTTACCGCCGAAGGTATCGGCGAGTCGGTGTCGGATCAGGCTGATCGCGAGGCTCGTGATGTCGATGCCGATCCAGGAGCAATTCAGCTTCTGGGCCGCCGCGATCGTGGTCCCACAGCCGCAGAACGGGTCGAGTACCATGTCACCTTCGTTGCTACTCAGGGTGATGATCCGTTCGAGTAGGGCTTCGGGTTTTTGGGTTGGGTAGCCGAGACGTTCTTTCGCCTGCGAGTTCAGCGGAGGGATGTCCGTCCACACGTCACCCAGAGGTTTTCCCCGCTGCTCGTCCAGATACCGTTTGAAACGCGGAACTGCACCCGGCTTCGGCTGGACAACCAAACCGGCGTCATAAGCCGCCTGCATCCGTTCCTTCGTCCAGCGCCACACTCGGGTCACTCCAAGGAATTCGTAGGTCAAATTTGGTCGGTCCGGATTCGGATTCAGCAGGCTGGTCAGTTGGTAACGTCGGCCGTTCGGCTCGCGAAGGGAGTACTTTTCCAGCGTCTTGTCGTCCAAGTCATCGGGATTGTACGGTCGGAAGACCTGGTCAGCTTGCCACGTCGCTTTGTCGCTACGCTGGTAACTAAGAATCACGTCGTGGTTGATGGGCAGGGCGCGGGTTGTGAGTCCCTTTGCCAGTGTTCGATGCCAGATGATTTCGTTGCGGAAGTTCTCCGGTCCGAAGACCGCATCCAATAATATTTTCAGGTAATGGCTCGCGGTGGGGTCGCAGTGCAGGTATAGGCTGGCCGTCGGCTTCATCACTCGGCACAGCTCCACGAGGCGCGGGGCCATCATAGCGACATACGCCATCATGTCACTGTCACCAAGGAACGTTCGGAACGCCTGCATCGCTTCCGACACCTTGCCCCCGGCTTCAATCGTCTCCGCGCATGCGCGGGCGGCATTTTCATCCCACGTCCATGTGTCCTCAAATGCCTTAATCTGCGATGCAGCCTGCGTCCCATTGCGCTCAGCAAAGAGCACGTTGTAGCTGGCGTTCGAGTTGAACGGAGGGTCCAGGTACACGAGATCTACGCTGGCGTCGTCCACGTGGCGCCGAAGCACGTCTAGGTTGTCGCCGTAGTAGAGCCGGTTCATGGCGGCCCGATTGTAGCTCAGGCGCGGTCGAGCAGGCCGACGATTTCATCGATGGTCCAGATGTGGTCGGATACGCCCGCTTCCATGGCCGGGGTCACGCGGAGCGTCTGATGCACGCGGCCGAAATTGTAGTACATGAAGTAGAGGGCCACGGCCGCCGCGTGATTTTCCACCTTCTTCGAGAAAGCGTTCGTCAACCGCGTGAACCGCCGCATGCTCATCCGCATCGTCAGGTTCTGACGCTCGACATAACTGGTCGAGATGTGCTTCGGGTCCGGGTCGCCCTGGACGATTTCACAGCGCGTACCGATGCACTGCGCGGGGCTGTACCGCTTCTCGCCGGCCGGATCGGAGCCGTAGAGCTTTTGGAGCACGGCATAGTCGATGTCCCCGCCGAATGCATCCTCGACCGCCGAGAGGTACGGCTTGTGACCGTCTGTGGTGAGTTGCACGCGACTCCGCAGGCGGCTCGCCAGATCCGAGATGAACGTGAAGGCGGACCCGAGATCCCGAGTTCCGACCAGGAATGACGGTACGAGCTTCGTGTCGGCATCAATGGCCGTCCACGTCCACACTGAGCCGATCCCGAACGTACCCGCCTTCTCGGCCGGGATGTTCTTGTCTTTGGCGCCCACGAAGGACCAGATTTCATCGCACTGGAGTCGACGGCAGGGCAGGTTCCGCAAGGTCTCGTCCTGATACCTAGCGCAGGCCGCCCCAAGCGCCACGAGCAGCTTGACGATGGTGTTCTTCGCCACGCCTGTCATGCGCACCGTCGCCCGGATGCTGCTGCCTTCCATCAGGGCCGCAACTACCGCCGCTCGCTTCCCTGTACTTAACGTGTTCATACTGACTATTATGCTTGCACGAGCTTGTATATGTCAAGTGAAATCTGCGGTCTCTCGGCTCGCTAGCGTCTATAGAGCCGCTTATATTGTATGATAATAGTAAAATATGTGCTACTATTTGTGTGAAAATGTGGTTCTGACCATGAGAACGGACGGAGTCTGGCGGCGCGGACGCCCCTATGGAGGCGGAGATGTCCGACAAGAGAGAAATCAGGCGGCTGAGCGCGAAGTGGGGTTCGGGACAGGGGTGGCCTAAGCGCTTGGAATGGTTGGAGTTAGACGGCTTGCGCGGGTGGTCAGGGCAACGCTTCGTTCTTCAGTACCCCCTTATGGCCCTTGTCGGGGAGAATGGCGTGGGAAAGAGCACCATTCTTCAGGCCATTGCCTCCGTCTACAAATCCCCAGACAAGGCGCGATTTGCATCAGATTTCTTTCCCGACACGTTCTGGGAGAAGATCCAGAACGCGGCCATCAGGTATTCCATCCGGGGAGGGCAAATAGCCATAGGCGAGGGGGTTCAAAGCGTTCGTAAGCCGGGCGAGCGCTGGCGCGGCAACCCTGAACGGGCCGAGCGAAACGTCGCGTATATTGATCTGCGACGCGTCCAACCAGTCCCCGCTCGCTTGGGCTACACGAGACTCGTGAAGGGACATCACGAGGAGGTTTCTGCCACTCTGTTCGACAGCGTCAAGCTCAACAGGTTCAGCCAAATCATGGGGCGGCAATACGAACTCGCGAAGATGGCACTCACGGATGCCGACCCCAAACGACCAGTTCCAGTCCTCGCCCAGCAAGGCACTACCTATTCAGGATTTCACCAAGGCGCGGGCGAAACCACAATCGCCGAATTACTCGACGTGGACCTCCCGAAATACAGCATTGTGTTGATCGATGAGGTTGAATCCTCCCTTCACCCGCGAGCGCAACGACGGTTAATTCGAGACCTCGCAGATCGATGCCGTGATCGTGAATGGCAGGTGGTACTGACGACCCACTCGCCGTATGTTCTAGGGGAGCTACCAGCAGAGGCCCGAGCATACATCATGCAAATGGGATCAACGCGTGAAATCGTGTACGGCGTCAGTCCTGAATTCGCCATGACGCGAATGGATGACGTTCCTCAGCCAGAATGCGATCTCTATGTTGAAGATGTCAGGGCACAGGTGCTCTTGATTGAAGTAATGGTCAAGCACGCGAAGAACACGAGTCTGGTGCAACGATGCCAGATCATTCCGTACGGGGCGGCCTCAGTCGGCCGAGCCCTAGGTCAGATGGTCTCCAAGAATCTGTTTCCGCGCCCGTCGCGTGTTTTTCTAGATGGAGACCAAGCGCCATCTGTAGGGTGTATCAACCTGCCAGGTGAGGATGCCCCAGAGCGTGTCGTCTTTGAAGCCTTGGCCGTAAAGAATTGGGCCGGAGTCTCTGATCGAGTTGGGCGGCAGTTTGCGGATGTCGCTGACGTTTGCACGAGAGCAATGACTCTGACCGACCATCATGAATGGGTGACCGACGCCGCAACGAATCTCGTACTTAGCGGGAGCACATTGTGGCAAGCGATGTGTGCTGAATGGGTAACCAGGATTCTGGAGCCGAGACAGGGCCAAGAACTAACCGTGGCAGTCGAAGATGCCCTGCTTGGTATCGCTACTGACTCACCCGTTCGAGAAACCGGTGGCCTCGAGGCCGAACGGGAGACGAACAGCCAAACTAAGCGCAAGGGCGTACAGACGAAGCGGGGCCGACCACGGGTCTCAAGAGGACCCTCCCTTTTCCCGCCAGATGGCGAGACATAGGGAGTCCGATCTATTGCTTGCGGCTTGACCATCTGGCGGTTGCCGCCCGCCTGGCGATCTCCCGTCGCTTGTGTTCGGAGAGCTTTGCAGCCCGCGCTTTCCCGCCCTTCGACGCCCCTAGCTTGCTCAGAGCAACGGCGGCCGGGTTTCGAGTATCTGGCGGTTCGGGCGGGAGCGGGCTTCCATCCAGGCGCTCGCCGATGGCTTCCTCGACAACCTGCCTGGCTCGCTGGCTGAAGTCGCGCGGCCGTTTCTTGCTTGCTCGGGTAGGCATGTCTCAGTATCGCACGACGGGCAGGAGGACGCTAGGCGCACGATTTTCAAACTGACCCACTACCCTGACGCCGGGCCTGGGGAACCGCGCTATCCGTGCTATACTACGGGATTTGTGACAGCCGGAGGGGCGACGGCCGTTGGTGTGCCGGGCCCCGGCCGGGCTCCTGTGGACGGCCCCAACCGGCCGGCATTCGAGGACATCCGTGGCGACGCACAAATCCGCGCTCAAGGCGCATCGTCAGACCGTCAAGCGGCACGACCACAACCGGCAAATGCGCACGCGGCTTCGCAGCGCGCTGAGGGCCATCCGGGCGGCCGTCGACGCCGGTGACGCCGAGACGGCGAAGGCGGCCATCCGCGACACCTTCTCGCTCGTCGACAAGATGGCCGGCAAGGGCATCATCCACCGCAACACGGCCGGCCGCTACAAGTCCCGCATCGCGCGGCGGCTCACCCGCAAGTCAGCGTCCGCCTAGCGTTCGCGGCGACGGGGGCCGGAGGTGACCGCGATCGGGCCTCCGTCCGCCGGCGCCCGACGACCGGGCCCCGGCCGACAGCTCCACCACCAGACGCTCCAGCAGCACCCGCGGGTCGCCCCCCGACGACTTGAGGTCGAGGTCCGTCCGGAAGAGGGCGGCCACGGCCGCCGGCACGCGCCGCGGGTCCACGCCCGGCAGCTTCTGACGGACGAAGTAGCCCAGCTGCCCCAGGATCTGGTACGGGACGCCGCCGGCGTCGAGCTGCAGCGCGAGCTGGCGCAGGGCCTCGGCGGTGTCGCCGCGCTCGATGGCGCCGGTGACGGCCCAGTCGTCCTGCGAGGTCTCGGCCCCGATCACGGCCTCGGCGTCGGCTCGCGTCAGGCGCGGGCGGGCGCCCACGTAGAGCTGGAGCCGCTCGAAGTCGGCGCGCAGGCGCCCCATGTCGGCCCCCGCGCGTTCGGCGAGGAGCCGCGCTGCGTCGGCGTCGATCGCGGCTCCGGCCGCCGAGGCCGCCTGCTTCAGCCAGGTCTCGGCCTTGCGCTGGATGACGGGCAGCTCCCAGCCCTTCGCCTCGCGCCCGTCCTTGAGGCCCCAGCACTCGACCACACTCGCCAGTTTGTAGAGCGCCTTGACGGGCCGGAGCGTCTTGTTCACGTCCGCGGCAACCACCACGAGCGTCGACAGCGGCTCGGGCGACTTGAGGTAGGCTTCGAGCGCGCCGGAGGCGGCGGGGCCGACGGCCTCCTCCGACTCGGCGTCCGCCTCGAGCTGCGCCGCGCGGCGGCCCTTCGGCTTGAGCAGGCGCTCGGCGCGCAGGAGGAACACGACGCGGCGGTCCGCCATCATGGGCAGCACGCGCGCGGCCTCGATGGCCGCGGCCTCGGCGTCGTCGCCGCGCTCGGCCACGTGCACGCGCTCGACGTTGAACGGCCGGAGGCCCTCCTCCACCAGGCCGGTGAAGCCGGCCATGAGGTCGGCCACCTCCCGCTCGTCGTCGCCGACGAGGAGGTAGACCGGCGCGGGCCTGCCGGCGGAGAGCTGCGCGCGGACGGCCGCGAGCGTCAGGACGGGCACGGGCACCTCAGAAGGCTTCGAGGATGGCGCTGACGACGGTCCGGGCGAAGTCCTGCGACAGCCGCTCGAACGCGTTCTGGTTCTGGCCGAAGAACGCGTTCGGATCGAGCGCGCCGGTGCCCGTCGTCACCTCGTACTCCTCGCGGAAGGACAGCGACGGGTTGCTCCAGAGCACCTTGTCGTTCGCCAGATCGCGGAACTCGATGTTGACGACGACCGTGACCGCGTAGCGGGTGGCCTGCCGGTCGGCGTTGAAGGCCGACGGCGCGATCGAGATGGACGTGATGGTGCCGACGAGCGACGCGTCGGCGCCCGTCGTCTCGGGGACCACGCGGTACTTGCCGCGCCCGATCAGCTCGGACCGGACCTTGTCGGTGAGCTGCTGCTCCACCTCGAACACGCTCGTCTGGTTCGTGAAGAGCGGGACGGCGATCGTCCTGATCGACTCGGGCAGGAACGACCCGCGGCCGGCCAGGGAGTAGCCGCACCCGCCCTGGACGGCGGCGGCCAGGAGGAGCCCGACGAACACCGGCGCGCGCGCGCCGGACCTACGACGCCACGACGACATTGACGAGCCTCCCTCGGGCCACGACGACCTTCACCACGCGCTTGCCGTCGGTGTGGGTCCGCACCACCGGATCCGCCAAGGCGAGCCGCTCGAGCTCCGCCTCCGCCACGTCGGCCCGCACGGTCAGCCGCGACCGCAGCTTGCCGTTGACCTGCACGGGCACCACGATCGCCTCGGGCCGCGCCACCGCCTCGTCGAACGCGGGCCAGCCGGCGGCGACCACGCCGTCGCGGTGGCCCAGGGCCTCCCACAGCTCCTCGCTCATGTGGGGCGCGAACGGCGACAGCATCAGCACCAGCGCCTCGACGGCCTCCTTCAGCACGGCCAGCGTGCCGGGGCCGGCCGTGACCGGCGTCGCGTCCTCGTCGGCCCGGCGGCCGCCCAGCCCGACATCCGGCCGGTCGCAGAACAGGTAGAGATCGTTCACGAGCTCCATGACCGCGGAGATCGCCGTGTTCAGGTGCGCCTTCGGGTACAGGTCCTGCGTGACCCGGCGGATCGTGTCGTGGGTCTTCCGCCGGAGCGCGCGCTGGTCGTCGTCGAGCGCGGCGCCGCCCGGGACCGGCGCGCGCGCCGCCGCGAGCGTCCCGGCCAAGTGATCCACGAGCCGCCACACGCGCGCCAGGAAGCGGAAGCTGCCTTCGAGGCCCGCGTCGGTCCACTCGATCTCCTTCTCGGGCGGGGCGACGAACATCACGTAGAGCCGCAGGGCGTCGGCGCCGTACTTGCCGATCATGTCGTCCGGGTCGACGACGTTCCCCTTCGACTTCGACATGACCGCGCCGTCCTTGAGCACCATGCCCTGCGTCAGCAGGCGCGCGAACGGCTCGTCGTGGCGCACCATCCCGAGGTCGCGAAACACGCGGCAGAAGAAGCGCGAGTAGATGAGGTGGAGAATCGCGTGCTCGACGCCCCCGCTGTAGAAGTCCACCGGCGCCCAGTAGGCGACGTCGGCGGGGTCGAACGGCCGCTCGGCGTTGCGCGGGTCGCAGAAGCGGTAGAAGTACCAGGACGAGTCCACGAAGGTGTCCATCGTGTCGGTCTCGCGCCGTGCCGGCCTGCCGCACCGCGGACACGCGACGTCGACGAACTCGGGCACCTGCGCGAGCGGCGAGTCGCCCCGCCCGCTGAACTCGGCGATCGTCGGCAGCAGCACGGGCAGCTGGTCGTCGGGCACGGGCACGATCCCGCAGCCGTCGCAGTAGATCATCGGAATGGGCGTGCCCCAGTAGCGCTGCCGCGAGATGCCCCAGTCCTTCAGCCGGAACTGGACGGTCCGCTCGCCGAGGCCGCGCGCGCGCGCCGCCTCCGCCATGCGGATCACGGCCTCGCTCGCGGGCATCCCCGTGAACTCGCCCGAGTCGACGAGCCGGCCCTCGTCGGAGTACGCGGCCTCGAGCGCCCCCTCGCCGAGCGGCCGGCTTTCGGGCTGCACGACGATCTTGATCGGCAGCCGGTACTTCGTGGCGAACTCGAAGTCGCGCTGGTCGTGGGCCGGCACGCCCATGACGGCGCCCGTGCCGTATTCCGGCAGGACGAAATTGGCGATCCATACGGGCACGGGCGTGCGGGTGAACGGGTTGAGCACGGTGCGACCCGTGTCGAAGCCTTCCTTCTCGATCTCGCCCGTCAGCCGGGCCATGCGGTCCTGGGCGCGAAACCGGTTCGCGCGGTCGACGAGCGACGCGCCGCCGCCGGTCTCCGCCGCGAACCGGGCCACCATCGGGTGCTCGGGCGCGAGCAGCACGAACGTGGCGCCGTAGATCGTGTCGATCCGCGTCGTGAACACCTCGATCGCGTCGGCGGCGTCGGCCGTCGACGTGTCGCCGCCGGGGGGCAGGACCGGGAACCGGACGCGCGCGCCCTCCGAGCGCCCGATCCAGTTCCGCTGCATCGTCAGCACCTTCTCGGGCCAGTCGGTCAGGTCGTCGATGGCGTCCAGCAGCTCGTCGGCGTACGACGTGATGCGGAAGAACCACTGCTCGAGATCGCGGGTCGTGACCACGGTGCCGCAGCGCCAGCAGCCGCCGTCCACCACCTGTTCGTTTGCCAGGACCGTCTGGCAGCTCGAGCACCAGTTGACCGTCGAGCGGCGGCGGTACGCCAGCCCGCGCTCGAACATGCGGATGAACAGCCACTGGTTCCAGCGGTAGTACTCCGGCAGGCAGGTGGCAATCTCGCGCTCCCAGGCATAGCTGATGCCCAGGCGCTGGAGCTGCCCCTTCATGTGGGCGATGTTGGCGAGGGTCCACGCCTCGGGGTGGGTGCCGTGCTTGATGGCGGCGTTCTCGGCCGGAAGGCCGAAGGCGTCCCAGCCGAACGGGTGCAGGACGTTGAAGTCCTGCATCCGCTTGAGGCGCGCCACGACGTCGCCAATCATGTAGTTGCGCACGTGCCCGACGTGCGCGTGTCCGGACGGATACGCGAACATCTCGAGGCAGTAGAACTTCGGCCGGGACGGATCGGCCGACACCTCGAACGCGCGCGCGTCACGCCAGCGCGCCTGCCACTTCTGCTCGATGACCTGCGGTGTGTAGTCAGCCACCCTTCGACTCGCTGCGCTCGCTCAGGGCAAGCCTTCGACTCGCTGCGCTCGCTCAGGGCAGGCGGCTCACGGCTCAAGGCTCACGGCTCAACGCAGCCCCGAGCCCCGCCGCCTCCGCCGTTCGGGCTTCGGCGAGCCCGCCGTAGCCTTGGCGAAGGCGGGAGTCGCGAGTCCCGTCAGAATCTCTAATTATATCGCAGGCCAATAAGCGCGCTGGACCTCGCGGACGGCCGCGAGCGCCGCCGCCGCCCGATCCGCCGGGCCGGCGGCGGCCGCGGCGGGCACCGGCCCGCTGTCGAGCGCGTCGACCGCGCCCTGCACGCACGCCGCCAGCGCCTCGAGGTCGTAGCCGCCCTCGATGACGACGGCCAGGCGTCCCCCGCACCGCGCGTCGGCCAGCGCCCACAGGTGCCGGACGAGGGTGTTGTAGCCCGCGGTCGTCAGGCGCATGCCGCCCAGCGGGTCGTGCTCGTGGGCGTCGAAGCCAGCCGAGACGAGCAGCAGGTCGGGCCCGAACGCCTCGATCACTGGCGCGACGAGCTCGCGGTGGACGACCAGGTAGTCCGCATCGGTCGCGCCGGCCTCGAGCGGCACGTTCACGGTGAAGCCCGCGCCGGCACCCGCACCCACCTCGGCCGCCGCGCCGGTGCCCGGGTAGAAGGGGTACTGGTGGAGCGAGACGTAGAGCACGCGCGGGTCCTCGTAGAAGATGTCCTGGGTCCCGTTGCCATGGTGGACGTCGATGTCGACGACGGCCACCTTGCCGGCGCCCCGCGCCCGCGCGTGGGCCGCCGCCACGGCGACGTTGTTGTACAGGCAGAAGCCC
>JAHECP010000108.1 GCA_024641665.1 Acidobacteriota bacterium
GGACGCGGTGGAATGTCTCATGCTCAAGATATTACAGCTATAGATACTGTAATATCAAGACCCTTCCTCCCATCCCTGCGCCTCGTCACGCGACGCCTCACTTTCCTGACGTGCGCCCTCGGGCGGCTCGTAGGGGCCGGCTTCAGCCGGCCCGTGCTATACTCACTGTTTCGGACGTCCGGTCCTTGTCCCGACCGAGAGGCTGGACCAGCGGTTTGTCGGTGCGCGCCCTTAGCTCAGTTGGATAGAGCGTCTGGCTACGAACCAGGAGGTCGCAGGTTCGAGTCCTGCAGGGCGCGCCAAACTTTAACCGGGGGGCTTCGCCCCGCCGGACCCCCCTGCACGCTCACTTGCGGGGACCCCTCGAGCCCCGCGCCGTTCGCGTGGCGCGCTCGCAGGGTCCGCTCGCGCGCGGCGCGGGGGGCTTCGGCCCGCCGGACCCCCTACGCCGTCGCTCGTGGGGCCCCTTGAGCTCCACTCCGCTCCGGCGGCGCGCTCGCGTCTCGCTCGCGCGCTGGAGCGTTGGGGGGATCGCGGGGCTCGTCGGGCGTCTGGGCTGCTGACCGTGCACGAAGCGTTCATGCGCGCGGCGCTCGAGCAGGCGCGCGAGGCCCGGCGGCACGACGAGGTCCCGGTCGGCGCCGTGGTCGTCCTCGACGGCCAGGTCGTCGGGAGCGGGTTCAACCAGCCCATCCGGGCCATCGACCCCACCGCGCACGCGGAGATCGTGGCGCTCCGGGACGCCGCGCGGCGGGTCGGCAACTACCGGTTGACAGGCGCGGTTCTCTATGTGACCGTGGAACCGTGCCTCATGTGCGTGGGCGCGATGGTCCACGCGCGGATCGGCACCCTCGTCTACGGCGCGCCGGAGCCCAAGGCCGGGGCGGTGCACTCGACGATGCGCGCGCTGGAGCACCCGGCGCTGAACCACCGCATCGAGGTCGTCGGCGGCGTCCTCGAGGACGAGTGCCGGGTGGTGGTGCAGGAGTTCTTCAGGGAGAAGCGGAAGACGAATGCTGAATTCTGAATGCTGAATGTCGAATTTCGAGAGAAGAACGTCATTCAGCATTCGGCATTCCGAATTCGACATTCTTCAGCGTTAGTCCAAACGGAGAGGTACCGAAGTGGTCGTAACGGGGGCGCCTCGAAAGCGTCTTGTCGCCAAAAGCGGCACGTGGGTTCGAATCCCACCCTCTCCGCCACACCTTAAGTGTTTCACGTCAAACGACTTACGGACACGACACCGCCAGAATCAATCCGTTTGGGGCTGATCTGAGGCTCTTCGTCCACGGAGAGGGTGGGAAGCCGACCTGCGTACCGGGTTGCGCGTACCTTACGTCGGCGGTCTCCGGCCGATCAGATCTCGCCCGCTGCCTCGACGCCCCCGCCATCCCGTGCCTCAGCGCCGGAGGACCAACGACACCCCACTTCCCGCCCCGGGAACCTGTGAGAGAATACCGGCCGCCGCCAACGGCAGGTTTCCACCAACGGGGAAGACATGAAGCGCCGCTCCTCTCAACCCGAGCCGATCGCGATCACCGGCAGCGAAACCTATCAGGCCCTGCTCGTCCTCGCAGAACGGCGCAGCGGCGGCGTGCCGCCCGACCGCCTTGTACGCCACGTCCTGTCGGTCACGCCGGGAGGCGATTGGCCGGTCCAGCGCGACGCGCTGGACGCGGTCCTGCGCCGCTGCGCGTCCGTCCGCACGGACGATATCCGGATTGTCAGACGGCCCCGCGGCGGACCGCTCGGTCTGTACGCCACGCAGCGCCGCGGGTCGCCCGGCCCCCCGTACCGCACGCTGCTCCGTCGGATCGAGCCGATCGACGGCAGTTGTGAGTGCGCCGACTTTCTCCGGAACTCGCTCGGCCTGTGCAAGCACCTCGTCGCCGTCCTCGAGCACGTGGCCTCCACGCGTCGTCGTGCCGGTCTTGAGCGCGAAGCGGCTCCTGAACTGGCGCCGTTGCGCTGGGATCCGGTCCGTCCACTGACCGGCCCGGGCGACTGGCTGGCGCGCGTCCGCTGGGTGGACGGCACACCCGGGCGCAACCTGCGGCGCTGGTTGCGGCCGGGGCGCGGCACCGGTTGGACGGTCGCGGTTCCCGGCGCGACGCCGCGGCGGCTGGCGCTCGTGGATCGACTGCTCGCCGCGCTCCACGACGGCGCGACCGACCCGGCCCTCCAGGCGCTGCTGCAGAATGAGCGCGCGCGACTCGCGCGCCAGATCCAGGCCGCGGGCATCCGGACACGCCTGCGCCAGGCGCTGCGGACGCTCAGGCAGTCGCTCTACCGCTATCAACACGACGGCGTCGAGCGGTTCCTCGAGCAAGGGCGCCTGCTGCTCGCCGACGACATGGGCCTCGGCAAGACCGCGCAGGCGATTGCCGCCTGCCACGCGCTCTGGCACGTCGGTCGTGTTTGCCGTGGCCTGCTCGTCGTCCCCGCCGCGCTCAAGCCGCAGTGGCTTCGCGAGTGGCGGCTCTTCACCGACGTTCCCGCGGCCGTCGTCGAAGGCAGTCCGGAGCAGCGCCTCGCAGCGTTCGAGACGTGCCGGCGGGGATTCCTCCTGGCCAACTACGAGCAGCTCATTCGCGACCTCGACATCGTTCGCGACTGGGCGCCCGACATCGTCGTGCTCGATGAGGCCCAGCGGATCAAGAACTGGGCGACCAAGACCGCGTTGACCGTCAAGCGACTCGACCCGCCGTACCGTCTCGTGCTGACCGGCACGCCGATGGAGAACCGGCTCGATGAGCTCGCCTCGATTGTCGAGTGGGTCGACGACCTCGCGCTGGAACCGAAGTGGCGTCTGACCGCCTGGCACACCGTGCCGGCGGACGGCAAGACGGAGGTCAGCGGCGCCCGGAACCTCGAGACCCTACGGACCCGTCTCGCCGGCTGCATGGTCCGCCGCGTGCGGCGCGAGGTGCTGTCGCAGTTGCCGCCGCGAACCGACACGCGGATTCCCATCGAGATGACCGCGGAGCAGATGGACGAGCACGACGCGCTCAACGTGCCGATCGCGCAGATCCTCGGGCGCACGAAGCGGCGGTCGCTCACCCAGGCGGAGTTCCTCCGGCTGATGACCCTGCTTACCACGCAGCGCATCATCGCCAACGGCCTCGCCCAACTGCGCTTCGAGCAGGTGTGGCCGGACCTGTCCCGCATCGAGCGGCCCACCGACTCGACGCTTCGTGGCCTCGCGAGCCCGAAGCTCGTGGAGTTGCGAGAACTGATCGGGCAGCTCGCGCTGGCTCAGGGCCGCAAGGTGGTGGTGTTCAGCCAGTGGCGGCGGATGCTCCGGC
This sequence comes from Acidobacteriota bacterium, assembly GCA_024641665.1. Lineage (GTDB taxonomy): Bacteria > Acidobacteriota > Vicinamibacteria > Vicinamibacterales > JAHECP01 > JAHECP01. The sequence continues at coordinate 3,306 of JAHECP010000108.1, forward strand.
TCGCGCACTGGGCCACGCGCGACCAGCTCGCGCGCGCGAGCGTCAGAGCGGCGTTCTTCACCGGTGAGGAGGGCCAGAAGCGGCGGACGCGGAACATCGTGGACTTCCACGACGACCCGGCCTGCCGCGTCCTCTTCGCGACCGATGCCGGCGGCGTCGGTCTGAACCTGCAGCGGGCCGCGACGGCCTGCATCAACATCGAGCTTCCCTGGAACCCTGCTGTGCTCGAGCAGCGAATCGGGCGAATCCACCGCATCGGCCAGCGCCGTCCGATTGACGTCTATCACCTGGTGAGCGAGCCGGGGATCGAGTCGCGCATCGCGGATCTTGTCGGGTCGAAGAAGGCGTTCTTCACCGGCCTGTTCGACGGTACGAGCGACGAGGTGGTCTTCGAGCGCTCCGGGAGCTTCCTCTCGCGCCTCGAGCGCATCGTCGCGCCGACGCTTGCATCCACGCCGACCCGCGCCGAAGACGTCGGCGGTCCCGAGGACGACGGCACCGAGCGCGAGATCGAGGCGGTGGTGGCGGCGGGAGACGAGTCGGGCGACGCCGCGATCGCAGCGGCGAGCGCGCTCGGGCCGGCGGATTTAGCCGCCACGGCGCATCGGCTCATCGCCGGCGTGACCGCGCGACGCACCGCCGCCGGCGGGCTGGTCCTCGAGGCGCCGCCCGAAGCCGCGTCGACGCTGGCGGCGTTGTTCTCCGAGATGGCGCGGCTTCTGCAGACCGCCGCGGCCCGGCCGCCGAGGGGAAGCGGTTCGCGTGGCAGGCAGTGACGCACAGAGATCGAGCACGCTAGCGTGAGGATTTCTTCCGGCGTGACTCGAGAAAGGCGATGTCCTCGGCATCACCCGGTGCCGAACGCGCCGCTTTGGCGATCCGCTTGAGGCGGAGGAGGTCCCGCTCGGAGGCGATGTCGAACGCTTGCGCGCCAATCCTGGTTCGCGTTGCGCGCCGGGCGAGCTCTGCGGCAGGGATGGGGAAGTCGAATAGGAGGTCAACTCGGAGGCCCGTCCGGGTGTTGAAGGAGTAGGCGCTCGCCGGCGCATCGAGGCGAAGCCGAATGGCCGCCACCTTGCGGCTGGCGAGGGTCGATGTCACCTCTCCGAGGTCGTTCAGACGTGAGACGAGCTCGAATCCATGGTCATAGAGAAGATCGATCGTACGAACAAGACGGTCGCCCGGGTGGGCGATCACGAAATCGAAATCGCGCGTCACCCGGCGTGATCCCAGCACCACGAGGGCCATGCCCCCCACGAGCACCGGCTCGAGGCCGAGGGCACGTAGACCGTCGACGATTTCGCCGGCCGCTCGAAGATGATCCACCGGCTCGGATGTCACGATTCCCCGGGATAGATCCCTGGCAGCGGACCGGCGAAGACGGTCAGGCGCCTCACGGAGGTCGGCTGCCCGCGAAGGTCGCCAAGCACGGCGGCATATCGGAAGTTGTCGTCAATGCGGCGGGCTGCCTGCAGTGACCGCCGCCGCGCCCGGCCTCCCAGCGACGCGATGCGTCTCCTGTCCGATACGGACAGGCGCGCGGCGCGGGCTCGCCCCCCACGCCGCCCCAGTATTCTAGCCATCTCCGATGCCTTCATGATCTCGATTATACTTGACGCTAAGCAAAAGAGCGACGGCGAAGGCATCGTCGGTTCCTCGCCGTGAGCGACCGTCGCTGGACGGCCGGGACTTCGGCGCAGCGGGCGCTCCATCGTGACCGGCCAGCACGTCGGGTCGCAAGACTGCGTCGCGATTGGGCCGCATGGTGGGACTTGATCGACATGCCCATATCGGGCATGATCGAACCCATCTTGCTTGGGTAGAGTCGTTCCGCCGTCTCACCGTTCCCGCCGGAGAAGCCTGGCTGACGCGCTGTTGACGAAGACCCAACAGCGGGTGCTCGGCGTCCTGTTCGGGCAGCCTGAACGGAGCTTCTACGCCAGGCCGGCGCGTATCCCGTCTTGCCGGTCTTGCGGCTCTCGAAGCGTCGCGGGTAGACGTCTTCGCGACCCCGGAACAGGGAACGAAAGAGAGCAATCTTGGCCTCGGGCGACGACGAGCGGTTGACGAGGCCACTGAGGGCCATTCACGCGGCCACATACAACGGCTCGGCGGTGCGCAAGACGTGAGCGCGGATCCGCGCGTTCAAGAACTTCGGCGTCGCCATGTTGACGCGCCGTCCCTGCAAGATCCCGGAGAGCTCGCGCTCGATGCGCACGAAGTCGAGGCCCGGCACCTGACCGGCCTGAAACTCCACGAGCACGTCGACGTCGCTGTCGGGGCCGAAGTCCTTGCCGAGGACGGAGCCAAAGCGGGCCAGCCGCTCGATGTGATGTCGCCGGCAAAACCCCGTGACAGCCTCCCGGTCGATGGAGAGGTGCGGGCTCATCTCATCATCAGTCTACGGCATCCCCTGTCACGTGGGATCTCCGGAACCTCATTCCGAGTCGACGGCGATGTGCCAACGACCAGATCGTCTGTTGGAGGCTCAATGCGATCGACTTCCGCTAAAATGTTTCAAATGAACAGCTTAGATCTCAGCGCAGGCCTGCCGCCGGGTCGGTCGAACGGACTGGCCCCCCAGGGTCGGGGAGGGGCGCGGTCTCACCTGTTGTTGCACGTAGAATGAACACGGACGGAGTGATGGATCTGCAGAACAGGCGCCAGGAGATTCTCCACGTTGCGGCGAGCCACGGCGCGCGCAACGTCCGGCTGTTCGGATCCATCGCGCGTGGTGATGCTCGTTCGGGCAGCGACGTTGACCTCCTTGTCGAGATGGACCCTGACCGCTCGCTCTTGGACCTCATCGGGCTCGGTCAGGACCTCGAGGCACTGCTCGACTGCAAGGTGCACGTGCTGACTGACGCGAGCCTCCACCCGGCGCTACGTGCCCGGATTCTCGCCGACGCACGGCCGCTGTGAAGGGCGACGGCGTCTACCGTGGCGACCTTGTTGCCGTGCGCCGGTCACGCGTTCCTGAGCTGGGGCTGATTTGGGACCTCAGGGCGCGTCTTGGGCGGATCGGGCGGGTTGCGCGGGCCGGATTTTGGGCCGATTTTCAAGATCCGGCCTGTTTTCGCAAACCCTGTCAAGTGCGAATCCCTCCCCCTCCGCCACTGTATCCTGTTCTGTCACAAGGCGTTATCGTTACGACTCCGTGCCGCTGGGGCTGATTTGGGGGTCGCCGCACGGATTCAGCCGCGCCAACGAGGCGGTTTTCGGCCGTTTTCTGCTCCGTTCCTCTCATCGTAGACCGCATTCCTCTCCCTCCACGCCCCAACGGCGCTTGGCCGCGGGCGGTCAGCGATACCGCGGGCCCGGGCCACTCTGCTACGCTGGTGGCCGTGACGAAGACCGCGACACTCACCCGTGCCGGCATTCTGAAGGCGCTTGGCGGACACGAGGACATGCTCCGGCGGTACTCGGTCAAGCGCATCGGCCTGTTCGGCTCGTACGTGCGCGACCAGGCACAGAGAAGCAGCGACGTCGATTTCCTTGTCGAGTTCGAGAAGCCGACCTACGACAACTTCTACGACTTGAGTGTTTCGCTGGAACATCTATTCGGTCGTCGAATCGAACTGGTGACCAGCGGCAGTCTCAGCGTCCATCTGCGGCCGTTCGTGGAGGAAGAGGTTGCGTGGCATGAAGTCCGATAGCGTCTTCCTTCGCCACATCCTGGATGAGACGAACTTCTTGCTGGAACGCACGCGGACCTTGGAGTTCGATCAGTTCAAGGCAGACGACGTGCTGACGCGGGCGTGCACGCGAAGCGTCGAGATCATCGGCGAAGCCGTCAAGAACCTCTCAGCCGAGTTCCGCAAGACGCACGGGCACGTCGAATGGCAGAGGATCGCCGGCATGAGGGACAGGCTCATTCACGGCTACTTCAGTGTCGACCTCGCTATCCTGTGGGATGTCGTTCAGCACCGCATTCCCGAGCTCAAACAGCACGTGGAGGAGCTGCTGAGGAGCGAACGCTGAGGCACATGCCGAAGACAGCCGGCGAGCTCCTGTTCGAGTCGTACCTCGCGAGTATCGGGCTGGGACCAGGGCATTTCGAGTACGAGCCCTCCATCGGCCGCAAGGCGCCGGATTATCTGGTCCATGGGGTCCAGGAAGTTCTTTGCGAGGTGGAGGATTTTGGAGAGGGTGACCTCGATCGGAAGATCGCGGAGATTCCTGTCGGTCAGGCCCGTGGCGGTGCCTTCGAGCCGCATGTCCGGATCCGGGAGAAGCTCGAGGCTGCCGCGCGGCAGCTGCGTGAATTCAAGAATCGATATCCCGCGGTTGTCGTCCTTCACAATCCGGGGTTTTTCGTGCACCTGGCCGAGACCATTGTTGCCGGCGCCATGTATGGGATTCTGCGCATCTACGCTCGGCTGACGTCCCACAGAATCCGAGTGGCCTGCTCCCCTTAATCCGTTCCAGACAAGGCGCTTGGCGCTACAGCATGAGTTGGTGGGCGGCGCGGACTGGGGATGAGCCTTCGCGGAGAGGGTGGGTTTTCAACCCAGGTCCGCAGGGCGGAGGGCGTGAGATTGAACTTCCGAGCTGCCGCGGCGCGATCGTCTTGCCATCATCAAGAACGAGGCACGTTGCCTGCGCCCGGAAGTCGTCATCAAACTGCCGGCGTGCCGGTTATCCTTCGTGACTGCCTTCGTCGCCATCACGTCCGCCTTTCGGAAGGTGTTCACAAAGGTGGATCAAGCCCGCCTCGAGGAGCGCAAGATGATCGCCGCGGCGGCCCGAGATCTCGACTTGACGGCCCCTCCGGAATTGGGTCGAGCAGGCGCGGACCAACCTCGACCAAGCCGTCGGCGGCCAGGCGTTTCCCGTGTTGCCCTGCTGCCACATCCGCGACTCGCTACTCGAGACCGTCTGGTCGGGATCGCAGCACCTCGCGGATCTTCTTGAGCAACTCCTGGGGCGGGGCCGGCTTCATAAGCACGGCCGCGCACCCGAGGCTGGTGGCGGTGTCTGCCGTGTCGAGTTGGGCCGAGAAGACAACAACGGGAATGCGCCGGGTGGCCGGGTGTTCCGCGAGCCGGGCCAGCAGCGCGTACCCGCCGAGGTGCGGCAGGTCCAAATCCGTGACGATGAGATGTGGCTGAAGCGTGGGGAGGCACGCCAGCGCCGCCAAGCCGTCGGACACGGCTTCGACGCGAAAGTGTCGATCGCGGAGATAGCGCGTCAGCAGCCGTCGAATGGCGGGATCGTCTTCGACCACGAGGAGCGTGGGGTACGCTCCGGGTTGATCAGCCCGGCGTCGGCCACCGCGCGGCCTTCGCCGGCGATCGACGCGATCGGGTCGTCGCCGCTCGGATGCGGGCACACATGCCTCTCACCGGCGACAGATGCCCTCGCACGAGGCGCCCGTGCCGCGGCTCGCGGCGCCCAAGGCCATCGCTGTCGCTACCCATTCGTGAAGTCAGGGCGCTGACTTGACGACTCCTTGGTCGTGGTGAACGTCTGCAACCGTCCACTTTCGACGATGTCAGCGAAGCCCTCGACCAAGTCTCGCCGCCGCCATTCCATTCGCGCGTGGCTTCGCAGGACTTCCACCGCGTGATCCAGAGGCATGGCCTCCTGATACGGCCGTCGGGTCGTCACGGCGTCGAAGACGTCGACGATCCCGACAACCTGGGCCAGCAGCGGTATCTGATCACCGTCGAGTCCGTCAGGGTATCCGGATCCATCCAGGCGTTCGTGATGGTGACGGACGATGGGCCGCACCGCCCGCAGTGACCGAAGATTGCCGCAGAGCGTGTCGCCGACGACCGTGTGCGACTTGATCAGCTCGTATTCATCGGGACTCAAAGTGCCGCGCTTCCGCAGCACCGCGTCTGGAATGGCCAGCATGCCGATGTCATGCAGGAAGCCGCCACGATGAAGCGCCTGCAGGTCGTTGTCGCCGAGCCCCAGGTGTCGACCGAGCAGGGTGGCGTAATTGGCCATCCGATGACAGTGGCCGTCGGTGTAGCCATCCCGCGCTTCGATCAGGACGGCCAGCGTCATGATAATGGAGGCCGCCGAGTCCAGATCGTCGGTGTAGCGCTTCATGCGCACGAGCGACCGGGCGCGCGTCAGGAGCTCGTCGCGGTCGACCGGTTTCGACAGGAAATCGTCCGCTCCGAGACCCAGGCCCTGGACTCGGCTGTCTCGGTCGCCCAGGGCGGTCACCATGACGACAGGGGTGAGGCGCGTGGCGGAGTCCCGCTTGAAGCGCCGGCAGACCTCGAAGCCATTGACCCCCGGCATGAGGACGTCGAGGAGCACCAAGTCAGGCGGGCGGGCTCCAGCCGCCTCTATGGCTGAGGCGCCGTCGGCGGCGACATCCACGAGGTACCCGTCGTCGTTGAGCAATCTCGCGAAGAGACTCCGCATCTGCGCGTCGTCATCGACGATGAGCACTCGAGGCCGGTCGTGAACGTCACACATGGCCGGGCTCTGGATCCTCTCGGCTGCGCGCGCGACCGGTCCGCCCGGGCGCGGGTCCGTTCCGTGCCGCTTCGGCCCGTGATGGCACACCGCAGGCGCCGGACGGTCGGTGAGCCAGTCGCGCATGGGCCGACTTGGGAGCAGCGGTTCGTCGACGGTCACGCGGCCCCCGTGGGTTCTTCCAGGCATCGGAGCAACGTCTCGTACGTCTCCGGCTTGTACACAATTCGAGCACGGCAACGAGAGATAAGGCCTTCTTGCGCCTCCGTGAGCGGATACCCCGTGAACACGATCACGCAGAGCGGAACTGACCTGCCTCCTTCGTGCAGGTGGGCCAGGACTTCCAGGCCAGTGCGGCCGAGACCCGTCGGGTCCGGGACGCCGACATCCAAGATGACCGCTTGAAACCCGCCACGCTGAAGGGCGGCGAACGCCTGGTCCACGTCGCTGGCCTCCTTCACCGCGTAGCCGCTCGCGTGGAGATAGCGGGCGAGGGAACGCCGGACCGCGGCTTCGTCCTCGAGAATCAGCACAGTGGGGAAGGAGGGCCGAGAGTGACAGGGCCGGTTGCCGATGTCGGACCCGCGGCGGCCCGGTGACATGGCCCCCAGGGCGCTGCGAGTCGCGTCGTGTGCTCCGGAATCCGTCTGCCGCCGGGGTTCCGCAGACGTCGTCACGGCCGTGCGTCCTTTCGATCGCGTCGGGCCATCCCGGACTCGGCACGGGGCGGCCGTCAGGCCGTCTGCCATCCCGGGAGACACGGACGCCGACTCGGGGACGGAGCAAGAGCCATGCCGATCCTCAGAGCTCGCGCGCTTGGACCAGAGTTGTTGCGTAACGGCCTGTTGCAGCCGCTAGCCCAGCTGGGAACCCGGATGAGCGCTGTGCGCCTGTGGCACGGAGGGTGCGCTCAAGGCGGCCAAGGAGGTCGTCGGACGGCGCCCTCGTGAGTGACGGTGCGGTGCGAGCGCGCAGTCACTCCGCGCCTACTCGTCCACGCGCGTCGATTGCGCTTCGGTCAGAGCCGTACCGAGCGCCTCTTGCACCTTCCCGAGGAACTGCTCCCGCGTAAACGGTTTCTCCAGGAATACGGCGTCGGCCTCCAGGGCGCCGTTGAGAATCATGGCCCAGCCGGCATACCCGGACATGTAGAGGGCTCGCGTCGCCGGCCGCTGGCACGTCACGCGACGGACTGCCTCACAACCCGTGATGCCCGGCAGCACGACGTCGCTCACCACAAGCTCAATCGAGCCCGTCCAGGTCTCGGCGACCCGCACGGCTTGCTCACCCGTCTTGGCTTCGAGCACGCGACAGGCGCCCGCTTCGAGCGCGGACCGCGCGAGCGTCCGAACCGTGTCGTCGTCTTCGATCAAGAGGACCGTGGGTCCTTGCATGACGCCGTCCTGCGGCCGAAGTTCGAGGGCCTGAGGGTGATTGGTCCGGTCCGCCCGCGGAAAATACACCTTGAACGAGCTTCCGAACCCAGGCTCGCTGTACACCCAGATATAGCCGCCGGCTTGTTTGACGATGCCGTAGACCGTCGCCAAGCCCAGACCCGTTCCTTCTTCTGCCGGTTTGGTCGTAAAGAACGGCTCAAAGAGATGACTCTTGACCGTGTCATCCATCCCGCACCCGGTGTCGCTGACGGCGAGCATCACGTAAGGCCCGGGGATCGGCCGAGTCCGTCTGTCCGGCGCGTAGCTGTCCCCGAGCTCCACGACTCTGCTCTCGAAGGTGAGGCGTCCGCCGTGCGGCATCGCGTCCCGAGCATTCACGGCCAGATTCACGATGATTTGCTCGAGATGTCCCGGGTCGATCTTGACTTGAGCGCCGCCGCTTTCGAGTGCCACCCTGAGCTCGACGTTCTCGCCCGCCAGCTGATTGAGCATGGCGCTGACGGAATCGACGACGGCATCAAGACTCACGAGACGCGATTCAAGCGTGGGTCGGCGACTGAAGACGAGCAGGCGGCGCGTCAACGCTGCAGCGCGCCTGCCGGCTTTGAGGACCTCCTCGAGATCCTTCCGTGCCTGTTCGTTACCGTGAATCTGCCGCAACACGAGCTCGCTATAGCCCGTGATTGCGGTGAGCAGGTTATTGAAGTCATGGGCAATGCTGCTCACAAGATGCCCGATGGCTTCCATCTTCTGCGATTGCCGCAGCTGTTCTTCGAGGTCCTTGCGTTCACTAATGTCGACGAGCGTGCCTTCGTAGTACCGCGTGACGCCGTGATGGTCCCGGATCGCATGGGCACTCTCGAGCACAGTAACGCGGCGGCCATCCTTGCGCCGGAGAAGGACTTCGAGACTGCGAACCTCAGCGTTGCGTTCGAGGGCTCCGAGCACCTGGGTGCGCGCCTGTGGATCGACGTACAGGTCGCGGGCGATGTCGAGGGATTGGAGCTCCTCGAGCGAGTCGTAGCCCAGCATCTGCACCAAGGCCGGGTTCGCGGCCAGCAGCCGACCGTCAGGCGCACTCTGGAAGAGACCGGCCGGCACGCCCTCGAACAGGGTCCGGTATGCCTCTTTGGAGGTCTGCAGCGACGCTTCCATCTGCTCGGCCTTCGTCCGGTCGTCCACCATCAGAAGGGCGCCCGTCGCTCCGCCACGCGCGTCCCGGATCGGTGACATGACGATCCCGACAGGGAACACGCTCCCATCGCGGCGACGCAGCCGCAGTTCGAGGCGACCGACAGTCCGCGCGCCGGCTATCACGTCGAGGAAACAGGTCCAGGCCGCCTTCGCGTCCGCTGGAGGGCTGATCTCGGTGAACCGCCTCCGCTCGCAATCGTTCGCCTGGTCTCGCAGCATCGCGCTCAAGGCTGGATTGATGCGCAGGATCTGCCCGTCGCGATCGATCAGGGCGGCGCCAAAGACGGTATTCTCCCATCCCGCGCGAAGCTGGGCCTCATTTGCGCGGAGCTTGGCTTCCGTCCGGTTCCGCGCGACGACGATCCGGTTGACGGCACAGGAGACCACCACGAACACGGTGAGGGCCGGGAGGGTCCACTGGTCTGGGAACTTCTGCGCGATCAGCCACAGATATCCGCCCGCCGCCAGCGGGATCGACAAGAGGCCCGGACCTTCACCCGCCCACCGAGCGCTGGCCATCGTCGCAGCGAACAACAGGATGAACGGTGTGCGCGCGAGGAGCGGCCAGGACAGGTGGGTCGCAGCGAGGGCTAAGCCGGTTCCGAGAGCGACGAGCCCGTACTGGGAGACGGTGCCTCGGCCAGTCAACATCGGCGACTCCCTCAAAGGCGAAAAAATCACGCAATTCTAGCGTATCGGACCCGCAGCCGGAAGAGTTTTTGAGACCCGACCCTTCCTGAGGATCCGCCGGTGTGCCCTGCCGGTTTCGCCGGCTCGGTCGTGGCGGACGACGCCCAGAGTCGTGACCCTGGCAGGACAATCACCTGGCCGTGCCGCGCGGTTTCGTCTACGGGTCGGCCATTTGCGGTCGTCCGTGTGTCGATTGCGCACGGACGGCCGACCTCTCCAACCTGGACGACGGTTCAGGCGTTCCCTAGCAAACTCCAGGATTGCGCTCGGATGGTGGGGCCCGCCACCTGGCCATCGTCGGTGGCACGTGGCTTGGTTGTTGATGTGATGCCCCCGGCGGATCCCTGCCCGCGCCGTCGCGTGCACCACACGACGTGTGCCCCGCTCGACCCAGCGGAGGCTGCGAGGCAGGAGTCCGCGCGGCCCAGGCCGCTTCACTTCAATCGTCACGGTGTTCGTATCGTCTGCGCACGCAGAGGCGCCCCTGAGAGCAATACCGTTCACGTTGGATGCGGCGCCGATCGCCTTCGCGCTCATGGTCGGCATGAACTGCGTCTACGCCGCAGTTGTCGCGCATTTGCCCATGTTTGCATCCTCCCACGATTTGCTTCCTTTGCCGAGGAATAAGGAGATGAGCTGACTGACCCTCCGGCAGCCAGTACTCAGGCGGATGCGGGGCCGGAGTGGCACGAGGCACTGATTGCGCTGGAGACATGATTCTCCTCGCGCCATTCCAGGACATTTGTAAATGCGGCGCCGAGCAGTCGCTGAAGTTCGTGCCAACGCTGCGAGCACACGGCCCATGTCGCTGACTGAGAGCACTCCGCGACTGCTGGTCGTCGACGACGAGCTGTGCGTGCTGAAGGTCGTCGAGCGATTTGCGCGGCTACAGGGCTTTGAGGTCGTCATCCGAAGCAGCGGGCAAGAGGCGCTCGCGTGTTTCGCCGACGTGAAGCCGGACGTTGCGCTGGTCGATCTCCGCATGTCGGGCCTCACCGGAATCGACGTGCTCCGGGCCATCCGCACCGCCGATCCTGCCTGCCAGGTCATCCTCATGACCGGCAATTCAACCGTCGACACCGCGATAGAAGCCGTCAAGTCTGGCGCTCTCGACTACCTGGGGAAGCCGTTGGACTTCGAGCGGCTGCGGGAACTCCTGGTGACGGTCCACGAGCGGATCGGGCGGCGCGAACGGCTCTTGCAGATCGACGCCGACGTCGCGAAGCGCTTCGAGTTTCACGGGATGATCGGCCGCAGTCCGACGATGCAGGAGCTGTTCGACCTGATTCGACGGCTGGCACCGCACGTGCGCACCGTGCTCATTGTCGGGGAGACCGGCACTGGAAAGGAGCTGGTCGCCAAGGCGCTCCAGAAGCTGGGCCCGCGCCGCGATCGGCGGCTCGTCACCGTGAACTGCTCGGCCGTCGTGGAGACGCTGTTCGAGAGCGAGCTGTTCGGCCACGTCCGCGGCGCGTTCACGGGGGCGACCGAGGCAAAAGTCGGCCTCTTCGAGCACGCCGACGGCGGTACGTTGTTTCTCGACGAAGCGGGCGACTTGCCGTTCCCGCTCCAGGCGAAGCTGCTGCGGGCGGTGGAGCAGGGAGAGGTGCAGCGCGTTGGGTCGCTCGACACCCGGCGTGTCGACGTGTGCGTGATGGCGGCGACGAATCGTGACCTCAGGGCCGAAGCCGCTGGCGGCCGTTTTCGCTCCGATCTGTTCTACCGGCTCAGCATCATCGAGATCCACCTTGCGCCGCTCCGCGAGCGCCGCGAGGACATCCCGTATCTCACCGCCAGTTTCGTGCGGCAGTTCGCCGAGCGGCTGAAGCGTCCGATCACGGGTGTCACGCCCGCCGCCGAGCGGCTCCTGCAGCAGGCGCCGTGGCCCGGCAACGTCCGCGAGCTCAAGAACATCGTCGAGCGGGCGTGCATCCTGAGCGAGAGTCGGATCCTCACCGACCGTGAGTTCGTCGCCGCGATGTCGACATCGTCGCCCACGGCTGCGGCGGGCGCGGGCGCGTCCAACGCGCCTCCGGCCGGCGGGCACCTGTTCTCGACCGCGCAGCGAGATCAGATCGAACATGTGCTGCGTGAGGTCCGCGGCAACAAGACCGCAGCCGCGCAACTCCTCGGCATGAGTCGTCGGTCCCTCTATCGGTGGCTCGATCGGTTGAACATCGACAAGTGAGCCACGGAGTGTGCCAGCCTGAGCGCGGCTGGCGCACGCGCACGCGTCCCATAGAACGGCCCCATGAAGTAAATCCAATCGTCACAAGCCATTCCACGTATTCGGCAAACGGTACAACCCTGGCTCAGTCCAGATCGGCCGGTGCAATCAGGCGCACGGCCTTTCTGGGGATCGAGCCATGGTTCGCACATGTGTTGCACCGTTCTTGATCGCGGTCCTCGTCACGATGCCCGTCGCTGCCGCCGGACAAACCTCGCTTGCAGATGCTTCCGCCAACGCCGTTGCTGCCATGCCTTCCGCAGACGGCGCCGTGGCGCCACTGACGCGGATCGAAATCCACGCTGTTACGAGACCGTCTGTCCTTCCGGCGATGTATGTGAGCCTCGCGGCCCTGCAGGGCTATGATGCGTATTCGACGCTGAGAGCTGTGAAACAGGGAGCGGTGGAAGTCAATCCGGTGCTGCGCGGGGTCGTCGGAAATCCGGCTGCGCTTCTCGCCGTGAAAGGTGCAGCCACGTTCGCGTCAATCTACGCAACGGAGCGCGTGTGGCGCGAGCATCATCGCAGGGCCGCGATCGTACTCATGGTGGTGACCAACAGCACGATGGCGGTTATCGCTGCGCACAACGCGTCTGTTCTCCGCGCGCGGCGCTGAATCGGCCCTCCGTGCATGAAGTCTACCGAAGGGGAGACCGAGGCGCGAGATCCGACAGCACCGGGGAACGAACCAGTGAGGAAAGGCATCCGATTGGGGCCGCCGTGAATGGCGTCATCATCCAGCAGGTGCGAGTCCTGGCCGAGGAATTGACGGCACACTCGCGTTTTACGACCTCACGAGATCTGAGGGAGTCATGGTTTGGTTTTTCGAGCGGCGCGGTCAGTACCTTCGCTGCGAAGTTCGACAGGCGCTGGAGGGTCCGGCCTATGAGCTGCGTGTGCGCTACCCCGACGCGCAGACGCAGGTCGAACGCATTCAAAATCCAACCGTGTTGATCGAACGCATCAAGGAAACGCAAGGCAGACTTTGTCACGACGGCTGGACGATGGCCGGGTCGCTCGACCTGTAGGTGCCTACGTGTAGCTTGGCTGCCGGCGCCTGGGCATTCGCGTGACGCGGACCAAACCGCGGCACGCGTGGACCCACGGGGTCGTGGAGCGCCTGCAGAAGACGATCTTGCACGAGCATTGGCGTATCGCGTTTCGCCGGCACTGCTTCACGAGCCGCCGATCGCTGCAAGCGTCGCTCGACCGCTTTCTGCAGTTCTACCACCACGAGTGGACGCATCGCGGGTATGGTCTCGGCGGACGCACGCCGGCCACAGTCTTCTGCGGGGCCGCCGGTGCATGAACGCGTGGATGGAAGTGTCAACACCTTTACGAAACTGAACACACTAGTTGGCAGTGGCATCGCTTCTCGCACGAAGGGCATCGATGATTTCGTTGATCTCGGCGCGACCGACTTCGGATCCGGTGACCAGGACCCTGGCTCCTCCGCCAGTGCTGAAACGGATGCGTAGCAATTCTGTCTCACTGAGGAGCGGAAGGGGACCCTCCGCCTCCCCGGGGCTTTGTGGGGCGCCTCGTACGCTGCCCGTGAGAAGCAACCGAATGGCTTCCTCGAGACCTCGCGCCGAGAACGGCTTTTCGAGGAAGGCCATCCCGTCCTCGAGCGTCTGGTTGCCTGAAAACAGATCGTCGACGAAGGCTGTGAGGAAGAGGATCTTCAACGCCGGTCGCATCTTGCGCGCACGGTAGGCGACCTCTCGGCCGCTCAGACCCGGCATCCGCATGTCGGCCAGCAGCAGGTCAATCGCCACGTCCTCTACATTCAGATGTGCCAGGGCTTCTTCGCCGTTCGATGCCGCGACCACACTGTAGCCAAGGTTTGTCAACATACGCCGAACGGTGTCTCGCACGTTCGGATCATCGTCGACGAGGAGAATGGTGACGGGCGACGAATGACGTGTTGGCTTCGGCATGCCCAGTCCCCTCCATGAGAGACGCGTACTGGCGCCCCCAAACGGCGTGTTGGATGGTCGGCGGTGCGTTGATGACCATGGCGAACGTGAGCGTTCCCGCCTGATGCGACGGACCGTGGCGCCCCACCGGCGGGCGTCACCTTTGCCCGCTGGCGCCAACCACCTGCAGCGTTTGCCATGGAGGAGATGTCCTTCAGGAGTTTGCGAACATCGTCGTCAGCACGGGCATAGGCTTCGCCCTTGAACTCCAGACGTTCCGATTCGGCGACGCCAGGAACGACGTGCAGGTCGGTTCGGATCAGTTGCGATCCGGGCTTCGTGAACATGGAACGAGGGTTCCAGCCCATGCGACTCTAACACACCGCATGAGCGAGCACGCCGCACAGGCATGGAGGCGTGCAGGCCTTAGCCTCCACCAACCGCGATCCGCAGGCGGAGATGGTTACCGGCCGGCTTCGGAGCGATCTGTACTACCGCCTGAGCGCGATCGAGCTCGTCGCGCCAGCCTCGCGTGAGCGTTGCGAGGACATTCCCTGCCTGACTGCGGCCATCGTCCGAGAGTTCTCCCAGCGGTTTCGAAAACCCCTGACCGGGCCACGCGCGCCGCCGAGCGTCTGCCAGCTGAAGCGGCGTGGCGCGGCAACGTTCGAGAGCTGCGTAACGCGATCGAACGAGCCTGCATTCTCGCGGAGGGGCCATTTCTCACGGAGAAGGAGATACGAACCTGCGTCGCGTGGTCGGCCTCCGGCGACGGGTTGGCGCCCTCCTGCGCGAACCCCCAACTTCAAGAACCGGTGTCGCCCCCGTCTAGGCTCGCCGACGTCGAGCGCCAGCACATCGAGCGGGTGCTCGCCGAGTCTGACGGCAACAAGGAACTCACTGCCCGCCGGCTCGGCGTCAGCCGCCGCACGCCGTACCGTCGGCTGCTTCGCTTGGGCCTCTGCTCGCGCGCGTGACGATCCGGGCGGCCGTGACACGGCGTGTGTCACGTGCGCGCTCGCCTGACACACTCGCCCCCGCCATACGTCCGGCTAGACATAATGGCTGTCGGTGGGTTCGCGGCGGTCCTCAGCCGACGGCCGCCTGCGCGGGCCCCCGCAGTTGGTGGGGGGCCTGCTCGGCGGTGCCTGATGCGCGCGCCGGGGCGAGA
>JAHECP010000109.1 GCA_024641665.1 Acidobacteriota bacterium
CGCAGCCGCCGGCCGGGCCGACCCGGACGCCGGCGGACGCGGTAGCCTGCGGCGCGGCTACTTCGACTCTTCCAGATTGTGCAGAATCTCGTCCACCGACACCGGTGGTGCCTGGTTCCGAAGCATGACCAGGACGACCGCCGCGCCGAGAATGGCGACATTCAGCAGCGTCCAGGTACCGAGGGAGATCGGGCTGGGCACGAACAGGGCCCAGACCACCCCCATGACGACCAGCCAGGTCGCGACGAAGACGCCCAGACGACGGGGGCTCGCCATGATCGGTTCTCCAGCGGCGGCCGCAGGCCCTCTTGCGGCTGCCTGATGAACGGGCGGCGGGCGAGACCGACCGTCTCGCAGAGGGGGACCGCCTGCTCGAAGGCCGGACCGATACCGTGCCGAGCGCTGTTGGCCGGCCGATTCGCCGAGAATCTGTCAGCGCAGTACGCCGACGGCGCCAGGTACCGACGGCTTTGATGAGGGCTGGGGTTGAGACCCGGCAGGAGGCCGAGGGTCAGCAACAGGGCTCAGGAAAGCAGCACGGTGAGTATACACCTGTTCGCCGGTCCTGCGGCCCGGTGCCCGCCGGCTCGCGGGACACGCCCCGGCGCCACGGGTCCCCCAGCAGCGGCCGCCGCGCGTAGGTCTTCGCCAGCAGCAGCTGGTAATCCCCGATGTGCCGCTCGAGAAACGCGCCCTCACAGTACGCCAGGCAGTAGTCCCACATCCGGATGAAGCGCTCGTCGTAGCCGAGCCGGACCACGCCCGAGACGCGGTCACGCTGCATCCGCGATCACGCCGGGGCTGACCACGAAGCCCACGACGGCCACGAAGGTCGTCACGCTGCGACCGTATCCACGTACACCACGATTGCACGAAGGCGGGGCCGGCGACCCGCCGCCTGCGGCGTAACGGCGCCGGCGCGCGTGGGAGAGCACGCTGGGCCAACGGAAGAACGCGCGTGTTCTCCCGCGCGCGTGCCGGTGCCGCCGAGCGGTCTGGCCGTCAGCGACCGATCGGCCAGACTGCGCAGGTCGCCGGCTCATGCGGAAGGGCACCATGGGAGGGCTTCGCCGTCCACCGCGCCGGCCGCCGCGGTCGCTTCCGATCTTCGTGGACTTCGTGAGCTTCGTGGTACAGACCGTGCGACACGGAATGCAGCGTGACAGCCCTTCGTGCCATCCGCAAGGACGCGGTTTCGTGTCGTCGTGGCGACCGTGCGTCAGGTGCGCCGCCGCTCCTGCCACCCGAACGGCCGCCGCCGGGGATCGGCGGCCAGCCCCATCGCCAGACCTTCGACCGCCGCGTTCAGCATGTAGACGCGCTTCACCAGGCGCTGGGCCAGGCGCTGGACCCGGCGTCCGCCCGGCCGATCGAGATGGGCCTCGATGTGGGCGATCGCGATCTGGATGGCGCCCTCGGCCGTGTGGCGCTCGCTCGGCGACCAGTGGCGCAGCACGCGCTCGTCGATCGCGTACACCAGGTGCGTGAAGTGGCTCACGGCACGGTCCACGCGCCGCGCGCCGGCCGCCGGCCAGACCCGCCCGAGCAGACCCACGTCCACGACGCGATCGGCCGCGCGGCAGATCTCGACGAGCGAGAAGGAGTGGTGGGCCATACGGTCAGTAGTGCCAGCCCGAGAGGTCGGCGCCCGCCGGCGCGGTGCGCCGGATGTAGGCGTCCATCTTCTGGAGGAGCTCGTCCGGCTTCGGGCCCCAGCAGTGCGGCGCGAGCGGCTGGAACACCACCTCGCCGCCGTAGGGCGGGTCGGTCGTCTGCTCCAGGAAGTCGGCCAGCAGGTGCACGGCGTTGTTGAGGTAGTACGAGTCCATGTCGCCGATGTAGACGTGCAGCTTCCCGGCGAGCTTCGGGCCGAGGGTCCCCCACTTCGACTCGAGGATGCTCCGGAGGTCGTAGTACTCCTTCCAGTACGCCGTCACCTCGTGGTCGATCCCGCCGCCGCGCTTGTCCCAGATGCGCTGCGGATACCCGTCGGCGCCCACCGGCCCGTAGGTCGCCTCCCAGATGTCCCACTGGCCGCCCGATCGCGAGTGATCCCCGACGACCAGCTCGTACCAGTTCTCGTCCTTCATCATCGAGCGGATGGTGCCGTCGGGCCGCCGCTGGTCGGGCCGCTCGACCTTCGTCCAGCCCATGTCCAGCCAGTAGGCGTTGTCGTCGTCGTAGACGTCGACGATCTGGTGCGCGCGGAAGTCCACCGAGTCGGGGCAGCTCGCCCACGTGCTGCCGTAGAAGTCGGGGTAGAAGATCTGGTGCGCGAGCGCGATCCAGCCGCCGGTGGAGCCGCCCGAGAGCTGGCGCGCCCACGGTTCGCGGATGATCCGGAAGCGCCGCTCCACTTCCGGCACGAGCTCCTGCATGATGGCGTCGCCGTAGGGCCCGTTGTTCGCCGAGTTCACGCCGTACGAGTCGTCGTAGTAGGGCGAGGGGTGCTGCAGCGTCACGTACACGAAGCGCGGCGTGTCGGCCCTCGACGAGGCTCGGGCCGACCCTGAGCCTGTCGAAGGGTCGTCGGCGAGCCACAGCCGGTCGAAGTCGCCGCCGCTCCCGAACCGGCCGGGCGTCGCCGTCGAGAAGTGGCCCTGGATGTAGTTCACCGGGTAGCGCGTGTCCGGGTGCGCGTCGTAGCCCTTCGGCAGGAGCACCGTCGCGCCCAGGTAGATTGGCTGGCCCCACCACGTGGAGAGAATGTCGCTCTTGATCCGGAACCGCTTCACGTACTCCGTGTCGGGCGGCGGCTCGATCGGCGCGATGACCTGGTCGCAGACGAGCCTGACCGGTTCGGCCTGCTGTGGATCGAGGTGCATCTTCACCGGTGCCGAGTACAGGTTTCCCGGCGAGCGCCGCCAGTCCTGCCCTTCCCACTGGTCCATGTGCAGCCAGACGGTGTGGCCGTCGGCGCGGTCGAACCGGGTGTAGACGTTCACGAACGCCTGCACCCAGTAGTCGCCCGCCGGCAGGTCGCGCAGGCTCTGGAGCGGGTGGCCGAAGGTGGACGCGTCGATGACCGCCGTCCGGCCGGGCGCCAGGCCGTCGACGTTCGCGCCGAAGAGCGGCACGCCGGTCGGCCCGGCCTCCTGGATCGGCGGCCGCTGGTCGTCGCGGCTGATGGCCACGTAGACCCGACCGGTCACCGGCTCGGACCGCGCGCCGGGCGCGAAGGCAATCTCGAAGCGCAGCCCGCCGGCTGCGCGCGCGCCGGCCAGCGTGCCCCCCGTCGTGACGACGACCAAAGCCAGCGCCAACGCCGCCGCGCAGGCCGCGGCGCCCGTCGGGCGCCCGGGCGCGAGGACTTCAGACAGCCGATCGGTGAGACGCACGCGCGGTCGCTCCTTTCCGGTCGAGGTCCCCTGAAGAGCCGGCCCGACAAAAGTCCTCAGAGCATAGCCCGGCCCCACCGGCCTGCCAAGCGCCGGCGCGGCGTCACCCGCGGTGGAACCGGTCGTCGGCGCGCCCGCGGCCGCTCGCGCCCGCGGCGAGCCACCCGTCGCGCGCGCCCGGGAACGCGTCGAACGCGGGCACGTAGGGCTTGATGTCGAGGAGCGGCGTGCCGTCGAGCACGTCGAGATCGGCCACGCGCAGTCGCGCGCCCTCGCGCGCGATCAAACGCACGACCGACAGGCCGATGGCGTTCGGGCGGCTGGGCGCTCGCGTGGCGAAGACCCCGTGCGCGACGACGTCGCGGTAGGGCACGACGGTGAGCGAACAGGGTCCGGCGCGGTCGAGCGCGTAGACGAGCCAGATCCGCTCGAAGCCGTCCAGGTCATCGAGCCCGGCCGCCACGGCCGCGTCCACCTCCACCTCGCCCTCGACGCCCGCGCCGAACACGGGCTGGATGGGCGTGCCCGCGGCCTCGCGGAAGGGCGTGTGGATCGTGCCGATGCGCCTGAACGTGAACGTCTCCGGAGCCATGGCCGACTCTCCCATCTGCCAAAGAAGCCGCCGCCGGAGTATTGTACAGTTGGCGTCGAGAGCCCGGGCCGCAGCGCGGCCCTCGCATCGAGTCCGTCGCCAGAGGGAGGAACCGACGACATGCGCGTCAAACGAGCGGAAACGGTCCCGGCCGAGCCCGTCCAGGGGTCGCCGGGCGCCGCGATTCGGTGGCTGTGGACCCAGAAGGACGGCGCGCCGTCCTTCTCGTTGCGCGTGATCGAGGTCCAGCCGGGCGCGTCCACGCCGCACCACGCCCACCCGTACGAGCACGAGGTCTACGTCCTGAGCGGCCGTGCCCGTCTGATGGAGGGCGAGCGCGCGCACGCGCTCGAGCCCGGCGACACGGCGCTCGTCATGCCGGACGAGACGCACCAGTTCGTGAACGCCGGCCCCGACGTCCTGCGCTTTGTGTGCGTGATCCCGCTGAAACGCAACGCCGCCTCCTGAGCTGCGGCGGCGCGCGTCACGCCGGACCGGGCGTCACGTGGTGGTCGCGGGCGCCCGGGAACCCGCGTGTGCAACCGACGGAGGGCCCACGGTGGATCGGAAGGCGTTTCAGGACTACTACCCGGACGACGTGAGCCACTGCTATGGATGCGGCCGGCTGAACGATCGGGGCCTGCAGATCAAGAGCTATTGGGACGGCGACGAGACGGTCGCCCGGTTCGTCCCCCGGCCGTATCACACCGCGATCTCCGGCTACGTGTACGGCGGCCTGATCGCGTCGCTCATCGACTGCCACGGCACCGGCACGGCGGCGGCCGCGGCGTATCGCGCGGCCGGTCGCGAGATGGGCACCGAGCCGCCGTTCCGCTTCGTCACGGCGTCGCTGCACGTCGACTTCCTGCGCCCGACGCCGCTCGGCGTGCCGCTGGAGGTCCGCGGCACGATCACGGCACAGTCGGGACGCAAGGTGATCGTCGCCGCCACGGTCTCGGCCGACGGCGTGGTGTGCGCGCGGGGCGAGGTGGTGGCCGTCGAGATGCCAGAGCGCCTGCGGACGGCCTAGGACCGCGACCGCCACCTGGGCAGCGGCGCGGGCCGCGCCATGTAGAAGCGCGTGCCCCGGTACGACAGGACGACCAGCAGGCGGCGCTTGACGAGCCGCTCGACGGGGCTCCAGTCGGCCCCCGCGCGGGCCAGCAGCTGACGCAGCGAGCTCTCGCGCATCGGGTGCACCCGTGTCGCGCCGAGGATGTCGCGCGTGGGGTGGCCGGTCGATCCGAACGATCCCTGCTCGGGCGCGTCGAGACACTCGACGCGCGCCACTTCGTCGTGCATGACGCGCTGGAGCCGCTCGAGGCGCGTGCGCGGAGGCGGGCTCGCGTCCGGCTCCGCCGGTGGTCGCGTCGGCACCGACAGGTACGCGCACTCCGGCGCGAGCCGCCTGACGAACTCGGCGACCTCCCACACGCCGTCGTCGGTGTCGTTCAGCCCCTCGACGATCATCGTCTCGGTCAGCAGCCGCCCGTGGTAGGCCAGGGAGAACTCGAGGGCGCCGTCCAGGATCGCCGGCAGCGCGAGCGCGGGAGCCGGCCGGTTCAATCGCCGCCAGACGGTCTCGCGCGTCGTGTCGACCTTCAGCGAGACGCAGTCGGCCGCCGCGAGATCCCGCCGCACGTCCGGTCGCCACACGAGTGACGCGTTGGTGATGACCGCGATCTTCACGCCAACCGGCCTCAGACGCTCGATCGTCTCGCCCAGTCGCGCGTCGAGCGTCGGCTCGCCGTCCGCGATGAGGGTGAGATAGTCGGGCCGGCCGCCGTCCGCCAGCGCCTCGAGGCGCGCCGCGACCGCGGCGGCAACCGCGGGAGGCGATTCGTACGCCCGGCGCTCGGTTTCCAGATGCCGGGTGCGGCCCGCCTGGCAGTACACGCAGGAATACGAGCACGTCTTGATCGGCACCGTCGTCACGCCCAGGCTGCGTCCCAGGCGGCGCGACGGCACGGGTCCGAAGGCGACGGCGGTCATGGCCTCACCTCCTTTCGATGGTCAGAACGTGACCCGGGCGATCACGCGCAGATCGCGGCCCGGACTGGGCGCCCACGGTTTGTACGTCCAGAGGAAATCCGTGTAGCGCCGGTCCAGGAGATTGCGGATCACCAGGTCCACGCGCAGGAGCGCGGCGCCGATCGGCCAGCCCGCTCCGGCCCGCCCGTTCAGCAGGGTGTACGGGCTCGTCGGCGTGCCGAACGGCTCGTCGGGGCCCGACACGCGCCCGCGCCCAACCAGGACGACGTCGAGCGCCGCTTGCGGGTCGATGAGCCGCCCGTGGCGATCGCGCCCGACCTCGACGGACCCGTCGAGGCGATTGGCCGGGGTCTGCGGGAGACGCGCGCCGGTCCGCCGGTTCTCGGTCGCCGCCCGCGAGCCGCCCGCGGCGAGACGCAGCCACCGGCACGGCGTCAGCTCGACGTCGGCCTCGAGACCGCGCAGGACGGCACGCGCCTGCCGGAACGTGAACACCGGCAGATGGCCTTCGGGCACGTCGCGAAACTCCCCCGTGTCGGCCAGGTAGATGAACCGGTCGATCGTGTTGCGGTACGCGGTGACCGACGCGCGGACCGCCGGCGCGTCCCACCGGAGCGAGACGTCGGCCGACACGGCCGACTCCTCCTCCAGCGCGGGATTGCCGATCTGCACCGCGGACACGCCCCCGTGGACGCCGTTGGCGAACAGCTCGAACGGGTTCGGAGGACGCCAGCCGCGCCCCATGGTGCCCGCCAGCCGGCACGAGCCGTTCAGGCGAACCACGACGCCGGCCGAGCCGCTCAGCGACCCGTAGCCCCGGCCGACGCCGTCCGGGAGGTTGCGCCCCGGGTCCGGAAACACCCGGAGGTGCTGGCCGTCCCAGCGCAGCCCCCCGTTGACGATCAGGCGAGGCCTGCCCCCGGCATCGGACCCGAGGCGCCACTCCTCGTAGCCCATCGCCGCGTAGGTGTGGCTGAGGTAGTCGGGCAACAACTCGCCCGGCACACGCTGCCGGTTGCGGACGCGCTGGTACTCGCCCGCGACGCGGCCGCGCAGGGCGTGCCAGGGCGGATGGTAGAGGCTCGCGCGCGTCACGCCCGTCGACAGCGCGAGGTCCTCGGCCGGCCGGCCGCCGAGGTGTGCGGGGAACGCCCTCCGGCCGTTCATCTGCCAGCCTCCCAGGAGCTCGACCTCGCCGGCCCGCGTCGGGACGAAGGCGTCGCCCGCCAGCAGGTCGTCGACGAGGTCGAGCCGAAACCCGGAGGGCTGATGAAAGGCCTGGTCGTCGCTCCAGTGGTGCCAGCGCACGCGGGCCCTGCCGGACGGTCCGCTGTAGCCGAGGGCGACCACGCCGTTGGTCTGGCTGAACGAGGTGTGCGAGAGCCGCCCGTCCGGCGTTCGCAGGTCCCTCGCGTCGCGCCGGACGAGGCCGGCGCGCCAGCCGAGCCCGCCGCGCGCACCCTCGACGAGCGCCTGCCCGCTCCACTCGTTGCTGTTGCCGCCGTAGCCGAGCGTCGCCTGCCCGTGCACGGCGGGTGCCACGCCGTGCGCGGTGGGAAGGGGCGCCTGCACGACGTTGATCACGCCGCCCATCGCCTCCGGGCCGTACAGCACGCTCGCGGGCCCGCGCACCACCTCGACACGATCGGCGAGCGCCGGTTCGACGTTCGGCGAGTGACGGAAGCTGAACTGCTGGTGGTTGACCGGGAACCCGTCGTTGAGCACGCGGATCCGGTTCTCGGAGATCCCGCGGATGACCGGCGTGCCGAGCGCGTCACCGGTCGGGATGTTCGCGACGCCGGGAATCGCGTCGAGCGCGTCCCCGAGCGAGGCGTCGCCGGCCCGCCGGATGTCCTCCGCCTCCACCGACGCGGTGGTCGGCGCGGTCTCGACGGGCCGCGTGGCCCACGGCGTGGCGGTGACCGTTACCTCCTCCTGCACCCGCCAGTCGAGCTCGAGCCGGACGACGACCGGACCGTCGGCGGGCACGCTCACCGACCGGTGCGCGCTGGCGTAGCCCGGCAGGTGCACGCCGAGAGTGAAGGTGCCGCGGGGCAGCGCCGCGAACGAGAACGCCCCGTCAGCCCCCGTCACGGTCTCGCGGCCGAGCTCGACGAGCCGCACGGCGGCGCCGGGCAGCCGGCCGACGGCGTCCTCGACGTGGCCTTCCAGCACGTGGCCGCGCGCCGGAACGGCCGGCGCCTGCCACGGTCCTCCCGAACCGCCAATCAGACACATCGTCACGAGACACGTTCGGATCATCATGTGGCCTCCCGATCTCCGTGAAGCCGGACGCCAGCGGACCCGTCGTCCATCACGCGACGAGGGGCCGGGCGGCAGGCCGCCCGCGGCGTGCGCCGGCAGGCACCGGCGGATCCGCGGCACGAGTGGTGCTCGAAACGTCAGGAGTCTCAGGAGGTCCGGGGAGGGCTGCGAAGCGTGATGGCGCCGAGCGAGGCTTCGGTCGGCGCGATGCCGGCGGGACTCGCGAGCAGGCGGCTCACGGGCCGGCGAACGACGACGACCGTCACGGGAACGCTTGCCGGGAGGCCCGGCGCGTGGGTCACCACGCAGATCGCGCACGCATGGTGGGCCGGGTGCCGGTCGCACGTGGAATCTTGGTGCGGCGCCGCCTCGACGGCGACGAGCACGACGGCGAGCGCCAGCGCGGCCGCGACGGCCCGGCGAGCCGGGTCGCGACCTCCGCGGCGCCCACGACGCAAGTGCCCGACGGTTTCCATGGGAGCCGGCCTCATTGGTTTGGACACCGCATGCGCCGAAAGGGTCCGGGGCCGACGACGACCGGCCGCGGCACCGCTCAGACCAGCGGCCGGATGGACGCCCGCCCCGCGAACGAGACGCCCCGCGATCCCGTGCGCCTCACGCGGCGTGCAGGAAGCTGTCGGTCAGCCGTCGCCACTGCCCCTTCTCGAGCAGCGCGTGCACGGGGAACAGCAGTTCGCCGCCGTCGGCCGCGGCGAAGCCGAGCTCGTGCTCGACCGCGCGCTCGAGGCGCACGGTCTCGCTCATGAACCAGCGCCGCGCGGCCTCGCCCCGCGGCAGATCCTCGTGGGCGGCGTCGGACGGCGTCACCTGGAACAGCCAGCCGCGCACGTACGGATCGCGGTGCAGGAGCGACGGGTCGCGCGCGATCGCCCGGTTCACCGCTGTGACGGTCCCCGTCACGGGCGACGGAATCCACGTTTCCTGTCCGTCGGCGCGGATGGTGCTCACCGGCTCGCCCCGGCGCACCATCGTGCCGGGCCGCGGCAGGCTCACGCGCACCGGCGCCGGGAACAGCCGCTGCGCCAGATCGTCGAGGCCGACCGTGAGGCCGCGGTGGCGGGCGGGCGCCAGCCAGGTGTGGCCGGGCGCGTAGTAGAGCCCCGGCCGCCAGAACATCAGGCCGACGCGCGTCACGCCGAGCAGGCGCCGGCGCAGCGACGCGAGGCCCTCGAGGCCGCCGAGCAGCAGCAGGATGGGCAGCGACAGCAGCGCGATGATGGCCACGAAGGCCAGCAGGCGCAGGCCGAGCCCGACGACGAACACGCCGAGCGTGCCGAGTGCATCCGTGAGCGGTGTCATGACGTCCCCCTTCCAGGGACCGACGAACTAACGTGGGGCTCCGCCCCACACCCCGGCTCGGTCGCTCGCGCTCTTCGACGTCGCTCAGAGCGCCCTGAGCCTGCCGAAGGGCGGGGCCCCATCGCCCCGCGCCGCTCCCTCGCCCTTCGGCGTAGCTCAGGGCGTCCCGAGCGCAGCCGAGGGACGCGGGCCGCGCTGTGCGCGGCCTGGCCCGTCATGCGCTGGGATCCTCGTTTCGAGCCGCATGACGGGCGGGGTGTCCTCCTTACGGGCTCCGATGGCAGTGCGTGCAGTCGTCGAGACCGACCGCCTGCTTGCCGTCGTGGCAGGCGCCGCACTGCCGTTTCTGCTCCATCTCCGCGTGGGTGACCGGCCGGCCGTCGGTCGTCGCGCCGGGCGCGAGCGTCTTGAACAGCTTCGGATGACACGTCACGCAGTCGGGCCGTTCCTGCACGGCGACGTGGGTCTCGTGGCTGAACGTCACGGGCCCGGGCCCATCCGCCGACCGGAACACGAAATCCTTCGGGAGTCGGGAGAGCGACTGCGCCATCCCGAGCGCGGCGGCGCCCCAGAGCGCCAGCCCGAGGAGACCGCCGAACCTCACGAACCGTGGAATCCTGCGCATGGCTTCATGCCTCGCTGGTCGAGGGCGGCCCGGCGGGCCGCCCGGTCGTGTCGTCATCCCGGTCAGCGCTCCGGCGTCGTCAGCAGGAACTCGCGCGCCAGGTCCGGCCAGCCGTCCGGTTGGAGGGCCGGCGCGATGCCGTACACCGGCACGCCGCCGTCCTCGTAAACGGTCCCCATCGCGGGCTGGAGCCGCGCGCGGAGCCGGTCGGCGGTCGCCTCGGCCCAGACCTCGGCGAACGCGCCGGTGAGCAGGCTCTTCAGGTTGGCAGCGAGGCGGGTCGGCCTGACCTTCACCAGCCAGCCGCTGCCGTAGGCGTCCTCGACGGGGCGGCCCGGCACGCACGCCGCGGTGTTGACCGCCTCGACCACCCCGTCGACGGGCGAGAGCACGTCGATCCCCGCATCGCCCGCGACGAGCGTCCAGCCCACCTCGCCCTGCGCGAGCGTGTCGCCCGGCCTGGGCAGGCGGACGCCGGCGAGCGCGCCGACCAGCTTGTGGCCGAAGTCGTCCACGCCGAGCGTCAGGAGGCCGTCGGCCTCGACGCGCGCCCACGCGTGGCCGGGATGGTAGTAGAGCGACCGCGGCGTCTCGAACCAGCCGGCCAGGTGCGGGAGCCGCCTCGCGGCGACCGCGGCGCGCACACGATGGCCGCCCTGCGCGTAGCGCCAGAAGGGCACGAACAGGAGCAGGAAGAGCGCCGCAATCACGTACTCGATCGGCTTCGCCGAGTAGAGCGTCAGGATGCTGTGCGGAACCATGGCTGCCTCCGGCCTCAGTGAGCGTCGCGATAGTCGGGATGCTCGGCCAGCACGGGCATCCGGTTCACGATCCACCTGAACGTCAGCACGCCGAGCGTGATGATGCAGAGCGAGGTGACGACCTCCATCGCGCTCGGCACGTAGCGCACTGGCGGCTGCCAGTTCATGGCGATGATGGACACGTTCAGGCGGTTCAGCACGACGCCGAGCACGGTCAGCGCGGCCGCGATCCGGGCCAGCCGCACGTTGGCCGTGCGGGCCGCGTGCGCCAACAGGAAACAGGGCACGAGCGCCAGGCCGCCGAGCTCGAACACGTACCAGGCGCCGTAGCCCGACCAGAGATAGGGCCAGTCGCCGCTGTCGGCCAGGCCCTGGAGCTTCAGGAACACGTAGGTGAAGAGCACCACCGAGGCGCCGCGCGCCAGCCCGAGGGTGAGGGCGTCGAGATCCACGTGCTTCCGCGGATCCAGCCGATCGCGGAACAGCCGGTGGGACGTCGCGCTCTCGAGGATGACCATCCCCAGCCCTGCGGCGATGCTCGAGATGAAGAAGTAGAGCGGAATGAAGGACGAGTACCAGAGCGGATGCAGCTTGGTCGGCGTGAGCAGGAACAGCGCGCCGAGCGACGACTGGTGCAGCGTCGAGAGCACGATGCCGAGCACGACGGCGCCGATCGCGATCTGGACCGCCCGCTCGCGGAGCTGGCGCAGGCCGAGCCACTCGAACACCGGGGGCAGGAACTCGATCGCGAGGACGGTCGTGTAGAGCGCCACGCACCAGCCCACCTCGTACATCACCGACGTGGGACCGGCCGAATAGAAGATCGGGTAGGCGATGCGCCAGGGCTGGCCGAGGTCCACCAGCAGCCCGAACACCGCGAACACGTAGCCGAGGAAACCCGTCAGGACCGCGGCGCGCAGGATCGGCCGGTACTCCTTCAAGCCGAACACGTACACCGCGCCCGCGATCGTGTAGCCGCCCGCGGCGAGCGCCACGCCGCTCATCATGTCGAGCCCGATCCACAGACCCCACGGGCTCGTCTGGCTCAGGTTGGTCGTCGAGCCGAGCCCGTGCAGGAAGCGCCAGGCGATGATCGGCACGCCGGCCGCCACGATGAGCGCCGCGACC
This sequence comes from Acidobacteriota bacterium, assembly GCA_024641665.1. Classification (GTDB taxonomy): domain Bacteria; phylum Acidobacteriota; class Vicinamibacteria; order Vicinamibacterales; family JAHECP01; genus JAHECP01. The sequence continues at coordinate 12,022 of JAHECP010000109.1, forward strand.
GCGTTGAACGGCGTCGCCAGCGAGCGCAGGTAGTCGGGCAGCGAGAGCCCGAGGAAGATCTTCTCGGTCATCCACGGCCGGATCGCGGCCGCGCGGGTGCTCGTGTCACTCATGGTCGGCCTCCTCGACGGATCCGGCCTCCTCGCGGCGCTTCGCGAACGTGTAGAGCGCCATGAGGAACGGCGGCCACAGCGTGATCACGAATGGAACCGCCGCCAGCGACGCCTGCGTCAGCTCGGCGAATCCGTGCTTGCCCAGGTCGGTCTGCAGACCGATCCGGTCGAACAGCACGTCGCTCAGGTACAGCCAGCTCAGCCCGCCGACTTCGTGCTCGCCGTAGACGTGGTGCACGTAGCGGTCGGGGTGCTGGTAGATGCGCGTGCGGGCCTCCTCGATGAGATCCTCGCGCGGGCCGAACGTCAGGGCGCCGCTCGGGCAGACGCTCGCGCACGCCGGCGCCAGGCCCCTGGCCTGCCGCTCGGCGCAGAACTCGCACTTGCGCACGTAGGGCACCGCCTTCTCGTACTCGTACTTCGGGATCTCGAACGGGCACGCCATCATGCAGTAGCGGCAGCCCATACAGCGATCCCGGTGGTAGACGACCGGACCCTCGGGGGTCTTCTCGATCGCCTTGACCGGGCACGCCGACGCGCAGCCCGGTTCGAGGCAGTGGTTGCACTGCCGCTTCACGAAGTGCGGGGCGCCGTCCGGCGAGGGCAGGTACCGGCTGACCACCGTGAAGTGGCTCGTGTCGGTGACACGCGTGCCCGCCGCCGGTGACGCTACCGGCGCGGGCAGCCCGTTGACTTCCGCGCAGGCCGCCTCGCACGCGCGGCAGCCCGCGCAGCGCGTGGTATCGACCAGCATGGCCGCCGCGCCGGCCGCGGGCACGACCTGCGGGGAGGCCTCGAGTCGGCCGCCCGCGACGGCGGTCGCCCCGGCCACGCCGGCCACCTTGAAGAACGTCCGTCGACTCAGCTCCATCGCCGTTTCCTCGTGCGGCGCAGTTCGCACCGCGCTCGCCGCCCCGGAGCGCAGGCGCCGGTTTCCACCGCCGCCTGACGAGACCACCCCGCGTTCGCCGCGCCGTTCAGTCGGCGTGCGCGAACGACGTGAGTCCCCACAGCAGCAACCCGACGATCGCCAGCGCGAAGGCCAGGATCATCGTCGGACCTCCTTGAAGCAGGGCGTTGGCTCGGACTTGCCCGCCGCCGGCGCGTCGCCGCAGGCGCAGTGGTCCATGCGCGCCAGCAGCTCGCGGTAGAGCGGGCAGTGCTCGAAGTCGTGGGTCAGGCAGGGGCTCGCGCTCACGATCCGGTCGAGCGGAACCATCTTCTTCACCGGGTACCCACTGCAGAAGAGCATCACGACTTCCTTGAGGTAGGGGCAGGACATCTCTCCCTCCGGCCGCTACAAGGGCAAGGCCCGGGCCAGCCGCGCGCGCCGCTACTCCCCCGGCCAGCGGTCAGCAACTGTCAGCAAAAGAACGAGTTACGTGTCGCGGACCCGCCCGGGTGGAGGGCCAGGTGGACGCGGACCGTTGAGAAAGACAACAGGGTCAGACGGGGACCCCGGGTAGGCGGCGGGAAGAGCCCGGAAACCGGGCTCGAACGGCGGGCGTTGCGGTTCTCAACGGACTGTTGAAGGACTCAACGCGTCACTCACGGCTTCGAGATGCGGACCTGGTCGTTGGAGTGTTCCTGAGGACGCTTCAAGTTGTACTTCCGCATCTTGTTGTAGAGCGTGACGCGGTCGATGCCGAGCAGCCGCGCCGTCTGGCTCACGTTGCCCTCGGTGTGGCGGAGCACGTTGGCGATGTGACGCCGCTCGACCTCCTCGAGCGACAGCGGGCCGACCTTGTCGAGGTCGGCGACGGCCCGCTCGGGCATGCCGAGGTCCGCGGCCTGCAGCACGGCGCCGGTGGCCACGACGATGGCGCGCTCGAGCACGTTGCGCAGCTCGCGGATGTTGCCGGGCCAGTCGTGGGAGACGAGCGCGGCCATCGCCTCCGCCGACACGCCCTCGATCCGGCGGTTCTGCTCGGCGCCGAGCTGCTCGAGCAGCTGCTCGATGAGCAGCGGGATGTCCTGGCGGCGGTCGCGCAGCGGCGGCAGGACGATGGGCACGACGTTGAGGCGGTAGAAGAGGTCCTCGCGGAAGCGGCCTTCCGCCGATTCCTTCGTCAGGTCGCGGTTGGTGGCGGCGATGATGCGCACGTCCACCGACACGGCCTCGGTGCCGCCCACGCGGAAGAAGCGCCGGTCCTCGAGCACACGCAGCAGGTCGAGCTGGAGCTTGGCGCTGATGTCGCCGATCTCGTCGAGGAACAGCGTGCCGCCGTCGGCGGCCTCGAACTTGCCGATGCGCCGGGTGAGCGCGCCGGTGAAGGCGCCGCGCTCGTGGCCGAAGAGCTCGGACTCGAGCAGCGAGTCGGGCAGCGCCGCGCAGGACACGGCCACGAAGGGCCGGCCGGCGCGCGGGCTGTCGAGGTGGATGGCGCGCGCCAGCACCTCCTTGCCGGTGCCGCTCTCGCCGAGGACGAGCACGGTGGACTGGCTGCGCGCGGCGGCGCGGGCGAGCGTGAAGATCGACTGCATCGCCGGCGACTTGCTGACCAGGTCGCGGAACCGGTGCTCGCGCTTGAGCACCTTGCGCAGCACCTCCGTCTCGCGGACGAGCGCCTGCTGGGTCACGATCTTCTGGATCATCAGGCTGACTTCCTCGGGCTCGAACGGCTTGACGAGGTAGTCGTAGGCGCCGAGGCGCATGGCGGTGACGGCCGTGGCCACGGTGGCGTAGGCGGTCATGATCACGACGGCGGTCTCGGGCTGGATCCGGCGGACCTCCTCGAGCACCTGCAGACCGTCCATGCCGGGCATCTTCAGGTCGACGAGGAGGATGGACCAGCGGGCCGTCTGCACCTTCTGGATCGCCGTCGGGCCGTCGGGCGCGGTCTCGACGCGGTAGCCGTCCTCGGCGAGCCAGCCCGACAGGGATTCCCGGACGATCTCCTCGTCGTCGACGACGAGAATGTGCGTGCGTTCCTTATTCATCGCGGCCCCCAGGCTGATCCCTGAGATCCAGGTATCGCGTCCAGCAGTCGTGGCAGAGTCCGCCGCCCTTCACGTCGACGTCGATGAGGCTGGCCGAGCGCGACATGACGCAGCGGCGGTCGTCGCAGTGCACCAGGCCGAAGCTGTGTCCCACCTCGTGCGCGGCTTCCTTCGCCAGCCGGGCCGCGAGGAGGCGGTCGTCGTCGCGGACGAGGCCGGCCGGCGCGAGCCGCGCGGCCGAGACGACCGAGGCGCGGCCGCCGAGCTGCGCCTCGCCGAAGACGAAGGTCAGGATCGGAATGAACAGATCCATGTCCGTGACGCCCAGCAGCTTGCGCGCCTCGGCCGGCCCCTGCTCGAGCAGCCACTCGAGGATGCGGGTCGACGAGTGCTGGCCCCGCAGCGGATCGAACGCGCGCGTCGGCCGGTCGGGCGCCGTCCAGACGGCCGCCCCGAGGCCGAACACGTGCTCGACGTGCCGTCCCACCGACGCGACCAGCCCGTCCGGCGACGGGCCGGAGCCCAGCCACCAGACGTAGATGGCCGGCGTGCTGCGGCCCTTCCTCGTCATGCCGTCGCCGCACCGGCCTGCACCTTCAACCCGGTGAGCTCGATCCGCACCGTCGTCCCATGGCCCGGCTGGCTCTGGATGTCGAGCTTGCCGCCGTGCCGCTCCACGATGCCGTACACGACCGACAGGCCGAGCCCCGTGCCCATCTCCTTGGTGGTGAAGAACGGGTCGAGGATCTTCGGCAACAGCTCCTCCGGGATGCCGCTGCCCGTGTCGGCCATCTCGACGAGCACCGTCTGGCCGTTGGTCGAGGGCCAGATCGACACCGACAGGACGCCGCCGGTCGGCATGGCGTCGCAGGCGTTCAACGCGATGTTCAGGAACGCCTGTCTGAGCTGCCCGGCATCGCCCCGAACCGGCTGCGCCGGCCCGTAGTGCTTCTCGATCGTCACGTTCTGCAGGCCGGTCTGGTGCGCGAGCAGCTGCAGCGCCTCGTCCATGACCGCCTGCACCGACACGTCCTGGATCGCGAGCGGCCGCTGGCGCGCGAACTCCAGCAGGTTGCGGACGATGGCCGTGCACCGCTCGGTCTCGCGCTCGACGAGCTTGAGCTGCCGGATGCAGCTGGTGCGCGTCTTCTCGTCGCAGTCGCGCGATTCGAGCATGCGGATGAGCAGCTTCGCGTAGGTGAGGATGCCGGCGAGGGGGTTGTTGATCTCGTGCGCCACCGAGGCGGCGAGCCGGCCGAGCGACGAGAGCTTCTCGGACTGCACGAGCTGCGCCTGCGCCCGGCGCAGCTCCTCGGTGCGCGCGTCGACCAGGTGCTCGAGGTTCTCCATCACGTGGCTCAGCTTGTCCTGCGCCTCGTCGAGCGAGTCCGCCATGCGGTTGAACGACTCGGCGAGCAGGCCGATCTCGTCCAGCCGCCGCACCCGCAGGTGGGTGGAGAGGTCCCCGCTCGCGATGCGCTGGGTGCCGCGGACCACCTCGTTGACCGGCTGCACGACGAAGCGCCGCTCGAAGTACCAGACGAGCGTCGCGAGCGCCAGCACGGCGAGCACCGTCAGGCCGATCGTGTTCCGGCGGAGCCCCGCCATGGCCGCGTCCACCTCGGCCAGCGACATCCCGATGTCCACCACGCCGAGCACCGACTGCGACGCCGGGTGCACGTGGCACGCCGCGTTCGAGCAGCTCGGCTCGTTGTAGATCGGCGTCACCATGCCGAGCACCTGGTGGTCGCCGTGGCGGTAGGTGCGGCGGCGCGATGTGATGGTCAACCGCTGCAGCGGCTGGTTCGCCGCGTGGCAGGCGTAGCAGGACTCGGCATTCTTGTCGACCAGCGTGCCGACCTCCTGCCGGTCGGTCGAGAACGTGATACGCCCTTCTTTGTTGAAGATGCGCACCTTCTCGATGCCCTCCTGCCGCCCGATCGTGTCCATGATCAGGTACGCGTCGGCACGGCGGTCCGTGAGCATGTCGTGGTACGTGCTGCTCTTGATGGTCTCGCTGAACAGCGCCGCGCCCCGCTCGACCTGATCGAGCAGTTGGCGCTCGTGGGCGCGCGCCGCGGCGAGCGCGAACGCACCGATGGTGCCCGCCGTGATCACGATGATCACGGCCGTGAGCCGCACGCTCAGACGACTCCAGAACGGCACGATGCGCGTGGGCATGGCGGGTGCGCTCTACTGCTAGTGGGGCTCTGCCCCACACCCCGGCTCGGTCGCTTGCGGGGCCCCAACGCCCCGCGCCGCTCCCTCGCGGGCCGCGCTGTGCGCGGCCTAGCCGTGTTTGTGAGAAACGACCGTTTCGTACGCGTTCGAGTGGGCAAACACGGCTAGCAGTTCGCGCCACGGGCGCGCCACCCCGGCGGGACGCGCCGTCGCCGCCCGTCCGGGCGGCGAGGCGAGCGGACAAGACGGCCGCCCACGGACCGTGCAATTTGCGAGCCGGGGCGGCGTGCCCCGAAGTCTTTGGACGCGGTGACGTTACGGTGCAACGGCCGAGTCCCCGACGGCCACCGCATGCGCCCTGCCGGTTTTCTGGCAAGCGGCGCCGCCGACTCTCCGGCACCGGCGTTTCCGGCAGCCAGCAAACCCGCGGGGCAACTCTACCGTCTAACGGTATACCATTGAGCGGTAGAATTGCCGCCAGGAGCCCGCATGCCGACCGCGACCGAACGCCCGCCCGCGCGCGACCACCTGCCCCTGACCGTGCCGGTGTTCCAGATCCTGCTCTCGCTCGCGGACCGGGATCTGCACGGCTACGCCGTCATTCAGGACATCCGACAGCGCACCGGCGACGAGGTCCGGCTCACCGCCAGCACGCTCTACGCCGCCATCAAGCGACTCCTCGCCGGCGGCCTGATCGAGGAGCTCGACGACCGGCCGGACCCGGCGCTCGACGACGCGCGGCGCCGGTACTACCGGGTGACGCCGTACGGCCGGGAGGTCGCGCGGCTCGAGGCCGCGCGCCTCGAGCGCCTCACCGCGCAGGCCCGCGACAAGCGGCTCCTGCCCCGCCTGGCCGGCGCTGAAGGGAAACGCCGGTGACGCGCCCCGGCTCGCGCCTGTACCGCCTCGCGCTCTTCCTCCTCCCTCGCGCGTTCCGCCGCGCGCACGGCGCGGCGATGGCGCAGGCGCACGCGGACCTGACGCGCGACGCGCGCCGCCGCGATGGCT
>JAHECP010000110.1 GCA_024641665.1 Acidobacteriota bacterium
CAGCGCGCCGCCCGCGCCCGCCGGCCGCGCGCTGGCCCGCACCGTGCGCGCCGGCGACAGCGCGCTGTCGTTCTACGAACGGAGGTCTGCCGGTGCCTGAGCGACTCGCCGTCTACCCGGGGTCCTTCGACCCGCTGACCAACGGCCACGTGGACATCATCCTGCGCGGCTCGAAGCTGTTCGACCGCATCATCGTGGCGATGCTCGTCAACGCCGAGAAGGCGCCGTTTTTCTCGGTGGAGGAGCGCGTGGAGACCGCGCGCGAGGTGTTCCGGGAGCATCCCAATGTCGAGGTGGACACCTTCGACGGCCTGCTGGTCGAGTACGCCCGCCGCAAGGGCGCCAGCGTCATCGTCCGCGGCCTCCGGGCCATCTCCGATTTCGAGTACGAGCTGCAGATGGCCCTGATGAACCGGCGGCTCTACCCGGATGTCGAGACGGTGTTCATGATGCCGGGGGAGGCCTACACGTATCTGAGCTCCCGGCTGGTGAAGGAGGTGTTCGCGCTGGGCGGGGAGATCACGGGCCTGGTGCCGGAGGTCGTGGAGGCGAGGCTGCGACGAAAGCAGCGCCATCCGGGAGGATCCATGTAGAATCTGGGGAACGCTGGGCCGATCCGCCTTGCCGGGTCACGCCTGGAGACAAGGAGCAGCCCCATGAGCGTGAGTCAGCTAGCCCGATCGATCGTGGAGTCGCCGACGCTGCGGCTCAACGAGGAGGCGCGGTTGCTGCGCGAGCGCGGCGAGCCGGTCATCCACCTGGGGATCGGCGAACCCAAGAACAAGGCGCCGCTGAGCGCGATCCTCAGCACCGCATCCAAGCTCGTCACCGGCGACATCAAGTACTCGCCCACCGACGGCCAACCCTCGCTGAAGAAGGCCATCATCCGGTACACCGAGGAGCACTACGATCGCATCGTGGCGCCCGAGAACATCATCATCTCGTCGGGCGCAAAGCAGTCGATCTACAACCTCCTGTATTCGATCCTCAATCCACAGGACGAGGTGATCATTCTCGCGCCGTATTGGGTGAGCTACCCCGAGATGGTGCGGATGGTCTACGGGGTACCGGTCGTCGTGCGGCCGGAGGACGGCACGTTCTATCCACGGCTGGAGGACATCGAGAAAGCAGTCGGGCCCTACACCCGGGCCATCATCGTCAACAACCCCAACAACCCGTCCGGTTTGGTATTCCCCGAGTCGTTCATCGCCGAGATGGTGGACTTCTGCGAGCGGAGAGACATCTACCTCATCATGGACGACATCTATCACAAGATCGTCTTCGACGGGAAGCAGGCGGCGCCGGCCTATCGGTTCACAAAGCGCGACAACGAGGCGACGAAGATCATCGTCATCAACGGGGTCGCGAAGCTCTACGGGATGACAGGGTACCGCATCGGCTGGGCGATCGCGCAGCGCGAGCTGGTGCAGATCATGACGAACGTTCAGGCGCAGACGACCTCCTGCACCTCACTGATCCTCCAGGCCGGAGCCGAAGGTGCGCTCAACGGGCTGCAGAGCGTTGTCGAGGCCGTGCGGCTGCAGATCCAGAACAACCGAGACGTTATCATGCAGGAGCTGGCGTCGTTCAACGGCGTGCGCGTCACAAAGCCCGAGGGCGCGCTCTACTGCCTGCCCGACTTCAGGGTCTACAGCAACGACTCGGTGGGGTTGAGCCAGTTCCTGCTCGAGAAGGCGAGGGTCGTGACTGTGCCGGGCAAGGAGTTCGGCGTGGAGGGCCACCTGCGCCTCAGTTACTCCGGCACGGTGAAGGACGTGACCGAGGGACTCGCCCGGATGCGGTGGGCACTCGATCCGACCTCGGCCAACGAGATCTACATCGGGGACAGGAAGCTGGTGAGGGACTGGCTATGATGAACCTCCTGGACATCAAGACGCCCGCCCAGGGGCAGGCGGGAAGCCTGCGGAGCGACTACGGCCTGGCCAACCACGGCCTGACGAACCTCGCCCAGGTGTACTGGAACCTGCCGACCGAGGCGTTGTACGAGGAAGTGATTTTCCGCACCGAGGCGCGCATCACGCGGCAAGGGCCACTCGTCGCGTACACCGGCAAGCACACGGCCCGGTCGGCGACCGACAAGTTCATCGTGCGGGAGCCGTCGAGCGAGGACCGCGTCTGGTGGGGCCAGTACAACCGGCCCATGGCGCCGGACAAGTTCAACGACCTGGTGCACCGACTGCAGGGCTTCCTGCAGGGGCGCGACCTGTTCGTGCAGGACTGCTATGCGGGCGCCGACCCGGAGTTCCGGCTGCCCATCCGCATCATCACCGAGCTGGCGTGGCACAGCCACTTCGCGCGGAACATGTTCCTCCTGCCGCTGACCAACGACGAGTGCAGGCGGCACGTGCCCGAGTTCACGATCATCTGCGTGCCGTCGTTCAAGGGCGTGCAGCAGATTGACAACACGGCCTCGGAGACCGTCATCGCGCTCAACTTCGACCAGCGCCTGGGCATCATCGGCAACAGCGCGTACGCCGGCGAGATCAAGAAGACGGTCTTCACGATCCTCAACTACCTGCTGCCGAACCAGGGTGTCCTGTCGATGCACTGCTCGGCCAACGTGGGCCACGACGGCGACGTGGCGCTGTTCTTCGGCCTGTCCGGCACCGGCAAGACGACGCTCTCGGCCGACCCGAACCGGGGCCTTATCGGCGACGACGAGCACGGCTGGAGCGACAACGGCGTGTTCAACATCGAGGGTGGCTGCTACGCTAAGGTCATCCAGCTCTCGGCAACCGCCGAGCCCGAGATCTACTCGACGACGCACATGTTCGGCACGCTGCTGGAGAACGTCGTGTTCGACCCGGTGACGCGGGTGATCGACCTCGACTCGGACCGCTTCACCGAGAACACGCGCGCGTCGTACCCGCTGGAGTTCATCGGCAACGCCGTCCCCGAGAAGCGGGCGGGCCACCCGAAGAACGTCGTGCTGCTGACGTGCGACGCGTCCGGCGTGATGCCGCCCATCGCGCGGCTGGCACCCGACCAGGCGCTCTACCAGTTCGTCTCCGGCTACACCTCGAAGGTAGGGGGCACCGAGGTCGGCCTTGGCCGCGAGCCCGAGATGACCTTCAGCGCCTGCTTCGGCGGCCCGTTCATGGTGCACCACCCGTACTTCTACGCCGACCTGCTCAAGCGCAAGATGCTGCGCTACGGCGCCACCTGCTGGCTGGTCAACACCGGCTGGATCGGCGGGCCCTACGGCATCGGCAAGCGCATCAGCATCCGCCACACGCGGGCCCTGCTGAACGCCGTGCTCAGCGGCCAGCTCACCGACGTCAGGTACCGCGTCGACCCGATCTTCGGCTTCGAGGTGCCCACCGTGTGCGGCGAGGTGCCCGCCTCGGTGCTCAACCCGTCGGAGTCCTGGTCCGACCGGAACGTCTACACGCAGAAGTACCGGCAGCTGGCCAGCCGGTTCATCGAGAACTTCCGCAAGTTCGAGTCCGGCTGCCCACCCGAAGTGGTGGCGGCGGGCCCGAGGCTGTGACAAGGGAATTGGAGGTTTCAGGGTGCTTGGCTCTGGTAGGTGCCCTGGAACACCCGGAAGGGGCTGGCCGTGCAAGCAAGGCGGGCAATGCGGTAAGGATCGCCGGTCTAGGCGCTTCGCGGGCATCGGAGATGACCAGCCGGACGCCCGCCAGGCCGCGCTTCACCAAGCTCCGCTAAGAGGCCATCCAGAAGCTGCGCCCTTCCGACGTCCCGATATCGACCCCGAGGATCCGCCGCTCGCCGTCTGGGGCATGCCGATCGACACGACCGTCGCCTGGCTGACCACGCGGCCCTCGACCCGGAGTCTGCGGCGAGTCGCATCGAGCCACATGTACGGGCGCTCGCCGGCTTCGGACGCGCCCGGAAGGCCTCGACCAGCGGGTCGAGCCTCGGTGGACATCTAAAGCCGGCCGCTGGTTGCCCCCCCGCCGTCGCTGGGCTTGCGGACCACGGTCTCCACGCCTGCGACCACCAGAGACATCACAACTTGACCGTCAACTCAAGTGAGTTCGGAGTCGGGAATCGTCATTGGGGATCGGCGCATACGAAGTTGGCGGCATCATCAATGCTGCCAGAGCCCTTATATCGTGCCATCAGCGGGTACGGACAGAGTGGACGTGTGCGCGCAATCCGCATCTTCGGATCGTCATTCACGAACTTCGTGGCAATGAGCATCTCGGGCACGACGCCTTCCTCCACCCACCGATCGAGCGCCCTCACGATATCATGCTCGGCATCGTCCTTTGGCCACCGCTGCCCAGTGCCACCGAAGTGGTTGGGTCCGGGTCCTCCCGTGCAGTGATACAGGCCGGGCGCTACGAACAGCCTGACGAACTCGTCGGCATACTCGACCTGTTTGAGTACGTCTTTGTAATACTGGATGTCTCGCAACGGCGTGATCGAATGATCCGCCCAGCCGTGGTACATGATCAGCTTGCCGCCGTGGGCCTTGAAGGCCCGGAGGTCGGGGTCGGCAGCATCCTGGTCCGCGGCCGCGCGCAGAACCTCCGGCGCCGACGGAGACTTGTCGAAATCGAAATCCCTGATCGAATCGAACTTCGGGCCAAAAACGAAATACTTCATGAAATCATTCCCGGTCCTGATTCGGATTGTGGTGGGGTGGTTGCTCAGCGACCCGGTTTGATACATCGGATAATCGTCTTCGTGGCCAGGCGGGTATCCGGGAAACAACTGTTCCCCCGCAGAATTCCTCGGCCCGCCATAGAGCTTCTCCAGCGTCGCCACTTGGCCGGGCGTTAGGCAATCAGGCGCATCGCCCGATTTGCACGTCAGGATCTTCGGGTCGAACTTGCACCGATCGGGGCGATCGATCAGGCCATCGACCAGGCCGTCCTGGGAGTCACACGCCGCGAGCGTTGCCTTCGCGATCACGGGGACCTTGTCTTCTGGAATGGGGTTCTCAGCGACAGCCCGAGCGTTCCAGACAAAGGCCGTCATGAGCCTGGTGCGGTCGAGGACGAAGTTCCCCACGATGACGCCATCGAAGTCCTCAGGGTACCGCTGGACCTCCATCAGCCCCATCTTGCCGCCATTCGAGCACCCCAAGAAATAGTCGCGTTTCGCCTGCTGGCCGTAGTACTCACGCACGATCGTCTTCGCCAAGACGGTGACGAGGTGCGTGGCCCGATGTCCGTAGTTGAGCTGGGCCTCCAAGTTGTTGAGCGCCCACGAGCCGTCATAACTGGGGGCCTGATGGCCCGTGTCCGAGCCCGCGGCGGCATATCCCCTGGCAAGCAGATGGGTGAGACTGGGAATCGACCCGTTGAACCTCCCACCGCCCGCGAACATGAATTTGCCGTTCCAGGCCGTGGTAGGCAGCGCGACCTCGAAAAGAATCGTTTGCTCGAGGGTACCCAGGACCTTGCAGTACTCCGGCACGGGATCTGTTGCGTCCGGCGCGGCGGCTGCGACCGGGACCACAGTTACCGACGTAATGGTCGCATCCGGCAGCCACAGCGTGGCTAGACTCGCGCATTCATCGGGTGCCGGCGTGGGAATCGAGGCCGGTGCCAGCGTGCCCGGCTTGCTGCCACGGCAGCTGAGGGCGCCGGCCAGCATGACCAGGAACAGGAGCAGCGCGACAAACCCGCGATCTTGTTGTCGAGAGTCGTACCTTATCATGACGACTTCCTCCCCCGGCCCCGCTTGCACGTGAACAAGTGTGGCAGTGTCAACGTTTGCAGCCAAGCAGGGCCAGCGCTTACACGCCGCTTTTGCTCTACCTAAGCTAGCTAACCTAATAAACCATCCTGTAACAGGAGTGTCTGAAGTGAACAGTGCGGTGGTTGCGTGTTGCCGGACGAAGGACAATCCAGCATGCGCCCTGGCCGCCCCGACGCACCTCTCCCGCTGACCACCGACAGCGCGCCTTCGCGCCGTGTGTGGCATGAGGAGTCGCGCACCGCTTCGCCCGCGCCCCGTTCTTGTCGACGCACCCGGATCAAGCGAAGCGGCATGCCCACGATTACGTGCGTCACATATGATCTCGCCGTTTGGGCCGCTTGAGATCGAGGCGGGGTGTTCCTCGGACCGAACCGCCGTCGGCATTGGCCGATTGAGCTTCGCAAACCCATCGCTCGCGGCGATACCTCAGATGCCCTCCGCCCGGCTGTCCACATCGTCATGAACAACTACGCATGCACAAGGCTGACATCATTCACAACCACCTCCGAAGCGCCAGCGGTTCCGTGAGCGCGCCTTGCAGTCTGTCTCGGAATCGGAGCAAGAGATGCGACAACACATCAACGCCAGCAACGAGGACCCGCAGGCGTTCGTGTGGACGCACGCTTCCGCTAAGAATCTCCCCAGGAGCGCTCGCGTCGCGCAGCGTACTCAGACGGCTCACGCAGACTGACTTACTGTGCAAATCACCGGCACATGACACTAGCACAGACGTTTCACAAACTAAACAGACGTGCAGCATTCCCGAAAAAGATCTTATCCTGGTCGGCTGCACTTAAGCCGATTGTTTCGATGATGTGACGAGGCCGTTCGTAGCCCATGTCGAAGCAATAGTCGCTCCCGAGCATCACGCGATCGGCCCCAACGAGCCCTACGAGGAACTTGAGCAGGTCCGGATCGTGGATAATCGTGTCATAGTAGAAGCGGCGCAAGTAGTCCTTGAAGGGTCGCTGCGCCACGTTCTTGGTCTCGTCCCGAACCGTCTGGCCGTGCTGCAGGCGGCCCACGAGGTACGGCAATACCCCGCCGGCGTGCGCCAACACGATATTGAGGCGCGGAAAGCGATCGAGGACTCCGCCGAACACTAGATATGCGGCGGCCACGGTGGTATCGAAGGGATTGCCGAGGAGGTTACCGAGGTGGAACCGGCCCAACCGATTGGCGCCTATTACCGCAAGTGGATGGAGCAGCACGGGCAGGTTGAGTGACTGACAGCGCTCGTAGACGGGAAAAAGCGTGGGATCCGAAAGCTCGCCAGGGCCGGTGTTGGTGGGCAGGTACACTCCGCGAATGGCGGGGTTTCCCGCCAACCGATCGAGTTCCTTCACGGCGAGGGCCGAATCCTGAATCGGCAACGCGGCGCAGCCGACGAAGCGGTTAGGGAATGCGGTGTGTGCTTCCACCATGGCGTCGTTGACCATCCGTGCCAGCTGGGCACCGCGCTCGGAAGGCGCCCAGTGGACCATGGGAACGGTCAGCGACAACGCATGCATCGTAACGCCTTGGGCGTTCATTCTCTGAATGCGCTTTTCGAGATTCCAATAGGTGACGTCGAGGGTAGTGCGATTCTTTCCCTGGACGAGAGCCGGTCCGTCCGGACCCGAGAGATCAAACTGGACTCCGGCTGGGCCTCCTTCGTCGGCGACCGCCTTGATGAAGCGCTCTGGGTAGAAGTGCGCGTGCACGTCAATAGCGCTCCATCCGGACGTCCTACGCCGAGCCGTCGCCCGGCGTACACCCAGCAGGGAGGCGACGCAGCATCCCAGTGCGAGAAATCCACGACGGCTGACCGTTGGCGGCGACGAAGCAGAGTCAACCATGGCCATTCTCCCTTCCTACGCGCCATCGCAGTGATCACGACGTGGAGACTCTCCTGAACAACCGACGTTCAACACCGGGTGGACCCGGACACACAGCTTCTCGATCCCTTTGACGAGCCCACGCCCATGTCCGGCGATCTTCGCCCAGCCGCCTCGAACACCTCCTCCCGCATGGCGGACTAGCCGTACGGAGTCCTTCATAGCGTCCCCTGCTGACCCGCGGAAGACTGCCGAAGGGGCTGTGTCTCACGGGAGGAGGGTCGATGACCACGGCCCTCACGGGCGGTTTCAAGATGTTGATAGATGGTCGCCTGACAGGTATCCTCGGAAATAAACACAAGACAACGCGCCTGGGTGCGTTGATTGCCATTGGCTGCTGCTGTCAGGGCTTTTCCCATGAACGTCGTCTATCGTCGTTGCTCGCCAGTCACTCGTGACTGGGTGGCTCAGCCACGCGTGCGACTGCACGATTCACGTCGTGCGAGGCCACCGCCGCGACGAACCAGGCGGCGTCGAGATTCCGCGGTCCGAGGGCGCGTTGTAGTAGGGTGACCCCGGCACTCTCGATCTTGGAACCGATCCCGGGAGGTATCACGGCGACGTCCGGCCGTGCTTGGAGCAGCGGTTTGAGCCTGGCGGCTGCGATGGTTCCGCCACCCACCAGAACGACCCGACGCCCGGCGAGCTGAAGAACGAAGAACGGGAAGAGCGGAGCGTCGCCGTTTATGACGATCCTGCTCCGATGCCTGCAAATCACGCCATTTCCGACACTCGGGCCAGCTCATCCCGGAGACCCAAGCGCTGCCCTGCTTCCAGATCCCATGTGCCGTCGCCTGGTAGTGCGCGTGCCAGTGCGTATCGTTGGAGTACTGCTCTACGTGGCGGCAGCGGCCCGGATCCTGGCGGTCCAGGTGTTGCGCCGCGCAAGTCGCGCTGTCCGATGATTCCCGCGCGACCGTGGGAACGAATGCTCTGCCGGCTACCTTCGAGATCCCCCTCTTGCCTGACCAAGCGTTCTTGGGTATGCGCTGCTTCTACTGTAGCAACGCTTGGCGATTGTTGGCTTAGGCACCCCACGACTCGGCCCGGTGTGACGTCCCAGGCCACCTTTCCGGGCTGAAGCTACCCGGTGCGCTCGGCTCAGCGAATCCCGTGCAGTTCGACAGTTCCGCGCGGGCCTTCACGAGGCCACTGCGGTGTGCCATGCGCCCGGCAGGAGCACACGCTACACCTGCCAGGCGATTCAGTCAAGACGTGTGTGATGCAGTGTAGAGGGGACATGATCTGTCCGGTCCCCAGAGCAGGTGACGTTAGAGTCCCAGGACGTAGTGGAAATTCGGTAAGCCGCTGAGGCTGGACAGTGAAGCGGCCATCGTGCATCGTTCCGTGAGTTCTCTGGGCAAAGAGGACACCACACGGAGGGAGATGACGATGGCCAAATGCAGGATGAACCTGTCAGCGTTTGTTGGCAAGCTGCTCGAGGAGCAGGACGGCGATGTCCTCCGGGAGGGGATTCGGGTGTTGTCGCAAGCGTTGATGGAGAGCGAGGTGGCGGGGCTCATCGGGGCCGAGCGGCACGAGCGGACGAGTGAGCGAACGGCGTATCGCAACGGGACGCGGACGCGGAGCTGGGACACGCGGGTCGGGACGGTCGATTTGGCCATTCCCAAGGTGCGGCCCGGGACGTATTCCCCCTCGCTGTTGCCGCCGCGCCGGCGGGCCGAGCAGGCCCTCTTGGCGGTGGTGCAAGAGGCGTACGTCCACGGGGTCTCGACGCGGAAGGTGGACGACCCAGTGAAAGCGCTGGGGTTGGACGGGTTGTCGAAGGCCGAGGTGTCGCGGATCTGCGGGGAGCTCGACCCGCTCGTCGAGGCGTTTCGGACGCGCTCGATCACCGGCGAGCACCCGTACGTGTGGCTCGATGCGACGTATCACAAGGTCCGAGTCGACGGCCGCGTGGTGAGTCAGGCGACGGTGGTGGCGATCGGCGTGACCCAGGGCGGGGAGCGGCAGATCCTCGGGCTCGACGTCGGGGCGTCCGAGGAGCGCAGCTTCTGGACGGCCTTTTTGCGGAGTCTGGTGAAGCGCGGCCTGGCGGGCGTGCGGCTGGTGATTTCGGAAGCCCAC
This sequence comes from Acidobacteriota bacterium, assembly GCA_024641665.1. Taxonomy (GTDB): domain Bacteria; phylum Acidobacteriota; class Vicinamibacteria; order Vicinamibacterales; family JAHECP01; genus JAHECP01. Next base: position 9,663 of record JAHECP010000110.1, read on the forward strand.
GAAGGGCTGAGGCCGGCCATCAGCACGGTCCTGGTAGGCGCGGCGTGGCAGCGGTGCCGGGTGCACTTCATGCGCAATCTGCTGGCCACGGTCCCGCGCGCGCTGCGGGAGCCGGTCGCGGCGATTGTGCGCACGATCTTCGCCCAACCGGATCACGCCAGTGCCCTCGGCCAGCTGCACAAGGTGGCCGAGGGCCTGCGGGCGCGCATGCCGGCGGCCGCGGCCCTGCTGGAAGAGGCCGCCGAGGACATCCTCGCGCACAAGCCCTTTCCCGAAGAACATCGCCGGCAACTGCACAGCACCAACCCGCTGGAGCGGCTGAACAAGGAGATCAAGCGGCGCTCGAGCGTGGTGGGCATCTTCCCCAATCCACGGGCGCTCGTACGGCTCGTGGGCGCCATGTTGCTGGAGCAGGACGACGAGTGGGCGGTGGCCGACCGGCGGTATTTCAGTGCGGAGTCGATGAAGCGGTTGACGTCGCCCCTCATCGTTGCCAGTGAGCAGGAACTGCTGACCGCGATCGCGTGAGCCGTTCAACGGCACTTGGATGTCAACGTGGAACTCCGGAAGACCACGTTCGAATTTCCACCACCTGACGGGACACTACCCTTGTCTCGCGCCCACGTCTCCAACGTGCTCCGGAATCGCCTTGAGGTCGAGGCTGGCTCGGTAGTGTTTGCTCATGGCGCTGCTGTCCTTCCTGGTGCGTCGCAGCGCCGTTGGGTTTGGTCAAAAGGCCACATCGCCTTCGCTCGTTGCCGCACCTTCTGTATGCCACCACGCACGGACGCCCGCCGAACCTCACGAACGCGATGCAGCTACTATGATCAACCAACTGGAGTGGCGTGCGACGAATCGCTTGTTCACAATCCGGGTGGCGGCGGGTCTGTTTCGTGAAAAGCTGCTCGTTCGAGGTCTTGGAGGCGTTGCGACTCCTGCCACGGTTCGTACCCGTGCGTGTTGTCATTTCATGGCAAGCTCTTTGTTCGGCCGGTCAGAACGGAACGATCGGCTCGTCTCGCATTCGGCTGTGCGTTGTAGTGACCGCAAGCGTGACCCACGCCTTGCGACGTTGAACCCGTCGTTCCATTCTGACTAGCTTTGTTCCACGCAGCAGGGGTATCATGAGTTGCTCGTGAGCTCGATCGAGGTTGTCGTGTTCTTCATGTTACGTGCTCGGTCATTAGGACGGTCGATCGCAAGGCCACGCTCTACGTAGTCGGCCTGGAGCGGACGAGCGACTGCGGGCTGCGCCGAGACTTGGGTACCAGCTTTCGCCGGGACGCTGGTCTTCGAGGGCGCTTGTAAGCAGGCTGACACCTTTCTTTCGGGGGATAGCATGGCAAGCAAAGCGAAAGTGGTCCTCACCGACTACGTCTGGGAATCCTTGGAGGTTGAGAAGAAGATCTTTGAGGGCCTGGCCACACTCGTGGCGTTCAAGACAGCCACGCCTGCGGAGTTTCTGCCCGAGGCAGAGAACTGCGAGGCCTTGCTCAACACCTATGTGGGGCCCATCACGCCTGACATCATGGCTCGAATGCCGAAGTGCAAGATCATAGCCCGCTATGGCATCGGCGTGGACACCATTGACATCAATGCGGCGACGGAAACCGGCATCATTGTCACTAACAATCCGACCTATTGCATTGAGGAAGTGGCCGAGCACACGATGGCTCTCGTCCTCTCCTGCGCCCGCAAGGTGCCGTTCTATGATCGCCTGGTGCGGAACGGGCGTTGGGAGGTCCCCCCGGGCAAACCTATGTTCAGGCTGGTAGGCCGTACGCTGGGCCTGGTAGGTTTTGGAAACATCGCACGCGCGGTGGCGGTGCGGGCTGCTGCGTTCGGCATGCGAATCCTCTATTACGATCCGTTTGTTGCGCAGGCACAGTTCCAAGTCCCAGGCGAGAAGAAGGAATTGGCCGAGGTGCTCCGGGAGTCGGACTACGTCTCGCTTCATCCTCCTCTCAGCCCGGAGACGCGAGGGATGATGAATGACGAGACCTTCGCCCAGATGAAGCCGGCCGCCTTCCTCATCAACTGCTCCCGGGGACCTGTCGTTGACACGCAGGCGCTCGTCCGGGCGCTGGACGCCGGCCGAATCGCCGGGTGCGCTCTTGACACGACGGAGCCCGAGCCCCTTCCCGACCCCCATTCGTTGCGTGGCCGCGAGAACGTGACGATCAGCCCCCACACCGCCTGGTACAGCGAGCAGGCCATGGTGGGGCTGCAATCGGGAGCGCCGAGTGAGGTGCGGCGGGTCCTTACGGGACAGTGGCCGGTCAACGTGGTCAACCCTGCAGTGAGGGGCAAGAGCCGCGCAGGCCTCTAGCTTAAGCTTAGCTGGCTTAGCTACTTTCCGGTGAAGAATGAGTAACGTAAGTCCTTGATCTCCTGTACGGCGGCCGGCCGGCGCGTGACCGATCGCATCGTGTTTGGCTGGCGCGGCGCGTGTGGCTGTGCTACAATCCTACTCGATGTCATCGATTAGGCACTCCACGAAGCGTGTCGCGCGCCTGCGCGAGCTCGATCGCCTGGGCCGCCGGATGCTGTTCGGGACGGTCTCCGAGACGTACCGGACCTGTGGGCAGCCGGCCTGTGCCTGTCATCACGGCGGGCCGAAGCATGGGCCCCACCTGCAGGTCAGCTATCGCGGCGACGCCGGGAAGACCACGGGCTACCACGTCCCGCAGGTGCTGGCCGATACGGTGCGGGAGGGCGTCGCGGCGTGGCAGCGCTTTCAGGAGGTCGCGCGGACGCTCGCCGAGCTGAATCGCGAGCACGCCTGGCGCCGCCACGCAAAGCGGAGTGCGCGATGACGGAGAGGAGGCCGGATGGGTCGCCGCCGTCAGCGCGAGCGTAGCCTCTGGGAAGTCGTCCTGCCCGATGTGGACAAGATGTGGCCGGGGGCGTTGCGCCGCATCGATCAGCTGATCGATGACGAGGCGCTCGTCGAGGTGATCGCCGAGGCGCTCGAGCGGCGCTGGCCGCAGAGCCGACGGCGCGGTCGATCGGGCACGCCGGCGGAAGTCGTGTTGCGGATGCTGGTGCTGAAGCACCGCTATCGGTGGAGCTACGCGGAGTTGGAGCACGAGGTCCGCACGAATCTCGTCTATCGGGCGTTTGCGCGGATTGGGTGTGACGCCGGGCCGGATGCGAAGACGATCCTGAAGATCGCGAAGGCGTTGGGGCCAGCTGTGATCGAGCAGTTGCATCAGCGCGTGGTGGCGCTGGCGATTACGGCGGGGGTGACGAAGGGCCGGCGCATGCGCGTGGACACCACGGTCGTGGAGACCCACATTCATTACCCGACCGACAGTTCGTTGCTGACCGATGGCATCCGCGTGGTGACGCGTACGCTGAAGCGAATCGAGGCGGTGATCGGCCGCGGCCGTCGCGCAGTACGCAATCGGCTGCGCAGTGGCCAACGCCGCGGCTTCGAGATCAAGGCCTTCGCGCGTAGCCCGAAAACGCGCGCGCGTCTGGTGCGCAGCTATCGCCGCTTGCTGGCGACCACCCGCGCGGTACTCCGCGACGCCGACACGATGACCCGCCGCGTCGGCCAGCGGCTGCGCACGGTCGACGACCGGACGCGGCGTCGACTCACCCGTCTGCAGACGCAGGTTCGGCGCGTCCGCCCGTTGATGCGGCGCGTCATCGCGCAGACCCGCGCGCGCGTCCTGCGCGGGGACACACACGTGGCGGACAAGGTCATGAGTCTGTTCGAGCCGCACACCGAAGGCATTCGCAAAGGCAAGATCGTCAAACCGACGGAATTCGGGAAACTGGTCACGATTCAAGAGGCTGAACACCAGATCGTCACCGCGTACACCGTGCACCCCGAGCGTCCCGCGGATCAGACGCTGTGGACGCCCGCCCTCGATGCACACGAGCAGACGTTTGGACGGCTGCCGGACTTGGCGACGGCCGACCGGGGCTTCGCCTCGGCCGCCAACGAGCAGGCGGCGCTCGACCGCGGCGTGCGGCGCGTGGTCTTGCCCCGGCCTGGTTCCAAGTCGCCAGCGCGGCGGGCGCATGAACGTCAACGCTGGTTTCGGCGCGGCCAGCGGTGGCGCGTTGGCTGTGAAGGCCGGATCAGCGTCTTGAAGCGCCGGCATGGCTTGCAGCGGTGCCTCTATCATGGCCAGGACGGGATGGAGCGCTGGGTCGGCCTCGGGGTAATCGCTGGGAATCTGCTGGTCATCGGCACCTCGGCGCCACCGTAAATCGCTGCGGCGAGGGGTCGACGAAAAAAGCGCGACGGGGAAGAAGGACCCGGCCGGCCGCCGAACCTGAACACATGCGTCGCCCTTAGGAGGAAACCGAATTCTTCACCGGAAAGTAGCTAGGAGCGTGTCCGAGTAACCGCGAAACGGGTCATTTCAGGGGATAGCGAAACCCCTCCCGACCTGTCGATCGTCGATCCTGGCGCATTCTGTGAGGTCGGTTTTTCGCGCATCGGATTACTCGGACAGATTCCTAGTTGGCGCGTGTTGAGGGAGAGGATCAGCCGGCGGGGAGAGATTCACGAATTCTGGCCGCGCGCGCTGCGTGCCCCTGCTGCTCGAGGGCGTCGGCGAGCCCCCTGAGGGCCGGAGTTAACGTGGGGTAGAGAGACAAGACCTCTGCGAAGTGCTCGGCCGCGGCGCGGGGGTTGGCCGATCGGAGCTCGAGAGTACCGAGGTTGACCAAGACCGCCGGATCCCGAGGGTTCAGCCGCAGCGACGCCTCGAAGGCACGGCGGGCCCGATCAGTCTCGCCGAGCAATCCGTAGGCGCCGCCCAGAAGACTAAGAGCCCTCGCGCTGGCCCGATCGAGGCTGACGAGACGCTCGGCGATCTCCGCTGCCCGCGAAAAGTCCCCACGAAGCAGCTCGAGGCTTGCTCTGCCGTAGAGGGCCTCGGGCTGGTCAGGGATTGTGTGCTCAAGGGCTTGCACCACTGGTTCGAGCGCTCCTACATCACCCTGCTCCGCATAGAGAAGGGCGAGCTGCTCGAGGGCTAATGGATTGCTCGGCTGCATCGCCCTCGCCTGCTGTGCAGCCTCTACCGCGCCCCTGGCTTCGCCCAGCGAGTCGAGAATCTTCGAAAGCCCGAGCAGAACCGATACGGTTCGAGCTGTTGCGGTGAGACGTGTCAAGAACCCCGCGGCGTCTCTCGCCCGTCTGGCGCCTATAGCGGCTCGCACCAGACCGTCGAGCGCGGTGACGTCTCCCGGAGCTGCTGTGACCGCCTGGCGGAAGTCATCATACGCGAGCTCGTACGCGCCGGCTTGGAGGCGCATGAGGCCACGATTGCGCCACTCTGCGGGAGTCGCCGCTGCCAGTGCGGTTATGACCGCTCGCGGCCGCGCCGATCGCGCGGCGACCTCCCACAGTCTAGCGACGTTCGAGTGCTGAAACCGGCCATAGATGGCATGGGGCGCCGAGAACTCTAGCGACAGCCGATCGTCCGTCTGCACCGGAGCCTTGCCCGCATAGCGCGCCAGATCATGCCCGCCCGCGATGAACGACGTCAAGAGGGAGAAAGGATCACGAACCCCGACCGCAGCGAGATCCGCGCTCACGCCCGGCCGGGTCCACGCATCGACCAGTCCTCGATCGAGCGCCTCGAGCGGACCAGTCGATCCGATGAGCAAGAGGTCTGCGTCGCCGATCAGCCACGCGTATCCGTCGGGAAACACCGCGAGAAACGTTGCGACGATCGACCGGAGATCCTCGTCGCTGATGCTGTAGGTGTGCGCCCACTGACACAGGATCCCGCCGGGCATCAAGCGCTCGCGGGCAGCTTGAAAGATCTCGCGTGTGAAGAGTGGCGCCATGCCGGCCAGCCAGGGATTCGATGGCTCCGAAATGATGACGTCATAGCGAGTGCTGGACAGGAGCAGATGCGACCGTCCGTCCCCGACGATCAGGCGAGTCCGCCGATCGCGAAGCGCACCATGGTTTTCGATCGCGAAATAACCAGACGCTGCGACGACTTCGGGCGAGATCTCCACAACGTCCGCGCGCGCGATCGGATGCCGAAGGGCAGCGCCGAGCGTAACGCCACTGCCGAGTCCGATGACGCAGACTGTCCGCGGATGCCGGTGCAGGAGGAGCGGCAGATGCGCGAGCAATTTCTGCGTCAGCATGTCCGCCCCATTCGATGCGTCGACCTTGCCGTCGATGACCAGGGACCTGATACCGACCCGCTGCTTCACGGAGACCGTGCCCGCGGCGCCCTCCCGATAGTAGAGTAGACGGCCTGCCTCGAGAACCGACTCGAAGTCGGCGTCGTTGAGGCCCGATGCGTACCTGTAGGCACCGCTCGAGAGGAGGGCGCGATTCCACGAAGGCATGAATGCCGCCACCAGGATCGCCATCGTCGCCGCAGTCACCGCGACGATGCGATCAGCCCAGGCGTCGGAGCTCAGCAAGGCCACCGTCACCCCGGTTCCAGTGGCCAGCAGCCCGGCGGCGCGCACGGTCGTCTGGAGGCCCAGCACTGGGATGAATAGGAAACTTGCGGCCAAGGCGCCGGCAATCGCACCGACGGTGTTCGTCGCGTACACGGTAGCGACATCGCGAGGCGCACGCTCAGCTCCGCACGTCGCCAACCCGATCGCGAGAGGGAAAGTCGCACCGAGCGCGGTCGTCATGGGCAACATGAGGGCGATGACCAGCACGGTCTGCAGAGTCAGCACAGATGTGACACGCACATCTGGTCGGGCGACCACGGCGGCGATACTGAGGGGCAGCCGATCGATGTGCCAGCAGAGGATCAGCGCCGCCACGGCAGCCGCAGCCATTGCGATGCCAAGCCAGGCGCCGGGACGACGGATGCGGAGGAGCAACGCGGCGGCAAGCGTCGAGCCAATCCCAAGCCCCGCGACAAAGGCCACGAGCATCGCGCTGAAGGCGTAAGTCGTCGGGCCCAGCACCAAGCCAATAATCCGTGTCCAGGCCACTTCGTACACAAGCGCGACGAAGCCAGAGACTCCTAGCGCTACGGCCGCCAGGCGCGTCCGCCCAGGGAGCGGCACGCTCGCGTCGAGCGCGATGGCAGGCCTCTCAAGACTGCCGGATCGTGCCTCACTGCAGCTGCTGTTCCCGCGCGCTCGGCCGCTCCGATGGTGGGTGCGCAGACTTGACGATCGGGGCGCTGACGCTACTTCATTCACAACTTCCGCTTCGACAAGCACGGGCATGCGAGCGGCCAACAGAAGAGCGCCGCACGCCCCAGCAACATTGAGGGCCACGCCCGTGAGGATCGTTCCGCGCAGGCCAAACGTCGGAAGGAGCACGAAGCCCGCCAGCGCAGCGCCGGTTGCGGCGCCAGCCGTGTTGGCAGCATACAGGTGGCTCGCCCGCGCGGCAGCCACTTGCGCTCTTGTGGCGAGCCATCGCACGGCGACCGGGTAAGTCGCGCCCATGGCTGCAGTTGGTACCGACAGCAGGAGCAGGCTCAGGACCACGCGGGTCAGGCCAAAGAGACGACCGCCTTCACCGTTTCGGTACGCCCAGGCAAGAACGGGGTGGGCGACTGACAATGCGAGCGGGAGGAGCAAGGCACAGGCCGCAATCGTGAGTTCGAGTCCGGCGTACACGCGCAAGGCACGGTACCGGCGCAACGATGGTGCGACGCGGCCTCCGACCCCGGCGCCGACCGCCAAGCCTCCCATGAATGCTGCCAGGACGGTTCCCACCGCTCCGACGGTGTGCCCCATGTAAAGCGTGAGGAGACGCGACCACGCGACCTCGTACAGAAGTGCGGCGGCGCCGGATAGCAGGTACAGGAGAAGAAAGATACGCCTGGCAGCCATTTCGGCGGAAGTGTACCGCGACGTCTGCTGATCAGCAAGTGTGCGCGCCTCAAGACCATCGGGCGCTCCAGCTGGTCGACGACTATAGTGGACCCCAAAAACTGGACAGTCGGGTAAGTTAAGGTCGTCAGCCCGCGGGCAGGGAGGCCAGCGATGGCACGACGACGACAGCACAGTGCGGAGTTCAAGGCGAAAGTGGCGGTGGCGGCGATTCGGGGCGATCGGACGTTGAGCGAGTTGGCGTCCACGTTTGGGGTTCATCCAGTTCAGATCACGCAGTGGAAGAAGCAGGCCTTGGCGGAGCTGCCGCAGGTCTTTGCGAAGCGGCGGGACCGGGAGGCCGCCGACCAGGAGGCGTTGCAGGCCGCGCTGTATCAAGAGATCGGCCAGCTGAAGGTGGAGCTGGACTGGTTGAAGAGAAAACACCAGTTGGTCGACCGCTGACCGACGCGCCGCGGTCGACCCAACGGATCCAGGGCTGAGCGTCGCGCGGCAGTGTGCCTTGCTGGATCTGCCGCGTTCGTCGTACTACTACGCGCCCGTGCCGGTGAGTGACGAGGATCTGACGCTGATGCGCTTGCTGGATGAGCAGTACACGGCGACCCCGTTCTACGGGTCGCGCCGCATGCAGGTGGCGTTGCAGCAGGCCGGGCAGCTGGTGAACCGGAAGCACGTCCAGCGGCTGATGCGGCGGATGGGGCTGGAGGCGGTGGGGCCGAAGCCGCGGCTGAGCTTGGCGCATCCGGCGCATCGGGTCTACCCGTACTGGCTGCGCGACGTGCGGATCACGCGG
>JAHECP010000111.1 GCA_024641665.1 Acidobacteriota bacterium
AGGCGCTCGAGGCCCGGTCCGGCGGCCTGGTGGACGAGGCCATCGCGGCGCGCTTCCAGCAGGCGCGCGCCCGGCTGGCCGCGCGCGACGCCGACGCGCGGCGCCAGCAGGAGCAGGGCCTGAAGGACAACCTGGCGCGGCTCACGCAGCTCTGCCAGCATCTCGAGACCCGCGCCGGCGCCGAGGACCTGAAGCTGCGCGAGGCCGAGCGCGGGCTGCGCAACATCCGCGCGGCGCTCGAGACGCCGCCGCCCCTGCCGCGGGGGAAGGAGGCCGACGAGGTGGTGGAGCGCCTGAAGGCGCTCCAGGCGGCGCTCACGCCGCGCGTGCACGAGCTGCGCGAGCTCGACGACTGGAAACGCTTCGCCAACGCCTCGGCGCAGGAGGAGCTGATCGCGCAGGTGGAGGCGCTCAAGGCGGAGGCCGATCTCGAGAAGGCGGCCGCGGCGCTGCGCGACCTGCACGCGCACTGGCGCGAGGTGGCCGAGGCGCCGCGCGATCAGGCCGAGGCGCTGTGGCACCGCTTCAAGGGCGCGAGCGACGAGATCCGCGCCCGGTGCGGCGACTTCTTCGCCAAGCAGGCCGAGGAGCGCGCGCGCAACCTGCAGATCAAGGAGACGCTCTGCGAGAAGGCCGAGGCGCTGGCCGACTCGACCGACTGGATCAAGACCGCCGAGGAGCTGAAGCGGCTGCAGGCCGAGTGGAAGGCCACCGGCCCGGTGTCGCGCAAGCACGCGAAGGCGGTGTGGAAGCGGTTCCGCGCCGCGTGCGACACGTTCTTCACGCGGCGCCACGCCGATCTGGCCGAGCGGAAGCAGATGTGGTCGGCCAACCTGGAGCGCAAGCAGGCGCTCTGCATCCAGGCCGAAGCGCTCGCCGAGTCCACCGAGTGGGAGACGACCGCCGCCGAGATGCGCCGGCTCCAGGCCGAGTGGAAGACCATCGGCCCGGTCCGCAAGAACAAGTCCGAGGCGATCTGGCAGCGCTTCCGCGCCGCGTGCGACCACTTCTTCGATCGCTACAAGCACCGCCACCAGATCGAGCTGGGCTCGAAGCTCTCCGAGCGCGAGACCCTCGTGACCGATCTCGAGGCGCTCGCCGCCGCCGACCCGGAGGCGGGGATGCCGGACGGCCTGGCCGAGCGCGCCGCCGCGAGCTGGACCCGGTGGTCGCGGCTGCCGGCCCTGCCGCGCGACGTGCTGGAGCCGCTGACCGTACGCTATCAGGCCGCCATCACCCGGCTGGTCGAGACCTACCCCGAGGGCGTCGCGGGCACGGCGCTCGACCCGGAGACCAACCGCAAGAAGATGGACGCGCTCTGTACGCGCGTCGAGAACTGCCTGGCGGGCGAGCCCGAGTTCGCCGCGCCGGCCTCGTCGCCGACCGCCATCCTCGCGGCGCGCCTGCGCGAGGCGCTCGCGGCCAACACGATCGGGGGACGCCCGAGCGGCCCGCACGTCGAAGAGGCGAAGTGGCGCGCGGCCGTCGACGACGTGAAGGACGCGCAGGCGGCATGGCGGCGGCTGGGCCCGGTGCCCGGCGACGCGGGCCGCGAGCTGGCCGAGCGCTTCCAGCGTGCCTGCAACCGCTTCTTCGACCAGCACCGCCGGCGTCAGGCCTCGCTCGGGCCGTCGAGGCGCGCCTGAGGAGCGCGCGGACTCACCGGTCCCTCGGGAAGAGCTTCTCGAACGTCCCCCCGAAGATCAGGGCCTGCTCCTCGGCATCCAGCCCCAGCCTCTTGACGATGGCCAGCTGCGTCTCGTGGATCCCCCGCTGCCACCCGCGGGGGAAGAACGACGAGTCGGTGCCGAACAGCAGGCGCGCGGGCCCGACGATGTCCAGGGCCCGGCGGAACACGTCATCGAGCGTCAGGCCGTGGTGGAACCTGATCCACGCGTTCGAGCTCGACGTGTCGAAGTGGATCGACGGGCAGGCGTCGGCGGCGATGAGCGCCTCGCGGAAGAAGCCGGCGCCGAAGTGGGGCACGATGACCGGCACCTGCGGGAAGCGCGAGGCCGTCTTCGCCAGGGCGAGCGGATCGCCCAGGCGAAGGTCGAACGCGCTCGGCAGGCCGAGCTTCTTCCGGACGCCGATCGACAGCACGCCGCAGTGCGTGAACACGCAGCCGCCGTGTGCCGCCGCGACCTCGAACGCCTGCACCGCCGCCTCGTCGTCGAGCCGGTAATGGTGCGCCGCGGGGAACAGGCAGATCGTCTTCAGGCGCTGCTCGGCGAGCGCGCGGCGCGCGCGGTCGATCGCGCCGGGCGCGGTCGGGTCGAGGAAGAAGAAGCCGACGAAGCGGTCGGGGCGGTGCGCGACGGCGGCGGCGACCGACGCCTCGTCGCCCGGCACGCTGGCGATGAGCGCGGCGCGCGACACGCCGTGGCGGTCGAGCTCGGCCACCCAGCGGTCGGCCAGCCCGACCGGGGACCCGGGCTGCTCCCAGACGAGCGCGCGCGGCAGGGTCGCCGCCGGCTCACCGGTCGGCCGCAGATCCTGGCGGACCAGCTCGTCCATGAGCGCGTCGAAGAAGCCCGCCGAGAAGAAGTGGCAGTGCGCGTCGTTCAAGGTCATGGGAAGCCTCCGCTGCCGGCGGCCGCGCCCGCTACCACCCTGGAGCATGCGCCAGGGGGCGCCGCGGATTTACAATGGCCATTCTACGCAGTACTGACGCTTGTCCGTTCAGGGTACTGACGCTTGTCCGTTCAGGGGGCCAACGGGTGTCCGTTCAGGAGCTGACGGTCGTCCGTTCAGGAGCTGACACTTGTCCGTTCGGCCAGTTGGCTGACCCGCTCAGCGTGACAGTCCCGAACGGACTAGGATCCCCCTGAACGGACAAGGATCCCTGCGAACGGACAGAGATCCCCGCGAACGGACAAGGATCTTCCTGAACGGACAAGGATCACCCGTGATGATGCCAGTCGTGCTCCTGTCACTCGTCGCGCTCGCGCAGGCCGCCCCGCCGCCGCAGCGCCCCGCCACGCCGGCGGAACGGCCATGGATCGAACGTACGCTGCGTCTCCCGATCGTCGGATCGGGCGTCGCCTACGTGCCGAGGCGCCCGACGACGCACGTCGCGCTGTTCCTGAGCGGCGACGGCGGGTGGAACCTCGGCGTCGTGGACATGGCGCGCCGGCTGGCGGGTGATGACGCCATCGTGATCGGCATCTCGTACGCGACGCTGCGCAAGGCCACCGCGTCGGGCGCGGGATGCTGGTACCCGGCCGGCGACCTGGAGGTGATCTCGCAGGCCGCGCAGAAGGCGCTCGGCCTGCCCGAGTACCGGGCGCCGCTCGTCATCGGCTACTCGTCGGGCGCGACGCTCGTGTACGGCGCGCTGGCGGCGGCGCCGCACACGACCTTCGCGGGCGGCCTGAGCCTGGGCTTCTGCCCGGACCTGCCGGTGGACCGCCCCGTGTGCAGCGCCCGCGACTGGCGGCCGTCGTTCGATCCGAAGAAGCGGGAGGCGTGGCTGCCCGTCACCTCGACCGTCTCCCGCCCGTGGTACATCCTGCAGGGCATCCAGGACCAGGTGTGCCCGTTCGACGCGACCCGGGCGTTCCTCGACAAGGTGCCCAACGCGCACCTGATCGAGGTGCAGGGCACGGGGCACGGGTTCGGCCGGCCGTTGCGATGGGGCGCCGATTTCGACCAGGCCGCCGCGGCCGTCTGGCGCGACGCCGAGCGCCCGGCGCCCGCGCCGCCGCCGCCACCGCCGGCGGCGCGCGAGCTGGAGTCGGCCTACGCGGCCCTCGACCTGCCGCTCGTCTTTCGCTGGACCGATCCGCCGAAGGCCTACCTGGTGTTCGTGTCCGGCGACGGCGGGTGGGCGGCGCTCGACCAGGGCATCGCGCAGGCGGCGAACGACGCGGGCGTGGCGGTCGTGGGCCTCAACTCGCTGCGCTACTTCTGGCGCGAGAAGTCGCCCCGCCAGGTCTCCGACGACCTGCGCCGCATTGTCGCACCGCTCGCCGGGCACGGTCTGCCCGTGTTCGCCGGCGGGTACTCGTTCGGCGCGAGCGTGCTGCCGCCGGCGGTGGCCGAGTGGCCGGCGGCCGACCGGACGTCGCTCGCCGGGCTGGTGCTCGTGTCGCCGAGCTCGACGGCCGCCTACGAGATCGACCCGCTCGACTGGATTCGCACGGCGCGCGACGGCAGCGGCGCCCGCGTGACGCCCGCGCTGCGCGCGCTCGGGCTCCCGACCCTATGCATCGCCGGCACCGACGAGGACGAAGGCGCGTGCCTCGACCAGGGCGCGGCGGCGTTCGCGCGCGTGGTGCGCCTGCCGGGCTCGCACCACTACCACGGCGACTACGCGCGCCTGGGGCGGTTCGTGAAGGAGTTCATCGACGCGACGCTGCAGCCGCGCCGGCCCGGGGCGTCCGGCGGATCCGCCGGTCTGCGACGATGAAGTAGGGCAGGGCGAGGGCGGTGGTGGCGGCGGCGATGCCGAACGCCGACGGGTAGCCGACCTGCTCGATGACCCACCCGAGCGTCGTCGAGCCGGTGGCGATGCCGGTGTCGAACGCGGCCAGCATGGCGCCGAACGCGGCGCCGCGCCGCTCGGCCGTCACCTGCTGCAGGACGTAGGCGGAGAACACCGGGTACGCCGTGCCGAACCCGGCCCCGAAGACGACTGCCGACAGCACCATCGAGGCCCGCGTATCGCCGAGCGTGAATCGGGAACTATGACATTCCTGGCTCAGAGCTCAGGGCTCACGGCTCACGAACGTCCTTGCCTGAGCCGTGAGCCGTGGGCCGTGAGCCGTGATATACACTGACCGCATGCCCTCGTCGAACGCGCCGTCGCTCAGGCCCTCGAAGCTCTGGAAGCGGATCCCCGCGGAGGACCGGCTCGAGACCACGCGGGCCTTCTGGGCCGACACCGAGGACGTGACGTCGCAGGCCGAGGCCATCGAGGCGATCGCGCGGCATCTGAAGTTCCGCGCCCGCAGCGTGATCGCCTTGCCGATCGACAAGCGGGCGAGGTGCCTGTCGTCGCTGCCCGACGTGTCGGACTCGCTCGCCGCGCGCCTGCTCGTCAGCTACCACCTCACGCGCCAGCGGCCGATGATGGCGGCGTTCCTCGACGCGCTCGGCGTGCCGCACGAGGACGGCCTCATCACGGCCGAACAGGTGAAGCTGCCCGACGCCGACACGTGCCGGACGGCGGCGCGGACGCTCATGACGACGTTCCCCGCCGAGCAGGTGTCCACCTACTTCGCCACGCTGCTGATCCAGGATCCGGACGCGTGGGCGCCGCTGCGGGACGTCATGAACGGCGGATGAGCGCGCACGAGGCACTGCGGGCCGGCTGAAGCCGGCCCGAGACACCAGCATGGTCACGACCGTCACACACGAAATCGAGACAGCGGGGCAGGGCGACGTCAAGGACATCACCCCGCTCGTCGCCGAGGCCGTCGCGCGCTCGCGGGCCCTCGACGGCACCGTCACGGTGTTCGTCGTGGGATCGACCGCGGGCGTCACGACCATCGAGTTCGAGCCCGGCGCGGTCGCCGACTTCGGCGCCGCGTTCGAGGCGATCGCGCCGCGCCAGGGCAAGTACCGCCATCACGAACGGTGGGGCGACGACAACGGGTCGAGCCACGTGCGCGCGGCCCTGCTCGGCCCGTCGCTCACCGTGCCGTTTCGCGACGGCACGCTGCTCGTCGGCACGTGGCAGCAGATCGTGCTCGTCGAGTTCGACACGCGACCGCGGTCGCGCCGCTTCGTCGTGCAGGTCCTGGGCGACAAGGGGTAAGATCGAAGGTACCGAGACTGGCTCGAAGATTGCTGCGTCCCTTTCGGGGTGGGGGCTCCGGGCGGACACGACCAGGGCGCCACATCCCGCGTCTGACTACAAGGGACTCATGTCCGGGAGCTTAGCGGCCTTCACCGTACTGCTCTTCCTGGCCGGACCGGTCCAGGCGGCGGGATTCCAGCAGGACACCGGTGTCCCTCCGGCCACCGGGGCGGGGCAGGCTGCCGCGCCGGCCGCCACGAAGCCAGCCGAGCCGGACCCCGCGACCGACTTCCCGGTCTCGCTGAGCCGCATCCGGAAGGGGCTCGAGACGGAGCCGAAGCTGAAGCTCGACCTCCCCATCCGCGATGACATCCCGCGGTTCTACGTCGACGTGACCGCCACGCCCGACATCCAGACGTTCCTGAAGGGCGCCGACCTGCTGCACGGGCCGGTCCCCGGCGCGGCGCCCACGCACGCCGACATGATGGCGCTCGTCACGCCGAAGGAGCTCTACAGCTCGGCGGGATTCGACGGCCTGTCGATGCTGACCGCCAACCTCACCGGGGCGCTGATCTACCTGGCCCAGAAGGGCTTCAAGGCCCTCGCCAACGCCCGTACCGAGCACGAGCGGCAGGCGATCCGCGAGGAGATCCAGCGCGAGCTGGCCCAGCTCGAGAAGCTGAACGCCGAGAAGGCCAAGAGCGACAAGAGCGAGAAGAAGGGCCCCGGGGGGCCGCCGTCCTAGGGTCCGTCCGGGGTCCGGGGCAGCGCGAACGACGTCCAGCGCTACGGCCGCACGGGACGCGCCAGCACCAGCAGCGCATCGCTGACCTCGCGCGGCCCTTCCTTGTCCGACGGCCGGTTCACGATCTCGTTCCGCACCACCATCGTCGTCGACCCGCCGCCGTCGAGGTTGAGCGCCTCCTGCAGGCGCAGGCGGGCCGCCAGCCGCTGCAGCTCGGCGAACGTCATGCCGACGCTGTGGTCGGGCCGGCGCCCGTCGATCACGGCCAGCCAGATCTCGCCGCGGTCGTCCACGCCGATCATGGTACGGGGATGACGTTCGGTGGAGAACCCCTCCCGTAGCTGCTCGTCGGACCAGTCCTCGAGCGCCCGTCCCGCGTGCACGAGCAGGCCGGCGCCGCCGACGATGTCACGGGCCGAGGCCCACGCGGCGGGCGGCGTGCCCAGGCGCGTGTGGAAACGCGACTCGATGACGACCTGGCGGCCGACGTCGAGCGCGTCGAGGGGCGCGGGCGGGTGGGTGCCGCCGAACGACAGCACGACGCCGTCGCGCGGGATCGGCGAGCGGCCGGCGTCGTGGCTGATGGACTCGACGGCGAGCGGCGACCCGCCGAGCGTCCACTCGGTGCCGTGACCCGCGGTGTCGGTGTCGGCGTGATAGCGCGGGGTGAAGAGCATCAGCTCGCCGCGCCGGCGCGTCGTGTCCACGCCGTCGATCTCGACGCGCGCGGGGCCGCCGGCCGTGTCGAAGCGCGCGGCGAGATCGACCGTCACGCGGTCGAAGACGAGCGCCACCCGCGGCCGCGACGGGCGTTCCAGGATGGCGACCGCGCCGCGCGCGCGGCCCGTCTCGCTCACCAGCTCGCCGCCGACCTTCAGGACGCCCGCCGGGTCGCCGTTCGGCAGGAAGAAGCCCGCGTTGACGGCCGCAATCGCCTCGTGGCGGTGCGCGGTGTCGAGCACGGCCTCGCGGCCCATCACCTCGTCGCGCGCGAGCGCGCTCTGCAGGTCGACGCGTTGGGGATCGAGCCGCAGCAGGTCGATCGCGATGGGCCCGGGGCCGTCGAGCAGGCTGGTGTCGGTGAGATGGTAGCGGCGGACGCCCGCGGCCACGACCTGCGGCTCGCCGAGCCCGCGGCCGTCGCACGCCGCGACCGCGAGGAGCAGCACGAGCCAGCCGACCGGCCGCCGGCGCCTGACGCGCATGGCGCATGGTAGCGCGGGTCGCGACCGTTGCGTAGGGGCGAGGCGGCGCTTCCCGATCGGGACACGGTCGGGGCAAGGCGGCGCCTCGCCCCGACGACACCGCAGGGTCACTCTTCTCGGAGCACACGCGCGGGATCGATCCGCGCGGCGCGCCGCGCCGGCAGCCACGCGGCGAGCGCAGCGACTGCGGAGAGCAGGACGGCGGACGCGGCGAAGGTCGGCAGGTCGCGCGGCTCGACGCCGTAAAGGAGCGCCGTCACGAAGCGCGCCCCCCAAAGGCTCGCCAGGAGGCCGGCCGCCGCGCCGAGCGCCACTAGGCGAGCGGCGCGGCCGACCACCATCCGTACCACACCAGCCGGGTCGGCACCGAGCGCCAGGCGGATCCCGATCTCCGCGCGGCGGCGGCTCACGCCGTACGCCGTCACGCCGTACAGCCCCACGGCGGCCAGCAGCAGGGCCAGGGCGCCGAAGAATCCCCCGAGCAGCGCCACGAGTTGCTGCTGCTTGAACGACGCGTTGATCTGATCGGCGAGCGTGCGGAAGGTGAGCGTCAGATCGGGATCGACCCGACCGATGGCGTCGGCCACGCGCCGGGCAAGGCGCGCGGGCGGTCCGGACGCCGCGCGGACAAGGAGGTTGAACGCCGTCCGCTGCAGGTAGGTGGCCTGTGCGGCCGGGACGTACAGTGTCGGTGGCGGCGTCTCCCGCAGCGACGGGTAGACGGCGTCAGAGACCAGGCCCACGATGGTGAGCGGGTGCCGCTCACCGGGGCTGTCGATCTCCTGAATTGTGCGTCCGACCGGATTCGCACCGGCGAAGAAACGACGAGCGAACGCTTCGTCGACCACCGCGACCCGCGGCGCTCCCTCGCGATCCCGCGCGTCGAAGTCGCGTCCCGCCTCCACGCGCAAGCCCATGGTCGCGAACCACCCGGGCGTGACGGTGTTGCCGTAGAGGAAGCGGTTGCTCGCCGACATCGGCGGCCTGCCCGGCACGTCGACGAGCGGCGTCAGCCGCAGGTTGCCGAGGGGCATCGCCGCCGAGGCGGCCGCGCGCGCCACGCCGGGAACCGCTTCGGCCGCCTCGCGCAGGCGCGCATAGAGCGCCGCGCGAGCGCCGGGCTTCACGGCGCTGTGCGCAGTGTCGATGCCGACAATCAGCACGCGATCGCGGTCGAATCCCGGGTCGATGGCCGCCAGCGCCGTGAAGGTCCGGACGAACAGCCCCGCCATGACGACGAGCACCAGGGAGAGCGCAACCTGCGCGACGACCAGGCCGCCGCCTGCCCCGAATCGTCCGTGGTCCGCGCCGACCCTGGGCCGCCGCTTGAGGGCATCGATGGGCGCTGCGCGCGCGGCGCGCAGCGCCGGCGCCGTGCTGAAGAGAAGCACCGTGCCGGCGCCAATGCCGGCCGTGAAGGCCAGCACGCGCCAGTCCGGCGCCAGGTCGAAGAACACCGTGTAGGCCTGGGTCGAGAGCTGCGCCACCAGAAACCGGCCGGCCCACTGGGCGAACATGAGCCCCAGCGCGGCGCCCGGCGCGGCGAGCAGCAGGCCCTCGACGAGCAGCTGTCGCGCCAGCCGCCAGCACGACGCTCCGAGCGCCACCAGGACGCTCAGCTCGTGCCGGCGCGCGGCCGTGCGCGCGAGCAGCAGGTTGGCAATGTTGGCGCAGGCAACGAGCAGGACGCTGGCGACAACCCCCAGAATGACGAGCAGGGGCCGCTCGTAACGGGACCCGAAGGGCGACAGGCCCGTCGGCGCCGCGCGCGCGGACAGAGGCTCCTCGAGGTACTGGTCCCGGTCGCTCGCGTAGGTGAACGGCGGCATCGTGGCGGCCCGGATCTGCGCCTGCGCGGCGCGAAGCGCCGCCGCAGCCTCGCCGGCGGTCTGGCCGTCGCGAAGCCTCGCGACGATGTCCACGTAGAGCCCGAACGGTCCCAGGCTGGACGTCCCGTTGGCGAGGGTGGAGGCTCCGAGCGGGAGCGCGACGTCAAAGGGGAGACCCGCGACGAGTCCGAGGAATCGGGGCGGCGTTACGCCGACGATCCTGAACGGCACACGATCGATGTCCAGCGACCGCCCGATGACGTCGGCTGCCCCGCCGAATCGACGCTGCCAGAAGCGATAGCTGAGGACCGCCACCGGACCGTCCGGTCCGCCGCCCGGCCGATCGTCGGCCTCGGTCAGCGTTCGCCCGAGCAGGGCGGGCACGCCTAGCACGTCGAAGGCGCCGCCGCTCACCCACGCGCCGTCCACGAAGTCGGCCGGCCCGCCCGCGGCGGTGTTGACGCGCGCGCCCGACCAGGCGAGCGCACCGTCGAAGAGGTGACGGTCGCGGATCTCCACCCACACGGGATACGGGAACTCCCACCAGGTCTCGTGGCCCTGCGTGACGGCAACGAGGCGGTCCGGTTCCCGGGCGGCGAGCGGGCGAAGCAGCATCGCGTCGAGGACCGAGAAGATGGCCGTGTTGGCGCCGATGCCCAGCGCGAGCGTCAGGACCGCCACCGTCGTGAAGCCCGGCTCGTGCGCCAGACGCCGCAGCGCGAAGCGGACGTCCTGGACAATGGCACCGAACGCGGATCCGCCAGCCTGTCTCGGCGCTGTCACACCCGAACGCTGGCGTCCTGCGGCGCGTTCGGCCGCGGAGTTCCGCGCGACATCGCTCAAGGTTCCGAGCCAGAAGCGCAGCCGCCCGCCGCTCGCCGCCCGTTGCCGCACGTCATTGAGCTTGGTCAGGAAGAGATCGAGCATGGCCGCGCCGTGGTGCTCGCGGAATCCGCGGGGATACGCGCGCAGCAGGAGGCGGTAGAGGTGGGCGGCGAGCCGGTGGCCGCGATCGGGCTGCGTCGTCACGACGCGTCTCCCCGGCCGAGCAGGTTCTTCATTCGCGCCGCGCTCACCTGGCTGGCCAGCCGCGCGGCCTCCGCCGCCGCGACCGCGCGTCCGAGATCGGTGAGACGGTAGTAGCGGCGCCGGGCGTCGTGGGGTTCGCCGGTTGCCGCGGCCGCAGGGCCGGTCACTTCGTCGATCAGCCGCTCGCCGAGCAGACGGTTGAGCGCGCGGTAGAGCGTGCCGGGGTGCAGGCTCAGCCGTCCGTCGCTGCGCCGCTCGACCTCTTGCATGATGAAGTAGCCGTGACGCTCACCGTCGGCGAGGGCCAGGAGAATTTCGAAGGCGACCGGCGTCAGGGGAGCATGCACGCCCAAGGAGTATACGCTTTAAGCGAATATTGGCCAACAGCGATGAGCGTTGCCCAGGTCGCCGACCTGGGCTGCGGCTGGCACAGGTCAAAGACCTGTGGCACCCGCTTACACGGCCTTCCTCAGTTCGAAGCCGCGCACGACGACGTAGGCCACCAGGGCGAACAGGAAGAAGATCAGGAGCATCCAGGCCACGCCGGTGAGGGTGCCCATGAGGGTCTTGTAGACCTCGATGACCCAGCGGTCGGCGTTCAGCGCGAGGAGGTGCCCGTCCTTGTCCGGGGTGATGTACTTCTCCACGTCCCAGAGGCGGACGCCCCCGCCGATCCCGACGACGTAGATCGCGAAGACGATGTAGCGCCGGAAGAGCGGCGCGAGGTCCTCCGAGACGAGCCGGACCAGGACGCGGCGGATGGGACCGGCGAAGAGCAGCGCAACGCCCGTCGAGACCACGGCGGCAATGAGGAACGTCACGAGCAGCAGCATAAAGAACATGGCTCCTCCTGTTCTTCCCCGGCCGCGTCCCCACGCGGTCGCGCCAGGTGGTTACCGACTCACGGTCGAGATTCCTCGATCGGACTATACGCGCCTGGCGCTGAGACGCCGTGAGCGGTGGCTGAAATGTGCTGAGAAAGCGTGAGCGGCTAGAACCTCCACACGAAATTGACCACCGGGAAGGCGATCAGGGGCTCTACGCCCATCGGGATCGCCAGACCGAGGTCGGCGGTGAGAGACTCGCCGAGGACGCGCATGCCGCCGCTCAACACGCCCGATCCGCCGGGCCACAGGTAGTTCTCGGTCAGGAGCGCGAGCCGGCGGCCGACGCGCCGCTCGCCGCCCACCATCACGACGGGTGAACCACCACCGCGCGCGTACGCGCAGCCGGCCCCGATCGTGATCGCCGACTCGGCGGTGCCGCGGGTGACCACGCCGTAGGCGATGCCGGCGCTTCCGTTGCCGAACGCGGTGACGTGAAGCAGACCGACCGCGGCCTGCGTCCGGTGGCCGCTCACGAGCTGGACCTTCGGCGTCAGCCACACGGGACGGTGTCCGCCGAGGCCGAAGACCAGCGGCGTGCCGGCGCCGATCGAGAACCGATCGGTCACGCCCACCTGCAGGAACGGCATCCAGACTTCGTACACGCCGAGATAGACCTGGCCGCGCGGCAGGGCGCGCGCCGTCGGCCCGAACAGCAGCCTGGTCCCGCTCGCGTCCGCGGTCGCGCCGGTCTCGGCCGGCGCGGCGCCCGGTGTCCCTGGCGTCCCTTGACCGCCCTGGGCGAACGCCGACGACCCGCACATCCAGAGCACGATCGCCCACGCCCAAGCCCGCCGTGCCATTGGCAGCCTCCTTCCGTGTCCCATGCGAACATAGCGCCGGGCCGCCTGAACGTGTGTGAAGAAGGCTGAAATCGACGGAGGGGCGAATCGACCCCGTGAAACCGGGCCGATCCGCACTTCAGCGGGCGCGGTCGGCCAGACGGGCGAGCACGCGCTCGAACCCGGGTCGGCCGTGCAGCGGACGAAGCAGCGGCTCGATGGGAATCGTCCAGCCCGCGAAGGGGAGCTCGGCCCGGACCAGCAGTTCCTCGAGGGCGGCGACGGCCTCGTCGAGCCGGCCGAACACGACGTGCTCGATCGCCTGGCTGACCGTCGCCTCGGCGTCGCGCCCGCCGCGCCGGAGCTCGGCCACGGCCTCCGACGCGCGGGCCGCATACGCCTTCGCATCGGCCCGGCGCCCGGCCGCCAGGCTCACGGCCGTGAGCCCGAGGAGCGAGCGGCCGTGCCGCGGGTACCGCGCCAGCGCCCGGCCGAACATCTCGCGCGCCGTGTCGAGCCGGCCCTCGAGGCCGTGCGCGTAGCCCAGGCCGACGTGCGAGTCCATCGCGAACTCGGCGGCGTAGATGCCCGTGTCGCGCGACTCCAGCTCGCGCTCGAACTCGGCCCTGGACTCGGCGAGGTCGCCGCGCGCGAGGCGCGTCAGCCCGAGCAGCCAGTGCAGGCCGCACGCCGGAAACCGCTGCCGCCGCCCGCGCTGGCGGTCCTGCACGACCGCGCCCTCGCGCAGCACGGACTCGGCGCGGTCGAGCGCGCCGCGCGCCACGTGCACCATGGCCGTCCCGAAGTGGACGAAGGGAAAATCGGGATAGAGCTCGAGGACGCGCGCGAACGGACGCAGCCGCTCCTCGCCCCACGACGCGTGGCCCAGGCGGAACTGGTTGGCCCAGTAGCCCGGCTCGAGCGTCACCGCCCGCCGGCCGGCGGCGAGCGCCTCCTTCGGGCGGCCGGCGCTCACGAGGACGAAGGCGAGCGTCGCGTGCGCCTCGGCGAAGTCCTTGTCGATCTCGATCGCGCGCCGCGCGTGGTCCACGGCGGCGGCGAGCGCGGCGGCGGCCGGCTGGTTCTCGGCGCGCGACTGCTCGAAGCGCCAGAACCAGGCGTTGGCCAGGCCCACCTCGGCGAGCGCGTAGCGCGGGTCGAGCGCGACGGCCCGCTCGAAGTCGGCGATGGCCTCGGGCACCCTGGCGGCCTCGAGCGACTCGAGCTTCACGCGGCCCTCGGTGAACGCCTGGTAGGCCTCGAGACTCGACGTTTCCCTGAGCCCCTGCCGCCGCTCGCTCGCCGCGCCGCTCGCCAGGCCGAGCCGGCCGGCGAACTGCGCGACGATGCGGTCCTGCAGGTCGAAGACGTCCGCGAACGCGCCGTCGGCCTTGGCGTCGGCCAGCGCCTCGCCCGACGCGACGTCCACCACGCGCGCCGTGATGCGCAGGCGGTCGCCGGCGCGCTGGAAACTGCCGACGACTGCGAGGTCGGCCACGCGCTCGTGGCCGAGCGCCGAGAGCGATCCGCCCGCGCGGCCCAGCACCTCGGAGGCCCGCACGCGGTCGATCACCCGCAGGACGCCGAGCGCACGCAGATCGTTGGTGACGGTCTCGGCGATGCCGGTGACGAGCCAGGCCAGCTCCGGATCGCCCGAGACGTTGGCGAAATCGGTGACGGCGATGGCGCGCGGCCGTCCGGCGTCCGGCATCGCCGCCGGCGCGGGCGCGGCCGCGGCCTCCGGCGGACCCGTCGCGACCGGCGCCACGAAGCGGTACCCGCGGCGCGCCACGGTCTGGATGTAGGCCGGGGCCGCGGGATCGTCGCCGAGGGCCTGCCTGAGCTCCGAGACGGCCTGTGTCAGGGCGTTGTCGGTGACGGCGACGTCGGGCCAGAGCGCCTTGAAGAGCTCGTCCTTGGTGACCAGCGTGGACGGACGCGCGAGCAGATACAGCAGGAGGTCGGCGCTCTTGGGCGACAGGGGCACGGGGCTCCCGCTCCGGTACAGACGGAACGAGACCGTGTCGAGCACGAACGGCCCGAAGCGGTAGGATCCGGTGTCGGCCGGCATCGCTGCCCCCACGTTCAGCGTTTGGTGTTCTCGCGCGTGACCGCGTACCAGAGCGACACGGCGAAGCCGCCCCAGTTGAGGCCGAGCATGAGGATCATCATGATCCAGGTGCGGCCGTTCATTCCGACACCTCCGTCAGCTCGCGCGTGCTCGCCCTGGCGATGCCGCGGTTGAACGCCCACAAGAGGGCCAGCGCGAGGCCCCACTGGACGATGCAGGTGCCCACGCTGTTGATGTGCGTCGGGTTCCACCAGCCTTCCGGGTCGATCGAGGTGGCCGCCTGGTACATCCACCAGCCGAACATCAGCACGAACTCGATCGGCACGAGGTACTTGATCACCACCTCGTAGGCCCAGCCGGCCGGCAGCCCGCCGCTGTCGTTGATCAGCCGCTGGCGGAACTTCGTGGCGCCGAACCTGGTGACGGCCGCGGAGATGAAGAGCCCGCTGATCATCAGCGCGAGGCCCCACACCCAGTCCTGGTTGTTGAACACCTTCAGGCTCATCGCCGACGGCAGGCCGAACACGATGACGCCGCCGGTGACCAGCCGCACGGCCTTGTTCCGGGACATGCCCGCGTCCATCAGGATGCGCGTCGCCAGCTCGATCATCGCGATGAGCGAGGACAGCGCCGCGAAGAACAGCGCCAGGAAGAACAGCGGGAGGAACAGGTGGCCCGCCGGCACCTTCTCGAAGAGCTGCGGGATCCAGATGAACATCAGCCCTTCGTTGCCCGACGACATCGCCTTGAGCGCCTGGTCGGTCGGCAGGATCGCGAAGGCGACCGGCAGCACGGCCATGCCCGCGAGCAGCGACGCCGAGTTGTCGCCGAAGCCGATCGTCGTCGCGCTGAGGACGATGTCGTCGTCCTGGCGGAGGTAGATGCCGTAGGTCATGATGAGGCCCCAGCCGGCGCCCGTCGACCAGGCCGACTGGGTCAAGGCCTCGAGCCAGGTGCGGTAGTGCGTGAGCGTCGAGAGGTCGGGGTTGAACAGAAACTCCAGCCCGCGCTCCGAGCCTGGCAGCGTCACCGACCGCGCGGCCGCGATGATGAGCAACAGGAAGAGCGCCGGGATGAGCATCTTGTTCGCGCGCTCGATGCCCTTGACCACGCCGCGCTGGATGATCAGCATGCCGGTCAGGGCCGCCAGGATGTGGAAGAGCGCCGGCTGCCAGGACGAGGTGAACGCGCCCCAGTAGTCGCCGGGCGTCGCGCCGTACAGCCCGCCCGTCACCGACGAGAGGAAGTACTTCAGCGTCCAGCCGGTGACGACCGAGTAGTAGAACAGGATCATCACCGTCGTCACGGCCACCCACCCGCCCATCCAGGCGAAGCGCTTGCCGATGAGCGTGGCGAAGGCGCCGACGACGCCGCGGCGGGTGCCGCGGCCGATGGCGAACTCGGCGATGAGCAGGGGGAACGACCAGATGAACAGGAAGATGAACCAGGGAATCAGGAACGCCGCGCCGCCGTTCTGGGCGGCGATCCTGGGGAACCGCCACATGTTGCCGGTGCCCACCGCCATGCCCAGGCCGGCGAGGATGAGCCCCCAGCGCGACGAAAAGGTCTCGGTCTTGGCCATCGACGAGAGGTCTCCACGTGCAGGTTGGCGCGAGGCGGCCCAAGGTTAACATGATCGTGTAGCATCTCCGAAACTCATGGAGGGCCATCGATCATGCGGAAGCGAGGATGGGGCGCGCCGCTCGCGGCGGCGCTGGTGGCGGCGGCCGTGACGGCGTGCGGCGGGACGGGCCAGCGGACGTTCGACGTGGACGAGGCGACCATCGCCTCCATCCATGCCGCGCTCCAGGACGGCCGGGTCACCTGCCGGCAGGTCGTGCAGCAGTCCCTCGACCGGATCGCGGCCTACGACAAGCAGGGGCCGGCCGTCAACGCGATCATCGTCGTGAACCCGCAGGCGCTCGCGCGCGCCGACGAGCTCGACGCCGCGTTCGCGAAGGGCGGGTTCACGGGCCCGCTCCACTGCATCCCGGCGAT
The DNA here is from genome assembly GCA_024641665.1 of Acidobacteriota bacterium. Taxonomy (GTDB): domain Bacteria; phylum Acidobacteriota; class Vicinamibacteria; order Vicinamibacterales; family JAHECP01; genus JAHECP01. The sequence continues at coordinate 16,287 of JAHECP010000111.1, forward strand.
CGTGAAGGACAACTTCGCCACCGCCGACCTGCCGACGACGGCGGGCTCGCTGTCGCTCGCGGGCTTCATGCCGGGCAAGGACGCGTTCCTGGTGAGGCGGCTGCGCGAGGCGGGCACGATCGTCCTCGCCAAGTCGAACATGGACGAGTTCGCCTTCAGCCCGTACGAGACCGTGAGCTCGATCCTGCCCGGCTACACGCGTAACCCGTACTCGCTCTACCGCGTCACCGCCGGGTCGAGCGGCGGCACCGCGGCGGCGGTCGCGGCCAGCTTCGGCGCCATCGGCCTCGGCTCGGACACCGGCAACTCGATCCGCGGCCCCTCGTCGCACCAGGCGCTGGTGGGTATCCGGTCCACGATGGGGCTGACGAGCCGTGCCGGCGTCGTGCCGCTCAGCCTGGCCGCCGACGTGGCCGGCCCGATGACGCGAACCGTCGCCGACGCGGCCGCCGTGCTGCAGGTGGTCGAGGGCTACGACCCGGACGACCCGGTCACCGAGGCCAGCCGGGCGCACACGCACCGGCCGTATGCGGACGCGCTCGACCCCGAGGGCCTGAAGGGCGCGCGCATCGGCGTGCTGCGCGTCATCACGAACTCGGAGACCGCCGACAAGCGGGTGCTGGCGCTCTTCGAGCAGGCACTCGCCGACATGAAGGCGCGCGGGGCCGAGATCGTGGACCCGGTGGACATCCCCGGCCTCGATGCGCTGCGCGAGACGCTGCGCGGGAGCGGCGGCTGCAACCAGTTCAAGTTCGACCTGAACAACTTCCTGGCGGCGTACGGGGACAAGGCACCGATGCACTCACTCGACGAGATCATCAAGTCGCGCAAGTTCCACCCGTCGATCGAGCTCCGGCTGCTGCGGGCCGAGGAGGTGGCGCTCCCGCCCGACCAGAACCCCGGCTGCCAGGCGCGCGACCGGTTCCGGGTGGGGCTGCGGGAGGCCGTGCTGAGGGCGATGGCCGACGCGAACGTCGAGGCGCTGGTCTACCCGACGTGGAACAACCCCCCGCGCCTCATCGGCGACCTGAACACGCCGCACGGCGACAACAACCAGCTGTTCGCGCCGAGCACGGGCTTTCCGGCGATGACGGTGCCCATGGGCTTCGTGGACGGCGACCTGCCGGCGGGTCTACAGTTCTTCGGGCGGCCGTGGACCGAGTTCACGCTGATCAAGCTGGCCTACGCGTACGAGCAGGCGACGCACCACCGGAAGCCGCCGGCCAGCACGCCACCACTTCCGACGAAGCCCTGAGCTCAGGTGCACGGGGTGCACAAGGGCGCACAGCGGTGCGCGGTGGCGCGGCGGCTGCGATGGCGCGCGTCTTCGTTCAATTCAGAGCTGTGAACAAAGACGCGCCGCAGCGTGAGCCCCGGCGCCTCCTTGCACCCGTGTGCACATGGTGCACGTTGCACCCTGGTGCACCTCGGATCCGTGGCGTCTACCCTCCACCCGTCGCGTCGCCGAGCTCGCGGCGCACCTGCAGGCCCGCAGCGTAGGCCTCCTCGGTTTCGAAGGTGTCCCGCAGCGCGCCGTTCTTCCCGATGTGGCCGTAGAGCGCGTTGAACGCCGCCTGCGTGCGCGCGCGCGCCGCGCGGGCGACCTCCACCGCGTGGCGCAGCTCGTGCGCCAGGACCCAGATCATCTCCGCGCGCATCTGATCCCGCCGCAGGGCGATCTTCAGGTACCGCCACGACGACGACGCGCCCACGAAGCTCAGCCCGCCGCTCACGTGCGGCGACAGCAGCGGCGTCGTGTACACGAAAACGATGACGTCGGAGCGCTCGATCTCGCCCACCAGCGCCCGGAAGGTCGGCGACCGCCGCCGTCCCTCGGCGAGCGCGCGCGCCGCGCCGGCGTCGAGCGCGCGGATGTGCGGCAGCGGCGC
>JAHECP010000011.1 GCA_024641665.1 Acidobacteriota bacterium
CCGCCGCCGCGGCCGCCGCCGAGGCGAAGGCCGCCGCCGCCGGCATCGCGGTCGCCCAGAGCCGGCTGACGCAGGCCAAGGGCGCGCAGGCGCGCGCCGAGGCCGACCTGTCGTCCGCCCACACCGCGCCCGATCAGATGAAGGTGACGCGCGCGCAGGCCCAGGCCGCCGACGCCCGCGTCGAGCGCGCCAAGGCGATGCTCAAGCAGGCCGAGCTCGACCTCGAGCACACCACGGTCGTCGTGCCGGTCACCGGCCTGGTGAGCCGCCGCTCGATCGAGGTCGGCCAGGTCGTGCAGGCCGGACAGGCGCTCGTCGCGCTCGTCAAGATCGACGACGTGTGGATCACCGCGAACTTCAAGGAGACGCAGCTCGACGGCATGCGGCCCGGCCAGCGGGCCGTGGTGACCGTCGACGCGTTCGGCGGTCGCAAGTTCCAGGGCCACGTGGACAGCATCTCGCCGGCCACCGGCGCCCGGTTCAGCCTCCTGCCGCCCGAGAACGCCACGGGCAACTACGTGAAGGTGGTGCAGCGCGTGCCGGTGAAGATCGTGCTGGACGCCGGACAGGACCCCGACCAGCTGCTGCGGCCGGGCATGTCGGTGGTGCCCACCGTCTACATCCGCTGACCGGGACGCGCGCGACGCCATCATGACCGACGGTCACGCCTATCCATCCGGCCTCGAGCGCTGGGTCATCGCCGTGTCGGTGATGACCGCCACCTTCATGGAGGTGCTCGACACCACGGTGGTCAACGTGTCGCTGCCGCACATCGCCGGCAGCCTGTCGGCCACCGTCGACGAGGCCACGTGGGTGCTGACCTCGTACCTGGTCGCCAACGCGATCGTCCTGCCGCTCTCGGGCTGGCTGGCCAACTACGTTGGCCGCAAGCGCCTGCTGATGGCGGCGGTCACCGGCTTCACCCTGTCGTCGCTCGCCTGCGGCCTGACGCCCAACCTGACGGTGCTCGTGCTCTCCCGCATCGTGCAGGGCATGATGGGCGGCTCGCTGCAGCCGCTGTCGCAGGCCGTGCTGCTCGAGTCGTTCCCGCCCGAGGAACGGGGGCAGGCCATGGGCTTCTGGGGTCTGGGCATCGTCGTGGCGCCGATCCTCGGGCCGGTGCTGGGCGGGTGGCTGACCGACAGCTACAGCTGGCGGTGGGTCTTCTACATCAACCTGCCGGTCGGCATCGTCTCGCTCCTGATGATCAGCCTGTTCGTGCACGACCCGGCCTACATCAAGCGCGGCGCGGGCCGGATCGACCGCTGGGGCATCGGCCTGCTCGCGCTCGGCGTGGGCGCGCTGCAGTACATGCTCGACACCGGGCAGGAGAAGGACTGGATGGGGTCGCTCGAGATCCGGTGGCTCGCGGGCATCGCCGCCGTCGCGCTCGTCGCCCTCGTCATCCGCGAGCTGCGGGCGGAGCACCCGGTGATCGACCTGCACATCTTCCGGCTGCGCACCTACAGCACCGGCGTCTTCCTCATGACGTCGCTCGGCTTCATGCTGTACGGCAGCCTCGTGCTGGTGCCGATCATGCTGCAGACGCTCTTCGGCTATCCGGCGCTCGAGGCCGGCATCGCGATGGCGCCGCGGGGCATCGGCTCGTTCATCGCCATGCCCATCATCGGGTACCTGACGGGACGCCTCGATGCGCGCAAGATCGTCGCGGTCGGCCTCGTGCTGGGCGGGCTCACGCTCTTCTGGCTGGGCGTCCTGGACCTGAACGCCGGCTTCTGGGACGTCTTCTGGCCGCAGTTCTACCAGGGCATCGCGCTCGCCATGCTCTTCGTGCCGCTCACGACGGTCACGATGGATCCCATCCGGCGCGAGGGCATGGGCAATGCCACGGCGCTCTTCAACCTGATGCGCAACCTGGGCGGCAGCACCGGAATCGCGGTGAGCACCACGTTGCTCGTCCGGTACCAGCAGGCCGGGCTCAACATGCTGGGCGCTCACGTCACGCCGTACAACCCTGCGGCGCGCGCGGCGTTCGAGGGCGCGCGGGCCGGCTTCCTCGCCGCGGGCGCCGACCCGGCGACCGCGACCCACCGCGCGCAGGCCGCCATCTTCGGCCTCGTCGCCCGGCAGGGGGCGATGCTCTCGTTCGTGCACGTCTTCCAGCTGCTCGGCATCCTCTTCGTGGCGCTCGTCCCGCTCGTCCTGCTCATGAAGCGCCCGACGACGAGGAAAGTCGCCGCCGCAGGGCACTGACGGAATGGCCATGGAATATCCACGGAATAACCACGGAAATCGCCACGGAAAGGGAGCGGCTGTCGGCGTGAGCCGTGAGCGTGAGCCGTGAGTCGTAAGCCCTGAGCCCCGCCTACATCCGGAACAGATAGCTGATCTTGAAGAAGAACCCGTCGGCGGTCCGCCGCCGGCCGGCGGCGTCGCGGGCGTTCTGGTCGGCGAGCGTGTTGCCGTAGCCGGCGAAGATGACGGTGCCCGGGGTCGGCTGGTAGGAGAACAGCCAGTCGGTGCGCAGGCTGTTGCGCGAGAAACCGAGCGCGCGCGCGTACTCGCCCGTGGCGGGGTCGCGGATGACGATCGGGAGCTCCGTGCGGGAATCGTCGCGCAGGTCGTCCTGCTGCTCCGCGTCGTACTGGCTGACCATGCGGACGAAGATCGCCCGCGTCATCTGGTACTCGACCTTCACGCGCGGGATGGCGCGGCGGCCGACCGTCGAGCCGTCCGTGCGGCGATCGTAGCTTTGCACCTGGTAGCTGGCATCCACCCGCAGCCTCTCGGTCGGCCGCCACGCGGCCGACAGCTGCAGGAACAGGATGTCGGCCGACGCCCACTCGTAGAAGTTCTCGTCCTTGCCCCAGATCCAGAAGACGCTGCCCGAGAAGCCGCGGAGGCGCGGCGTGTCGAGCGACAGGACGTAGTCGAGGTTCTGCAGCCGGGACTTGCCGACGAAGGGCAGGATCTCGTCGCCGTTCGGGCCGGACTTCAGCAGCGCGTAGTCGGCATACAGCGCGCGGTCGTAGCCGAAGGTCTCGATGAGGACCGACTGGCCGGCCTGCCACCCGCCGCGAAACGTGAAGTTGCTGTTGAAGTGCAGCTTGTTGTCCTGCGACGGCCGGCGGTGCACGAAGTCCTGGTACTGCCAGGTGCCGTCGAGCACGACGTCGCCCGTCCACCGCTCCATCAGGGAGCCCGGGGCGCCGTAGGCGGTCACCTGGTTGGTGAAGTTCAGGCCCGCGATGCCCGGGCGGCTGATGAAGCCGGCCTCGGCGCGGAAGTCGTCCGCCACGCCGCGCAGCGCATACCGGAAGCCGTAGTGGCGCCCGCTCCGGCCGAGCGTCGCCTGCCAGAGGGGCGCCGTCGCCGTCCCCCACGGCCGGACCGTGCGGCTCAGGCCCGCCTGGAGGTTCAAGGCGTAGATTCCGCCGAAGGTGAGGCGCGCGTCGGCGGCGGCCACGCGGTTCGAGTTCGCGCCGTCCACGCGGTCGGTGTAGACGAAGGCCGCCTTCGACCCGTTGCCCACGTCGCGCTGCACGCGCAGGACGTTGAAGACCGGGTGATCCCGGCCCGAAGCCGACGTCCCGGCGTCGTCGACGGCGGCCAGGTACGCCACGCTCGTCCCCGAGATCTTGCCGGTGAGCTTCGCCGCCGCGATGGGCGCGACGATGCGCCGCGTGTAGATCAGGTTGTTGGGCGTCGTGAACTGCTCGAGGCCGTCGAGAAAGAACGGCCGCTTCTCGGGGAAGTACAGCGCCTCCCGCGGGTCGAACTGGAACTGGCCGGCGTCGGACTCGACCTGCGAGAAGTCTGGGTTCACCGTGCCGTTGAGCGTCAGGTTGCTCGTCACGCCCCAGCGCACGTTGCCGCCGAACTCCGGCCGGCTCGCGTCGTACTGCCAGCCGCCCGACGCGGCCGGCGCCCCGTCCACCTTGGCCGTGACGACCGGGCTCACGTCCAGCACCAGGCCGCGGCGCAGATCCGTGAGGCCCCGCAGCCGGCCCGCCTGCGCGAGGAACGACGCCGCGTTGCGCCGCGCCGGGACCCAGCTGTCCTCGTGTCCCGTACTCTGCACGACCCGGATGATGTGCAGGTTCCAGTCCTGTGGATCGCGCGCCTGGTAGCGCAGGCTCTTGAAGGGGATCCCGATCTCGACCTCGTAGCCGGAGTCGGTGAGCCGTCCCTTCGACTCGAACACGAAATCCTGGCTCAAGTCCGGCGCCTCGCGCCCGCTGGAGAGCCCGCTGAACCCGTGCCCGCTCTGCGCGCCGGTCTCGACGAGCGCGCCGTCGGCCTGCACTCCCAGCGGGTTGACCGCGAACAGGAACGCCTGCCGCCCGTCGCCAAACGTGCCCAGGTAGATCTGCACGTTGTCGTCGGCGTCGATGCGGTCCCGGTCGGCGAGCGTCGCGTGCACCGTGCCCGGCGCCGCCTGCGCGCGGATGCCGAAGAAGATCGCGGTCGGCGAGTACCAGACGAGCACCGTCGTGTCGTCCTCGGCGGGACGGCCGTCCGAGGGCGCGTACTGCGAGAAGCCGGTGAGGCGCGCCGCGTCGTTCCAGGCCGGCTCGTCGAGCCGGCCGTCGATCGCGACCGAGGCCTCGAGACGCGGGATGGCGACGTCGAGCTGGGTCTGGCGCCCGCTGTAGGTCGCGCCGGCGGTTACCGCCGGCGCGAGCGTGAGCGAAGCCACGGCGAAGAGGGCGGCGGTCGGCCACGGGCGTGCGGACATTCGTCTCGGCTCGCCCGGACTCACGGTCCGGAACGGGGAAGCATAGCACGCAGACCCGCCGCGCCCGGGACGAGCGCGCGTCCGTCGGTGACGAGGGGCGGCCCGGAGGGGACGGACGCCGAGCGTGGATGGCCCGACGGCCGGCATCTGACGCTCGCTGCGTCCGATCCGCACCAGCCGGGCACGAAGCTCAACCGGCGCCGGATTCCCGGGAGCCCTGTGCGAGGACGCCACAGGCGCACGCCGCGGGCGCCCGAATCGCCCGCCCACCCGGCACCCCATGCGCCGCGCCGTCCGCCGCCCGCCCGCGAACGCCCGTGAATGACGTAGTTTGCCCAATCGCGCGCCGCGATCGCCTTGGCGCCGGGATTGCTGTACATACACGATCGGTCGCTCGGGCAGGCGCGCCTTCACGGCTGCGCGGCCCGGAAGGCCCTCGCGCGGGTCATCGAGATCGTCCGAGTCATTTGGACAGGAGTCATGAGCCACGGTTCGCACGCCGGTCCTCCGCCCGGCGCCACGCCCTTGCGCGTCCTCGTGCTGGAGGACTCGGCGGCCGACGCCGAAATCGTCGTCCGCGAGCTGACACGTGCGGGGTACGTGTGCGACGTCCGCCGGGTGGACACCGAGGCCGCCTACCGCGCCGCGCTCGCCGAACGGACCGAGCTGATCCTGGCCGACTACGCGCTGCCGGGCTTCGGCGCGCCGGCCGCGCTGCGCGTCCTCCGGGAGGAAGAGCTCGACGTCCCGCTCATCGTGGTGACCGGGTCGGTCGGAGAGGAGGCGGTAGCCGAGTGCCTGCGGCTGGGCGCGGCGGACTGCGTGCTGACGGATCGGCTGGCCCGCCTCGGCGCGGCGGCGCAGCAGGCGATCGCGGCGGCGCGCCTGCGCGAGGAGCGGCGTGGCGCCAACCGGGCGCTCGTCGAGAGCGAGCGCCGCGCCAGACTGGCGGCGCACGACTACTGGACGGTCTTCGAGCACTCGAGCGACGCGATCGTCATCTTCGAGCCCGTGTCGGAGCTCATCGTCGCGGCGAACGCGCGCGCGTGCGAGATCTACGGCTACGCCCGCGACGAGCTGGTCGGCATGAGCTTCAAGACGCTCACCGAGGACGTCGCGCACGGCGAGGCGACGATCGCCCGGCTCCTGCGCGAGGGACGGGTGCAGGGTCACCAGGCCGTGCACCGCCGCCGCGACGGCCGCGCCTTCCACATCGTGTCGAGCGCGACCCTGGTGGACTACCAGGGCCGGCCCGCCGCGCTCAGCGTCGTGCTCGACGTCGAGGCGTCGTTCCGCGCGGAGGAGGAGCGCCAGCGTCTCGTGCGCGATCTCGGGGAGCGCGTGAAGGAGCTGACGCTGCTGCAGCGGGCCGCGCGGCTGCTGCAGAGCGCGGACCTCGCGCTGCCCGATCTGCTCGAGCGCCTGGTGTCCCTCCTGCCGCCCGGCTGGCAGTACCCGGACGTGGCGGCGGCGCGCGTGGCGATCGGATCGTACGAGCGCCGCACCGCGAACTGGGCCGACACGCCGTGGACCCAGCGTCTCGAGTTCGCCACGCGGGAGGGCCGCGGCGTGGTCGAGGTGGCGTACCTCGAGGCGCGCCCGCCGGCGGGCGAGGGGCCGTTCCTCCCCGAGGAGCGCCAGGTGCTCGAGTCCCTCGCCGACATGCTGCGCACCTCGATCGACCAGCGCGCCACGCAGGCCGCCCTCCGTCGATCGGAGGAGCACTACCGGTCGCTCATCGAGCACGCGGCCGACGCGATCTTCGTGCTCTCGACCGACGGGGCGGTCGCGTACGCGAGCCCGTCCGCGCTGCGGGCCCTTCACCGCCCGGACGGCGTCATCGGCACCGCCATCACGGAGTATCTGCATCCCGACGACCGGGCGCTCGCGCAGGACGTCGTCGGGCAGGCGCGCACGACCGGGGCCCCTCAGCGCGCCGAGCTGCGGGTCCGCGGCGAGGGCGGTTGCTGGCGCTCGTTCGAGGCGGTCGGCACGCCGCTGCGCGAGGACGACGAGGTGGTGGGCGTCGTCGTCAACGCGCGCGACGTGACCGAGCGCCGCGCGGCCGAGGACGCCACCCGGGCCGAGCAGGCGTTCCGGCGCGCGGTCGAGGATTCGCTGATCGCCGGCCTCTCGGTCGTCGACGCGGACGGCCGCCTGACCTACGTCAACCGGGCGCTCTGCGAGATGCTGGGGTGGACCGAGGCCGAGCTGGTCGGCTCGTCGCCGCCCTATCCGTACTGGCCGCCCGAGGAGCGCGAGCGCATCCACGAGGTGCTGCGCGCCACCATCGCCGGCACCTTCGAGGGCCAGAGCGTCGAGACGCGGTATCAACGCCGGAACGGCGAACGCCTCGACGTCCTGGTGCTGCCGTCGACCCTGCGCGATTCGAGCGGGACGGTGCACGGCTGGCTCGCCGCCGTCTACGACATCACCGAGCGCAAGCGTCTCGAGGAGCAGTTCCAGCAGGCGCAGAAGATGGAAGCCGTCGGGCGGCTGGCCGGGGGCGTCGCGCACGACTTCAACAACCTGCTCACCGCCATCCTCGGCTACGCGGCGCTCGCCGCCGAATCGCTCGGCAGCGACCACCCCGTCGCGGCCGATCTCGCGGAGATTCGCGCCGCCGGCGAGAGCGCGACGCGCCTCGCCCGCCAGCTCCTGGCCTTCAGCCGCCGCCAGGTGGTCGAGCTCCAGCCGATCGACCTCAACGGCGTCACGGCCAGCGTAGAGCGCATGCTCCAGCGCCTGATCGGAGAGGACGTGGAGCTGGTCGTCGAGCAGGACGCCGACCTGCCGCCCGTGCGGGCCGACCCCGGGCAGATGGAGCAGGTGCTCATGAACCTGGCCGTCAACGCACGCGACGCCATGCCCCGGGGCGGGCGCCTCACGATCGGCACGGCCGCCGTGCACGTAGACGACGGCCTGGCGCACCGCGTGCTCGGCCTGCGCCCCGGCCTCCACGCGCGCCTGTCGGTGCGGGACACGGGCACCGGCATGGACGAGACGGTCCAGGCCCACCTGTTCGAGCCGTTCTTCACGACCAAACCGCAGGGCAAGGGCACCGGCCTCGGGCTCGCCACCGTGTACGGCATCGTGCAACAATCGCGCGGCCAGATCGACGTCCGCAGCGTGCCGGGACACGGCACGACGTTCGACGTGTACCTGCCGGCCACCGATCTGCGGCGGCGCGCCGCCGCCGCACCCGCCGGGGTGCCCGCCGCCGCCCGCACCGGCAGCGTGCTGCTCGTCGAGGACGACCCGGCGGTGCGCGGACTCGTGCGGCGGATGCTCGCCGACGCCGGGTTCGAGGTCGTGGACGGCACCGCCGAGGAAGCGCTGGTGGTCGCCCGGCAGCCCGGCGTCCGGATCGACCTGCTGCTGACCGACGTCGTCATGCCGGGCATGAGCGGCGGCGAGCTGGCGCAGCGCTTCGCCGGGATCCATCCCGCGACGCCGGTGCTCTTCATGACGGGCTACACCGAGGACCAGCTCGTCCGCGCCGGCGTGGCCGCCGGCGCGGTGCCCCTGCTGCAGAAGCCGTTCACCGCCGACACCCTGCTCGCCAGGGTCGCCGAGGTCCTCGCCCACGGCGGCCGCACCCGACCGGGCCCGCCTGGACGATAATGGCTCCATGCGCGAATCGGACCGGATGCGGTCGGTGCAGACGCCGATCATTCCCATCATCGGGCGCCTGATTGCCGAGACGCCGGGCACCATCTCCCTGGGACAGGGCATCGTCGCCTACGGTCCGCCGCCCGAGGCGATGGCGAGCCTGGCCGCGTTCGGCGGCGACATCGAGGATCACCGGTACGGACCGGTCGAAGGGCTGCCGCCGCTCGTCGAGGCGATCGAGGCGAAGCTGGCCGCCGAGAACGACGTCCGCGTGCGGCCGTCGAGCCGCGTCGTCGTCACCGCGGGCGCGAACATGGGCTTCATGAACGCCGTGCTCGCCGTGACCGATCCCGGCGACGAGGTGATTCTCCAGGCGCCGTTCTACTTCAACCACGAGATGGCCGTCGTGATGGCGGGCTGCCGGCCGGTCGCGGTGCCGACCGACGCCGCGCACCAGCTGCGGCCCGACCGGATCCGCGCGGCGATCACGCCGCGCACCCGCGCCGTCGTGACGATCTCCCCCAACAACCCCAGCGGCGCGGTGTACCCGGAGGCCGCGCTCCGGGAGGTCAACGCGCTCTGCCGCGAGCGGGGCGTCTATCACGTGCACGACGAGGCGTATGAGTACTTCACCTACGGCGACGCGCGCCACTTCTCGCCCGGCTCGATCGACGGCGCGGCGGCGCGCACCATCTCGCTCTACTCGCTGTCGAAGGCGTACGGGTTCGCGAGCTGGCGGATCGGCTACATGGTGATTCCGTCGGCGCTCTTCGACGCCGTGAACAAGATCCAGGACACGATCCTGATCTGCCCGACCGCGGCGTCGCAGCACGCCGCGCTCGCGGCCCTGGCGGTGGGCGCCGGCTACTGCCGGGGCCACCTGGCCGGCCTCGCGCGCGTCCGCGCCCGCGTGCTCGAGGCGTTCGGCGCGATTGGCGATCTCTGCACCGTGCCGCGTCCCGACGGCGCGTTCTACTGCCTGCTGCGCGTCTCGACCCCGCTCGACGCCAACACGCTGGCCGAGCGCCTGATCCGGGAGCATCGCGTCGCGGCGATTCCCGGCACGGCGTTCGGCCTCGCCGACGGCTGCCACCTGCGCGTGTCCTACGGCGCGCTCGACGCCGAGACCGTCGCCGAGGGCGTGGGACGCCTGACGGCGGGCCTGAAGGCCATCGTCACCGGCGCAGGAGCGCGTAGCGCCGGGCTCTAGCCTGGCGTCAGCCGGCCCCGACAGGGTTCCTCACTCCCGGCGCAGCGCCGCGAGCGGATCCAGCCGCGCGGCGCGTCGGGCGGGCAGGTAGCACGCGACGAGCGCCACCGCCAGCACCAGCGCGGCGGCGGCGGCGAGGGTCCCCGGCTTCCGATCTCGAAGGTCGAGACCATGGCGCAGGTGCTCGGCGCGTCGATCGCGCACCCGCGGTTCCTGATGCGAAGTAGTGCGTGCCGACGGTCTGGTACTGCGTCTGGGGCAGGTCCGAGCGGTCCACGGGGGGCGTACCCACGATGAGGAACGGGATCCGCCAGCCCGTCTGGAGCGGCAGGAAGTTGCTGGTCGTCGCGTTCTCGACGCCGGGCTGGCGGCGCAGCTCGTCGGTCAGGCCTTCGTAGAACCGGGCGACCTCGGTCCAGTCCGGATAGCCGGCGGCGGGAAGGTTGAGCGACGCCGTGAGGATGTTCGCGGGCCGCAGGCCGGGATCCTCGCGGACGAGACGCGCGACGCTCCGCGTGATCAGGCCGGCGGCCACGAGCAGCGCCACCGACAGTGCCACCTCGCCGACGACCAGCGTCTGGCGCATGCGGCGCGCGCCGGTGCCGGCGCCGGCGCCGCGGCCCCCTTCCTTCAACGTCTGCTGCAAATCGGCGCGCGACTCGAGGAGCGCCGGCGCGAGGCCGAACACGAGGGTCGTGAACGCCACGAGGCCCGTCGTGAACAGCAGCACGCGGCCGTCGATGGCCACCTGGTCGAGCCGGGGGATGTGGAGCGGCGAGGCGGCGACGAGCAGCCTCACGCCGGCCCAGGCGACGAGCAGTCCCAGCAGCGCGCCGCCCGTCGCGAGCAGCAGGCTCTCGGCGAGGAGCTGACCGACGAGGCGCCCGCGGCTGGCGCCGATGGCCGCGCGCACCGCCACCTCGCGCGCGCGGGCCGTCGCCCGCGCCAGCAGCAGGTTGGCGACGTTCACGCACGCGATGACGAGCAGGAGCCCCACTGCGGCCATGAGGACGAACAGCGCGGGCCGGAAGTAGCCCACGACCTCGTCGATGAGCGGCGTGACCCGCGCGCTCCGCCCTTTGTTGGTGGCGGCGAACTCCGCGCCGAGCCGCGCCGCCAGCGCGCCGAGCTCCGCGTCGGCCCGCGCCGGCGTCGCGCCGGGCGCCAGCCGCGCGACGGCCTCCATGAAATGGGCACCGCGGCTGTGCTGCGCGAGGTCCCACTGCAGGCGCTGCCACACGTCGGTGTCGCCGGGGAAGGTGAAGCCCTTCGGCATGATCCCGACGACGGTGTACAGCCGGCCGTTCAGCGGGATCGTCCCGCCCACGAGGGTGCGATCGCCGCCGAAACGCGACTGCCACAGGCGATGGCTGATCACCACCTCCATGACGCCGCGCTGGTGGAGCGGTCCCTCCCAGGGAAACCCCGGCCCGATCTCGGGCCTGACGCCGACGACGTCGAAGAGGTTGCGGCTCGCCTCGACGGCGCTCAGGCGCAGCGGCTCGAGGCCCGGCTGCGTGAGCGTCAGCTCCGGCCGCCACCACGCCGCCGCGTCGGCGAACACGTGCGTCAGGCCGCGGTCGTCCACGAAGTTCACGGGCGAGAGCGGCTCGTGCTCGAGCCCCTTCTCGTGGTTGGTCGCCCAGAGCATCACGAGCCGGTCGGCCCCGGGGTAGGGCAGCGGGCGCAGCACCACGCCGTCGAGCACGCTGAAGATGGCCGTCGCGGCGCCGGTGCCCAGGCCGAGCGCCAGCACCGCCGTCAGCGTGAAGGCCGGCGCCCGCCGCAGCGCCCGCAGCCCGAACCGCACGTCCTTGAGGAGGGTGGTCATCGACAAACCGAACAGCGACTGTCGATTGGACGGGTCCGCGCAGCCGAGGGTTGGTTCGACGATCCCGCGCGGTCAGTGCTTGACCGGCGGGTTCGCCGGGGGCAGGAGGGGTCTGGCGTAGTAGCCGAGGCGACTGCGCCAGGTCAGGCCCGGATGATTGAGGACGGACACCGAAATCCGTCTGAACACGTCCCCGGCGGTCTGATTGGTCGAGACGTAGCCAAGCGTGTACTGGGCGGCCAGCTCCTTGGCGACGGTCGAGCAGGCGTCGACCAGGTCCAACGGGCGCAGCGGGTGGAACATCGAGCCGCCGGTCTGTTCGGTCAACCGCCGCATCGCGTACTGGAGCTCGGCAGCCTCCTGCGGGTGTTCGGGCGAGATCAGGGGCTCGGGATGCTCGAGGGAGACGAAGTAGATGGTCACCCCGCTCCGGCGGGCGCGCTCCAGCACATCCTCGAAGCTGAGGCAACTCGCCGTGTCGTAGCCGTCCGAGAGCACGACCATCGCCTGACGCCGGATCGTGCCCGACTGCCGTTGTCGATCGAATTCGTTCAGCGTGACGTAAACCGCGGTGAAGAGCGCAGTGTGGCCGCCGGGTTCGGTCGCCTGGACGGCGGCCTCGACGCTGCTGATGTCGGGCGTGAGCGGCTGAAGCACGCGGACCGCGTTCTTCACCTCGACGATGGTTCCACGATCGCCCGGACGGAGCCCTCTCACGAGGCGCAGCGCCGCCTCGCGGACGGCGCAGATCTCGGCTTTCATGCTGCTGCTCGTGTCGAGCAGGATCGCCAGGTCCACCGGCACCCGGTCGACTCCGAAGAAGGTCAGGCGCTGCGGAACGCCGTCCTCGGTCACGACGAAGTCGGCCGGGGAGAGGTCGGAGACGAACCGCTTGGACTTGTCGGTGACGGTGACGCCGAGCGCTACGACCTCGATCCTGCTCTTGAACGCCGGCCGCGGGACCACCGGTTGGTCCTGGCCGAACGCAGCCGGCGCGCCGGCCATGAACGCGAAGATGGCCAGCAGGCCTGTGAGCCTGGAGGTATGGCTGCGCATGTGCCCGCCTTCCACTCTTCCAGGAACGGGCAACACGAGCTCGTGTCCTTCTTGCGCGCGCTCAGCATTCCGCTGCGGCGACAGCGTCCGTCAGGGAACGAGGGCGGCGAACTCTGCCGGCCTCTACTGGTGTCCCGTATCCGACGTCTGCAGTCAAAGTCCCGGAGCGCGGCGCCCCGTAGGCCAGGCGGGACGACCGCGAATACTAGGCGCATTTGAGGGAGGCGCAACACCGCCAGACGGGATGCCCGCCCGGCAATTCGGTGACGGACTTCGGATTCGGGACGCAGCTGCGCGGCCGACAGGACGACCACGGGCCGCTCGCCGAAGGTGTCGTGCCCGGCAGTCTCCGCCGCGCACGTCCGTAAGGAAGGTCGCCATCGACGGACCCCCCGGATCGGTCGACTCGACGGGTCCAGGCGGCCCGGGGTCGACAGGGACGTCCGGCGGCGGGTCAGCGCCCGACCGACGCGTCTGCCAGGCGCAGCTCGGCAGCCCGCTCCCGGCGGTTGGGCCAGATCTCGCGCTCGGGTACGAGTGGTGGTGTCGGACGATGTCGCGCGTCGAGCGGTCGCGGGCGGATCACCGTTCGACGAGCACCGGTGAACGACCCGCGGTCACGGCTGAGCTTGTGTCGTTTCTGCGCGCACTCGGCATTTCGCCACAGCAGACGGGCCAGTCGTCAGCTCGGCCGCGTCCTTCTTGGAACCCTCGGGAGATGAATCGTCCGTCTCGTCGCCATCCGGAAGGCGAGCTCGATGAAGAAGGCTGCCCCCGCCATGACGACCAGCACCCAGAGCTGACCAGGTGAGCTCACGGCCGTCTGCCAGAGAAGACTCGCCAACGCACCGAGGCACAGTCCGGCGCCGGTCAGCGAAATCCATCTCCGGCTCTGCGTGTCGGCTGCCATGACCACGTTGGCGACGTTGACGCCTGCGAAGATCAACAGGAAGCCCGCGCTGCCCATGGTCGACAGGCTGGAGAGGTCGGCCACGTTGGCGATGAGCAGGGTGACGCCTGACGTAATCAACAGACCCTCTAAGGGTCTGCCCCAGGCCTTTCGTTCCAGCGCGCTCGGAAGCTCCCGGTCCTTGGCGATGACATAGCTCAGCCGGGCCGCGCCGTACAGGGTCGCGTTGATGGCGGACGCCGTCGAGAGCATGGCCGCCACGGCAATCAGGAGGAAGCCGGCTCGACCGAGAAACGGCCGTGCCGCCTCGGCCAGCGCGTAGTCCTTGGCGTCGATAATCGCGGCGAAGGGCAGGGTGCCCACGGTGACGGCGGCCACGAGGACATAGAGGACAATCACGAAGCCGACGGCCGAGTAATAGGCGCGAGGCAACGTCCGGTGCGCGTCCCGGACGTCCTGAGCCGTGTTCGCAATCAACTCGAATCCCTCGTAGGCCAGAAAGATGATCATTCCGCCCGCCACCAGACTCACGGGCGATGACCATGCCGACGGGGCCAACTTGGCCGTGTCGATGCCCCAGATCCCGACGGCGATGAAGAGGATCAGAATCGCCAGCTTGATGAGGACGATCCAGTCCTCCGCCTCGCCGATCAGCCTGGCGCTCAGCAGGTTGAGCCCGGAAACGACCACGACGCTGCCCGTGATGAGAATGTGTTTCCAGAGAACTTGTGAAGCCGGCGGGAACAGTGACGCGCCGTAGCTTCCGAATGCATAGGCGTACAGCGACAACATGACGATGTAGCTGATCCAGAGCAGAATGTTCGTGCTCCCCGTCAGCAGTCCTGCGCCGAATGCGCGATCCAGGAACGAGACCGTTCCACCCTGGCTCGGAAAGGTGACCGACAGGCGGGCGTACGAATACGAGGTGGCGAGGGCGACGAGACCCGCCATCAGGAACGCGACGGGCGCTCCGCCGCGGGTCAACGCCACCGACAGGCCAAGAACGGCGAAAATCCCGCCCCCGACCATGCCGCCGACCCCGATCGCCGTGACCTCCCAGTATCCGAGGCCTTCATTCCTGGACCCGTTCATGTGTTCCCTCGAGTTTCCCGGACGTCCCTCTTCCGCCGGTCATCGACGCAGTCGGCGATCGCCTGCACGACGAGCCGGGGCTCGTCCAGCTGAATCCAGTGTCCCGCCGTGGTGGCGACGATGTGACGTCCGTTCGAGGATCCGGCCGCGAGGGCGTCGTGCAGACGCTGCAGCTCGGGACGCAGCTCGGCGGCCGACAGGACGACCACGGGCCGATCGCCGAAGGTTCCGAGCCCGGCCGCCTCCGCCGCGCTCGCCGGCAGGTTGGCGAGGTGGCTGGCCATGCTGGCGAAGCTCTTGGGCTGGCTCCAGTGCGCCGCGATGGCCGGCCGCGCCTCAGCCGGCATCTTCTGCACTTCGCCGACGATGCGGGACAGCACGACGAGCGCCGTCCGCCCGAAGCCGCGCGCCACGACGCGCGGCACGGTGGTCGAGCCCGACGTCAGCAACGCCAGGCAGGCGCGGACGACGCCGAGCCGCGCGAGCAGGCCGCCCAGGCGCGCGAACGTCGCGCCGCCCGCAAGCACGCGCCCGCGCTCGGCCGGCATGTCCAGCCACTCCTCGGGGAACGTCGAGTCCACGAACACGAGCCCGGCCACGTCGTCCGGGTAGCGATCGACGAACGCGCGCAGCACGAGGCCGCCGAACGAGTGGCCGACGAGCACGTACGGGGGCGCGACGCCGGCGCCGTCGAGCAACGCCCGCAAATCGCCGGCGGCCCGCGCCGCCGTCCGCGGCCCGGGCGCCGGGTCGCTCCAGGCGTAGCCCGCGCGGTCGTAGCTGACGGTCTTCGCGAAGCCGGCCACCTCGGCCTGCACGCGGCTCCAGTTGATGGACGACGCGGCGATGCCCGACTCGAAGACGACGGTCGGCGTTCCCTCGCCCCCCTCGCCCCTCTCGTCAATGATGCGCGCGTGCAGCCGGCGTCCGCCCACGTCGACGAGCACGCCCGGCGGGGGGAAGCGCCGCCGATCGCGCGCCGAGCCGATCGCCTGGAAGGCGAGCCCGGCCAGGACGATGGCGACGAGCGCCGCGAGAACCGTGGCCAGGAGGGACACCACGAGGATACGGTAACATCTCAGCCGGAGGCCATGCGGCCGCGACGGCGGCTCAGCGCCGCGGCAGCCCCGGGCGGCATCGGGGCCGCGCCCTGCGACGGCTCGCGCGGCAAACGCGCCCTCCGGCGTCTGTCCTCACGATGCGCGCGGCGGCCGGGGTTTGTCGCAAGGACAGCCAACAATCATGTGCGCCTCCCGGGCAACGCCTCGACCATTGTCGAAAGCGGCGCCGCCGCGCTCGGAGCGCCTGCGGGTGCGTTTGCCGACTGACGCGTGTGCGCGCGAGGTCGCAACTGGGCGCTTGCCCCGATGCCACCCGGGGTGGCCGCGCGCGAACAGCCCCCACGGACCTTCAGCTGAGCCGTGAGCCCAAAGCCATGAGCCGTGAGCCGACAAGCATCGCCACGTGGAACGTGAACGGCATCCGCGCCCGGCAGGCGCAGGCGCTCGAGTGGCTGGCGCGCGAGCGGCCCGACGTCGTGTGCCTGCAGGAGCTGAAGGCCACGCCCGAACAGATTCAGGCCGCGCTCTGGGAGGCCGAGGGCTATTGGAGCTACTGGCACGGCGGCAAGGCCTACTCGGGCGTGGCGCTGCTCGTTCGCCGCGACGTGGCGCCCGAGCGCCCGGCGTTCGAGCACCCTCCCTTCGACTTCGAGCAGCGTATCGTCTCGGCCGCGGTCGGCGGCGTGACCGTGGCGTCGGTCTACGTGCCGAACGGCGGAAAGGACTTCGACGCGAAGATGCGGTTTCTCGAGGCGCTCGAGCTGTGGGCGGCGGAGTTCCAGCGGGCGGGCGCACCGCTTGTCGTGTGCGGCGATCTGAACGTGGCGCGCGCCGACATCGACGTGCACCCCAAGGAGCGCAAGCCGAAGGCGATCGGCCAGCTGCCGGAGGAGCGCGCGCGCTTCGAGCGGCTTCTCTCGCGCGGCCTCGTCGACGTCGTCCGGGCGATGCACCCAGACGACGATCAGCTGTTCACGTGGTGGGCGCCGTGGCGCAACCTGCGCCAGCGGAACATCGGATGGCGGATCGACTACGTCCTGGCGAGCGAGGCGCTCGCGTCACGGGCGACGGCCTCGGTGAGCCAGCGCGAGGTGGGCACCAGCGACCACGCACCGGTGGTGGTGAAGTTCGCGTGAAGAGCGAACGGAACCACCACGGAGGGACGGAGACGTTTCACCACCCCTCCGCGTCCTCCGGGTGAATCCGTTATCTCCTCACCTTACTTGCCCAGCATCGCCTCCCGCTTCGCCCGGAACTCGTTGCCCGGCTTCCACTCCGGGTACTTGTCCGCCTGCGCGACCTTGTAGGCGACCTTCATGTAGAAATCGGACTCCTCGACGACGCCGGTCGTCAGCCAGTCGGGCTGCACCTGGTCCGACGGCTGGTGGTAGTGCTTCGCCGTGTACTCCTCACGCATCGCCTTGCCCCAGCCCTCGGGCTTGTCGACGTACTGGATGCCCGACGAGGCGTCGAGCGCGGGCACGCCTTCCTTGGCGAACGGGAAGTGGTCGGAGCGGTAGTAGAAGCCCTTCTCCGGCTCCTGGTCCGGCACGATCACCCGGCCCTGCGATGTGGCCACCTCCCGCGCGTAGTCGTCGAGGTCCGACGCGCCCAGCCCGACGACGATCACGTCCTTGGTCGGCCCGTACATGTTCATGCCGTCCATATTGATGTTGGCCAGCGTCTTGTCGAGCGGGTAGGTCGGCATCTTGGCGTAGTACCCCGACCCGAGCAGGCCCTGCTCCTCGGCCGTCACGGCCAGGAACACCATCGTCCGCTTGGGCGGCGGCTGCACCTGGGTGAACGCGTGCGCGATCTCGAGCAGCGCGGCCACCCCGCTCGCGTTGTCGTAGGCGCCGTTGTAGATCCGATCGCCCGTCGCATCGGGATCGCCGATGCCGAAGTGGTCCCAGTGGCTCGTCAGGACGACGTACTCGTTCTTCAGCACCGGGTCGGACCCCTCGAGCTTCGCGACGACGTTCTTCGAGTCGATCGTCCGCAGCGTGTTCTTGAGCGTCATCGACGCGGTGACGCCGAGCGGCACCGGCTTGAAGTCTCGGGTCACCGCGGCGGCCTTCAGCTTGTCGAAGTCCTGGCCGGCCATCTTGAAGAGCGCCCTGGCCTTGTCCAGGGTGATCCAGCCCTCGATCGCCGAGCGGCCCATGTTCTTGTCGGGCGTGACGAGGTCGAAGTTCTCGGCCGTCTTCCCCTGCACCACCGAGAACGGATAGCCGGCCGGCCCCGTCTCGTGCACCAGAATCACGCCTGCCGCGCCCTTCTCCGCGCCCACCTCGTACTTGTAGGTCCAGCGGCCGTAGTAGGTCATGGCGGGGCCGCCGAACACGGTCTTGTCGAGCACCGTCGGGTCGGCCGGGTCGGGCACCGGCGGGTCGTTGACGAGCATGATGAGCGTCTTGCCCTTCACGTCGAGGCCCTTGTAGTCGTCCCAGTTGTACTCGGGCGCCACGACGCCGTAGCCGACGAACACCACGTCCGACTTGTCGATCGACGCCGTCTCCGCGACGTGCTTCGTCCACGCCACCACGTCGTCCTTCCACGCGAGCTTGAGATGGCGGGAGCCCTTCGCGAAGTCGAGCGCCGCCGGCTCGGCGGTGATGCCCACGAGCGGCACGTTCTGGATGTAGGTGCCGTCGGTGTTGCCCGGCTGCAGGCCGAGCTGCTTGAACTGCTCGGTCAGGTACGCCACGGTGAGCTCTTCGCCCTTGGTCCCGGGGGCGCGACCCTCGAACTCGTCGGACGCGAGCATCTTCGTGTGGCTGAGGATGGCCTGGCCGTCGATGGCCGGGAACTGCGGCTCGGTGGGCGCCGCCGGCCCGCACGCGGACACCAGCAGGGTGCCGAGCGCGACTGCGATGAAGGCACGTTTCATGGGGGGATCTCCGTTCGTAAGAAGAACGATGAGGACGACTCGGACGATGAGCGGATTGTACCTCAGCCGCCTTCGCTCTTCGAGCTACGGCGGGCCAAGGAGGCCGGAGGCCAGGGCGGCCGGCCTCTGGCCTCTGGTCCCCGGCCTCCGATCGCTACCCGTGCGCGGTGCTCCCCGCCCAGATCCGGCACAGGTTCACGATCACCTCCACCGCCTTGTCGAGGTCCTGGGCCGACACCCACTCGAGCCGGGAGTGGAAGTTGTGCTGGCCGGCGAAGAGGTTCGGCGTCGGCAGGCCCATGAACGACAGCTTCGAGCCGTCGGTGCCGCCGCGAATCGCGCGCGACACCGGCTCGAGGCCCGCCTGGCGGATGGCCTCGCGCGCGTGCTCCACGACCGCCGGGTGCCGCTCCAGCACCTCCTTCATGTTACGGTACTGCTCGACCACGGCGACCTCCGTCGAGCCGCCGGGGAAGGCCTCGGCCGCGGCGCGCGCGAGCGCCTCGAGGAACTCCTCCTTCTGCTTGAGCCCTTCGGTGCGGAAGTCGCGCACGATGAACCTGACCGCCGTGCGGTCCACGCTGGCGTCCATGAGGTACGGATGGACGAAGCCTTCGTAGCCGTCGGTGGTCTCCGGCGACAGGCCGTCGTGCGGCAGACGGCCGATGAAGGCCGCCGCCATCTTGATGGCGTTGACGAGCCGCTTCTTTCCGTAGCCCGGGTGCGTGTTGAACCCGCGGAAGGTCACCGTCATCTGATCGGCCGAGAAGCTCTCGCTCTCGATCTCGCCGTGGCCCCCGCCATCGAGCGTGTACGCGCATGCGGCGCCGAACTTCGCGACGTCGAAGTGCGCCGTCCCGCGCCCGATCTCCTCGTCGGTCGTGAACGCCAGACGGACGCGCCCGCGCGGGATCTCCGGGTGCGCCAGCAGGTGCTCGGCCGCGGCGACGATGGCCGCGACGCCGGCCTTGTCGTCGGCGCCGAGCAGCGTCGCGCCCGATGCCGTGATGATGTCGTGCCCGATCGCCTCGCCGAGCGCGGGGATGTCGGCGGCGCGCAGGACGGCCGACGGATCGTCGGGCAGCGCGAGGTCGCGTCCGTCGTACGCGCGGTGGACGATCGGCTTCACGTCCGTCCCGCTCATCTCGGGCGAAGTGTCGACGTGCGCGATGAGGCCGATGACGGGCGCGTCGGGCGCGCCCGCCGCCGGCACCGTGGCCATCAGCACGCCGTGCGGGTCCAGGTCGATCTCCTCGAGCCCGATCGCGCGCAGCTCGCCGGCCAGGTGCTCGAGCAGCATCAGCTGCCCCGGCGTGCTGGGGGAGGAGGAAGACGACTCGTCGGACCGTGTATCGAAGGTGACGTAGAGGAGGAAACGGTCCACGACAGATGACTCGAGACGCATGAGGTCACCACGGAAAGACGGAGACGCTCACCACGAAGGGCACGAAGAACACGGAGGTGCCTGGTCTTTCAGTCACGCTGTCACACTTCCAGCGCCCAACGCCCAGCCCCCAGTCCCGGTACTCCCTCCACCCCCTAGACCATCAGATCCGCCGTCGGCAGGAACTTCGGCGCCTGCCGGTGCTTCGTCGCCTGCTCGAAGCCGAACGCCACCTTGATGAGCGTCGGCTCGCTCCAGGCGCGGCCGAAGAACGAGATGCCCACCGGCAGCCCGAACACGTAGCCGCACGGCACGGTGATGTGCGGGTAGCCGGCGACCGCCGCGAGCGTCGACGCGCCGCCGCCGAAGTGGTCGCCGTTGACGAGGTCGGTCACCCACGCGGGTCCGCCCGTCGGCGCGACGATCGCGTCGAGATGGTGCTTGTCCATCACCGCGTCGATCCCCTCCTGCCGCGCCAGCCGCTTGCTCTTCGCGAGCGCGTCGAGGTACTCCCGGCTCGTGAGCGGACCCTTCTCCTGCGCCTGGACGAACAGCTCCTGGCCGAAGTAGGGCATCTCCTCGCGCGCGTGCGCCGCGTCGAACGCGATCAGGTCCTCGAGCGTCCGCGCCTTCACGGTGGCCGCCAGCCCCTCCAGGTACTTGTTCAGGTCGGCCTTGAACTCGTAGAGCAGCACCAGCTGCTCGGCTTCGCGAAGCTCGCGCCCGGGCTGGATGTCGATCGGGTCGACCACCTCGGCGCCCTGCCGTTTCATCTCCGCGATGGCCGCGTCCATCAGCGCGTCCACCTTCTCGTGGAAGCCGAAGTAGTGCCGCGCGATGCCCAGGCGCACGCCCTTGAGGCCGGCCGCGTCGAGGAACGGCGTGTAGTCGGCGTGCGCGCGGCCGTGGCTCGCCGCCGTCGCCTCGTCGCGCGGGTCCACGCCGCCGACCGCGCCGAGCAGCACGGCCGCGTCGGTGACGGTGCGCGCCATCGGCCCCGCCGTGTCCTGGCTGTGCGAGATGGGAATGATGCCCGCCCGGCTCACCAGGCCCAGCGTCGGCTTGATGCCGACAACGCCGTTCGACGAGGATGGACAGACGATCGAGCCGTCGGTCTCGGTGCCGATGGCGAGCGCGCAGAGGTTCGCGCTCGTCGCGGCGCCCGAGCCCGAGCTCGACCCGCACGGGTTGCGGTCGAGCGCGTACGGGTTGCGGCACTGGCCGCCGCGCCCGCTCCAGCCGCTCGACGACCGCGTCGAGCGGAAGTTCGCCCACTCGCTGAGGTTCGCCTTCCCGAGAATCACGGCGCCCGCCGCGCGCAGGCGCGCCGCGACGCCGGAGTCCTTCGCTGCGACCGATCCGGCCAGCGCGAGCGAGCCGGCGGTGGTCGTCATCCGATCGGCCGTGTCGATGTTGTCCTTCACGAGAATGGGAATGCCGTGCAGCGGCCCGCGCGTCCTGCCGGCCTTCCGCTCCTGGTCGAGCGTGTCGGCGATGCTCCGGGCCTCCGGGTTCGTCTCGATCACCGACCGGAGCTCGGGCCCCTGGCGGTCCACCGCCTCGATCCGTGGCAGGTAGCGCTCGGTAATCGCGCGCGCGGTGAGGCGTCCGGCCCGCATGGCGTCCTGGAGCTGGGCGACGGTCCACTCCTCGAGGTCGAAGGCCGCCGGCGTGGACGTGGCGGCCGCGGGCGGCGCCGACGGCTCGGGCGTTCCGCAGGCCAGCGGGCCGGCCGCCGCGATGACGCCGCCGATGGCGGTATAGCGCAGGAAATCGCGGCGGTTGACGCCGCGGGCTTCGCGTTCGTCGTGGTCTCGGTCAGGCATGGTCTCCTGTCCCCTTCTGGCGCGTCGGTATCAAGCCTGGCCGCTGGCGGGTGCGTGCGCCGGGCGGCCAGGTCGTGGTTGGAACGGTGCGGCAGGTATCCTAACAGGAACAACGGCGCGGTGGCGGTGTCAATACGGGCGGGAGCGCGCGTTCGCCCGCAGGGCGCGCGCGGGCGTTTCGTCCCGGGAAGGCGGCTCGACATGTTCGCGATCGCACACGACGTCCGGTACGCGCTGCGCACCCTGCGGGCCAGCCCGGGTTTCGCCGGGATTGCCATCGTGGCCCTGGCCCTCGGCATCGGCGCGGCCACGACCATCTTCAGCGTGGTGGACGCGGTGCTCGTCCGGCCGATGCCGTACGCGCAACCCGACCGGCTGGTCCAGATCTGGAGCCAGCTGCCCGCGCGCGGGATCACGTTCTACGCGACGGCGTACCCGGACGTGGCGGTCTGGCGGCGCGACGCGCCGTCGTTCGACGCGCTCGCGGCCCAGGTCGTCTCGTCGGCCAGCCTGACGGCGGGCGGCGAGCCCGAGTTCGTCACCCTCTCCCGCGTCACCACCTCCTTCTTCCCGGTGTTCGGCACGAAGATGGCGCTCGGCCGTGGCTTCCTCGACGCCGAGGACGCGCCGGGCGGCCCGCACGTCGCGATTCTGAGCCACGACCTGTCGCGCCGGCGCTTCGGCGCGGATCCGGCCGCCGTGGGCCGCGAGGTCCACCTCGACGGGGTGGCCTACACCGTGGTGGGCGTGCTGCCCACCGGCTTCGAGGCGCCGTTCGGCCCCTGCGACGTTTTCACGCCGCTCGCCGAGAGCGGCGTCCGGGGCCAGCCGTACGAATCGGTCCAGGTGTTCGGGCGCCTGGCGCCCGGCGCCACGCTCCAGGGGGCGCAGGCCGAGATCGACGCGATCTCGGCCCGGCTCGACGCGGCGTTCCCGCAGCGAGGCGGGCGCAGCGTGCGCGTCTGGGGTCTGCGGGAGTTCCGCACGCGCGACGTCCGCGTCTCGCTGCTCATGCTCGCCGGTGCGGTCGGCGCCGTCCTGCTGATCGCGTGCGTCAACGTCGCCAACCTCCTGCTCTCGCGCGCCGGCCTTCGCCGTAAGGAGATCGCGGTGCGCGTCGCGCTCGGTGCCGGTCGTGGACGGCTCGTGTCGCAGCTGCTGACCGAGAACCTGCTCCTCGCCTTCGCCGGCGGCGTCGCCGGCGTCCTGCTGGCTTGGTGGGCGGTCGACACGATCCGGTGGATCGCGCCGGCGGGCCTCCCCGATCTCGATCGTGTGGCGGTGAACGGACGCGTGCTGCTCGTCGCGCTCGCGGTGTCCGTCACGACCGGCCTGCTGTTCGGCACCAGCCCGGCGCTCGCGCTCTCGCGCTTCTCCGGCGCGGGCGCGCTCGACGCGGTGCTCCGGGAGGACGGCCGCCGCGCGAGCGGCGGCGGACGCGGCCGGCTGCGGTCGGCGCTCGTCACCGGCGAGGTCGCGCTGTCGCTCGTCCTGCTGGTCGGCGCCGGCCTGCTCCTCCAGAGCTTCGATCGGATTCAGCGGGTGAAGCCCGGCTTCGACCCCGACGGGGTGCTGACGGCGACCGTGGCGCTCCGCGCGGAGCGCTACCGCGACGCGCCCGCGCGCGCCGCGTTCTTCCGCCGCTTCGTGGAGACGCTCGAGGCCACGCCCGGCGTCACCGCCGCCGGCGTCGTCAGTACGCTGCCGCTCTCGGGCCACAACACGGGCATCCTGCTGATCGGGGAGCAGGGGGCGGTGGTCAGCCCCGACGATGCGCCGATCGTGTGGTTCCGCCGCGCGTCCGAGGACTACTTCCGGACGCTGCGGATCCCGCTCGTGCGGGGCCGCCTGTTCCGGCCGGAGGGCGACCCGGTCCCCGGCGCGTCGGTCGTCAACGAGACGCTGGCGGAGCGCTTCTGGCCGGGGCAGGATCCCATCGGCAAGCGCCTCGGCGCGCCGCCGCCCGCGTCCTCCAGCCAGCCGATCCGCTGGCAGGCGACCGTCGTGGGCGTCGTCGGCGACGTGCACCACATGTCGCTCACGCAGCCGCCCCAGCCGGAGATCTTCTGGCCCGTCTCGGGGGGCGCGCCGGACCGTGCGGCGGTGGTCGTCCGTTCGTCGCTCGGCGCGTCGGCCGTCGCGCCGATTCTCGCCCGGGCGGCGGCCGAGGCGGATCCCGAGCAGGCGGTGTCCGAGGTCCAGACGATGACCGCCGCGCTCGACCGCTCGCTCGCGCGCGGGCGGCTCTCCACCGGCTTGATGCTGTGCTTCGCGGCGCTGGCGCTCGTGCTGGCCGTCGTGGGGCTCTACGGGGTGATCTCCTACACGGTGGACCAGCGCGCGCACGAGATCGGCATCCGCATGGCGCTCGGCGCCGCCCGTGCCGACGTGCTGCGGATGGTGCTGCGCGAGGGTTTCGCGACCACGCTGGCGGGCGTGGCGCTCGGGCTCGGCGCCGCGTTCGCGGCGACGCGCCTGATGGCGACGATGCTCTTCGGCGTGTCGGCCACCGACGTCCGCACCTTTGCGGCGGTGGCGTGCCTGCTGATCGTCGTGGCGCTCGCCGCCACGCTCGTGCCCGCCCGCCGCGCCAGCAGCATCGATCCCATCGCCACGTTGCGGTCGTGAACGACGAAGGCCGGGCGATCGTCACGCCGCGGTTCCACGTGCCCGCCGCCCTGACGGGCGTCCCGCTCCGTCAGGGCCTTGGGCACTGGGCAGATCCACCCGTACACGACAGCCGCGCCCCGGTTCGCTCGCGATCCGGATGCGGCCGCCGTGCTGCTCGACGATCAACTTCGCAATCGAGAGCCCCAGACCGGCACCCCCCGAGTCCCGAGAGCGGGCCTTGTCCGCCCGATAGAAACGATCGAACACGTGTGGGAGGTCCTCGGCGCCGATGCCCATTCCCGTGTCACCGACCTCGATGACGGCGTCCTCCTCCGAGCGGTCCAGCGACACGGAGACAACCCCGGGCGCCGAGGTGTACGCCACGGCGTTGTTGACGAGAATCAGCACGAGCCGGGCGACGGCCGCCCGCTGGCCCAGCACGAGCCGGGGCTCCTGGTGACCCTCGAGTCGAAACTCCAGGTCGTGCCGGGCGCAGAGCGCGCGAAGAGACGGTTCCATGTCGAGCAGCAGCTGCCGCAGATCGAGCGTGTCGCGCTGCGGGCTGTCCACGCCGGCATCCGCCCGGGCCAGGGTCAGCAGATCCTGCACGAGGACGGAGGTGCGCTCGGCCTCACGCAGGATGGTTTCGAGCGTCGAGCGGTACTCCTCGGCACTGCGCATCCGCCGCAGCGCCACTTCGGCCGACGTGCGGATCAGTGAAATCGGCGTCCGCAGCTCGTGCGAGGCGTCGGCAGTGAACCGAATCGTCTCGCGAAAAGCGGCCTCGAGGCGATCCAGCATCTCGTTGAGTGTCTCCGAGAGGCGCTGCAACTCGTCGCCGGTCGGAGGGACATCGAGACGCCGGCTGAGCTGAGCCGCGGTGATCGCGCGGGCGGTTGCCGTAATCCGGCCGACCGGCCCGAGGGCCCGACGGCTGATCCAATAGCCGCCGAGGGCGGCGGCGAGCATTCCGATCGGGATGAGCAGCAGCGTCGACCGGCGGAACCCGGCGAGCGCGTCGTCGAGTACCGTCATCGGAACAGCGACCTGGACCAGGTGGGGCTGTCCCCTCACGTCGATGCGGGCCGCGACGAGCCGCAGCGGACGCCCCCTGAGCGTGACGTCGTGGTACAGCGGAGGCCGCCCTGGTTCCGCGGCCGTGACCTCGGGCAACGTCCGGGATTCCAGCGCAGGCGAGCAGTACAGCAAATGGCCGGCGGCATCCGTGATCCGGATCAGGTTCCACCCGGGGTCGAGCGCAACGTACTCGCGCAGGTCGTCCCGCAGCTCCTCGAAAGACTCCTGGCTGCCAGGCTGATTCAGGAACTGTCCGATGGCCACGACACGGTCGGCGAGCGCCTGGTCGATCGCGTGCGCAAAGCTCTCACGCAGCTCGACCCAGATGGCCGCGGCGATCAGGGTCAGGACGACCCCGAGAACGGCCGCGAACCACGCGGTCAGTCGCACCCGAATCGACCACGTGCTCATCGCTCGGGCTCCGCACGCAGGACGTAGCCGACGCCGCGGACGGTGTGGATGAGGCCCGGCCCGTCGCCCGCACCCACCTTTTGGCGCAGCAGCCGGACGAAGACGTCGAGCGTGTTGTCCTCGATCTCGCGTTCGTGACCCCAGACACCCTCGATCAGCGTCCGTCGTGGCACGACGGTCCCCGCGCGCCGCATCAGGAACTCGAGCAGGTTGTACTCCGTCCGGGTCAGCGTCAGCAGCTCACCGGCGCGGCGCACCTGGTGGGCGGCCGGATCGAGCGAGAGATCGCCGATGACGAGACACACCCCCTGCGCCACCGGTCCGCGCCTCGAGATCGCCCGCAGCCTGGCCAGGAGCACGTCGAACGCGAACGGCTTCACCAGATAGTCGTCGGCTCCAGCATCGAGGCCGGTGACGATGTCCGCGGTCGCGTCGCGTGCCGTGAGCATCAGCACGGGCGTCTGGTTGCCGGTCCGGCGAAGGCGCCGCGCCACGTCGTACCCATCGAGTCCCGGCAGCAGCACGTCGAGCACAATCACGTCGAAGTCCTCCGCCTCGGCCAGCGCGAGCCCATCCGGGCCCGTGCTCGCCACGGCGACCGAGTGGCCTTCTTCGGTCAGGCCCGTTCGGAGCAAGTCGGCCATCCGGCGTTCGTCCTCGACGACGAGCACCCGCATCCCACGACCACCCTATCTTGAGACGTTCACCTGAAAACCGTCTGAAGGGCGCGCTTCAGCTGATCTTCAGGTGCGTCTGTTCTACTGTGCACCCAGGGAACCCTCCCCGGCGTTCCAGAGATCCTATCCGAACGGCCCATCAGGGGGTCTCGAAGCAGACCGAGAACGGCAGGACGGTGCGGGACCCGGGCTTCAGGCAACGAGGTCGTCCATGAGAATGCAGCGGGTGATCGTCGGCGTGGTCGGTCTGGGTCTCGGGCTGGCGTGCTGGCAGGCGGCCCTGCCCGCGGCCGAGGGCCCCTATCGGATGCTGACCGAGATCAAGGTGGGCGCGGAAGGCGGGTGGGACTACCTGTCGGTGGACCCTGCGGCCCGCCGCCTGTACGTGTCGCATGCCACGAAAGTCGTGGTCATTGACATCGACAAGAACACCGTCGTCGGTGAGATCGCGCCGACGCCTGGCGTGCACGGCTTCGCCGTGGCGCCGCAGCTCGGCCGCGGGTTCGCCAGCAACGGCCGAGACAATACCGCCGCGGTCGTCGATCTGAACACGTTGAAGATCCTCTCGACGGTCCCGACCGGCGAGAATCCCGATTGCATCCTCTACGAGCCGGGTCACCAGGAGGTGTACACGTTCAACGGCCGGGGAAGGTCCGCCACGGTCTTCGACGCGCGGACGGGGGAGGTGCGCGCCACCATCCCGTTGCCCGGCAAGCCGGAGTTCGCCGTCGTGGACGTGAAGGCCGGCCGCATCTACAACAACATCGAGGACACCAGCCAGGTGGTCGCCATCGACACCGGCACCCACCAGGTCGTGGCCACGTGGCCGATCGCGCCGGGGGAGGAGGCGTCAGGGCTGGCCATCGACCTGGCACACCACCGGTTGTTCCTCGTCGCCAGCAACGAGCTGATGGTGATGATGGACAGCACAAACGGCCGGGTGCTGTCGACCCTGCCGATCGGTCCGGGCGCGGACGCGGCGGCCTACGATCCGGAGACCGGTTTCGCGTTCGGGTCGAGCAGTGACGGCACGCTGACGGTGGCGAAGCCTGATGCCGCCGGCAAGCTGACGCTGGTGCAGGCGCTCGCCACGCCGCCGCGCTCCCGGACCATGACACTCGATCCGAGGACACACAGGCTGTATGTTTCGGCTGCCGGGTTCACGCCGGGTCCGCCGGCCGCCGAAGGCCAGCCGCAGCGCCCGCGCATGATCCCGGATTCGTTCAAGGTCGTGGCCTACGAGATGATGGGAACGCGCGGCCGGTAGCGCCCTGTCGGCACGTCAACAAATGCGCCCTCGGCGTCGTCTAGAAGCACGAGGACACCCGCGTTCGCTGTTCGGGTGTGCCCGAGCGAGGTCATGAGCGGCTACCCCACATCGACGAGACTCGTCGTCGGGCTTGCGGCGGTCATCCTGGCCGGCTGTGTGCACTACCAGCCCAGGCCCATCTCCGCGCCCGCCGGGCTGACGGCGCTGGAGTCCCGCACCCTGGGCGACGCCGATCTCGGCCGCTTTCTCGTGGCGAACCACGAGGTGGCCGCG
The DNA here is from genome assembly GCA_024641665.1 of Acidobacteriota bacterium. Classification (GTDB taxonomy): domain Bacteria; phylum Acidobacteriota; class Vicinamibacteria; order Vicinamibacterales; family JAHECP01; genus JAHECP01. Next base: position 27,890 of record JAHECP010000011.1, read on the forward strand.
TGGCCGCCTCCCGGATGGGATCTCAAGACGCTGACGCTCGTCGCCTTCTACTACCATCCGGACCTCGAGGTCGCGCGCGGCAGCTGGGCCCTGGCCCGTGCGGGCGAGATCACGGCCGGCGAGCGGCCCAACCCGAACGCGAGCTTCGCGCCCGGGTACAACTCGACGACGCCGGCCAGCCAGATCACCCCCTGGATCCTCACGCTCGACCTCGATTTCACGATCGAGACCGCGGGCAAGCGCGGCTACCGGGTGTCGGAGGCCAAGGCGCTCTCGGAAGCGGCGCGGCTCAACATCGCCACGGTCGCCTGGCAGGTGCGGAGCCGCGTCCGCCAGAACCTGCTCGACGTGTACGCGGCCGCCCGGACCGAGGACCTGCTCCTGGCGCAACAGGCGATCCAGGAATCGATCGTCGCGCTGCTGGTCCGTCAGCTCGACGCGGGCGCGATCTCGGCGTTCGAGCTCACGCAGGCGCGTCTGGAGCTGGATCGCATCCGCCTGGCCGTGCACGACGCCGCGCGGCAGCAGGCCGAGGCCCGCGTCCAGCTGGCGAACGCGCTCGGCGTGACCGTGCGTGCGCTCGACGGCGTCCGGCTCGATCTGGACGTGTTCGACCAGCCCCCGCCCGACGTGCCGGCGTCCGACGCGCGGCAGCGGGCGCTCGTGAACCGCCCCGATATCCTGGGCGCGCTCGCCGAGTACGCGGCGACCCAGGCGGCGCTCCAGCTCGAGATCGCCAGACAGTACCCGGACATCCACCTGGGGCCCGGCTACCAGATGGACCAGACCGACAACAAGTGGACGCTCGGGCTCTCGTCCCTGCTGCCGATCTTCACGCGCAACCGGGGCCCGATTGCGGAGGCCGAGGCGCGACGGACCGAGGTCGCGGCGCGGTTCACCTCGGTGCAGGCCAGGGCGCTCGGCGAGATCGACCTCGCGCTGGCCGCGTATCGCGCGGCGCTGGCGAAGGCGGCCGCGACCGACGGCATGCTGGCCGATCTGGAGAAGCAGGAGCGCTCGGCCCGCGTGCAGTACGACGCGGGAGAGATCTCCCGGCTCGAGCTGAACGGCATCCAGCTGCAGCTGGCCGGCAGCCAGCTGGCGCGCCTCGACGCGCACGTCAGGGCACAGCAGGCGCTCGGCCAGCTCGAGGACGCGATGCAGAGCCCCGCGAGCCTCGTGGACTGGATCACGGTCACGCCGGCGAAGGACCCCGCGGCCGTCAGGCGCTGAGCGGAGGAAGCAATCATGAAATATCGGACGCCCATCGTCCTGGTGATCGGCGTGGGCCTGGTGGTGACGGGGCTCCTCTGGCGCCGCTCGGCGCCGGGCGACTCGTCGGACGCCGAAGCGGCCGCCGAGCCCACCGTGGTGGCCGTCCATGTCGCGCCCATCGTCCGGGCGACGCTCCATGGCTACGTGGCGGCGTGGGGCACCGTCGAGCCGCAGCAGGCCACGCGCGCCCGGCCGCCCGCGAGCGCGCGCATCGCCGCGCTGGTGCCGGGCCTGGTGGCCGAGGTGCGGTGCGCCGAGGGGCAGAAGGTCGCCAAGGGCGCGGTCCTCTTCCAGCTGGACACCCGGGTGGCCGACGTCGCCGTCGAGAAGGCCCGCCAGGCCGTCGAGTACGCGCAACAGGTCTTCGAGCGCCAGAAGAAGCTCGGTCCCGGCGAAGCAACGTCCGAGCGGCTCTATCAGGAGGCCGAGCAGAACCTGGTCGTGGCCCGAAACGAGCTGGCGAACGCCGAGGCGCAGCGCGCGCTGCTGACCATCACCACGCCGCTCGCGGGCACCGTGGTGCGCGTCAGCGCGAGGCCGGGGGACACGGTGGATCTGACGACCGTGCTGGCGGAGGTCGTGGACCTCGACCGGCTGGTGGTCGGCGCCGCGGTCCGGAGCACGGACGTCGCGCGCCTGAAGCTCGGCCAGCCAGCGGAGATGTGGACGGAGCGGGAAGCCGTCGGGGCGCCAGCGGCCGGGGCTCGGACCTACCCGGGCGCGGTGGTCTTCATCGGGTCGGAGGTGGACCCGGGCACCGACACGGTGCGCGTGCGCACCTCGGTGCGTTCCGGCTCCGGCCTGCGCCCCGGGCAGTTCCTGAACCTCCGGATCGTGGCGGAGGAACGCAAGGACCGGCTGGCCGTGCCGGTCGCGAGCATCGTGACGCACGAGGGGGTCAGCGAGATCGCAATCGTGAAGGGGGACCGGGCCGTGAAGCAGAAGGTGACGGTCGGCCTTCGGGACGGTGACCTGGTGGAAGTCGAAGGCGAGGGGCTGACGGCGGGCATGACCGTCGTCACCGAGGGCGCCTACGGGCTGCCGGAGGAGAGCCAGATCCAGGTGATTGGCCGATGAGTTCGATCGGGGACGGCGTGCGACACGAGGACCTGACCAGCCAGTCGGTACTGGGACGGTTCGCCGCAGGCTACAAGGTCGCGATTGCGTTCGTGTCACTGGCGTTGTGCTTCGGCGGCGTGTACGCGGCGTTTCACATCCCGTCGTCCGTCTTCCCGCAGACCGACTTCCCGCGCGTCGTGATCCTCGTGGACAACGGCGTCATGCCGGCCGACGAGATGATGGCGACGATCACCCGCCCCATCGAGGAATCGATGAAGGACATCCCCGGCTCGCTGAGCGTGCGTTCGGCGACGGGACGGGGATCGGCGGAAATCAACGTCTTCTTCACGTGGTCGGTGGACATGATCCAGTCCGAGCTCTACGTCCTGAGCCGGTTGTCCCAGATCCGCAGCACGCTGCCGGCGACGGCGGCGACGACCGTCTACCGCATCACCTTTTCCGCGTTCCCGATCGTCGGCGTCAGCCTCACGAGCCACACCCGCACCATCACCGACCTGTGGGAGACCGCCCGCTACGACCTGAAGGTCCGCTTCCTGCAGATTCCGGGCGTGGCGCGCGTGGACCTGGTGGGCGGCCGCACGCCGGAGTTCCACGTCGTCGTCGACCCGGTGAAGCTGCAGGCGGCCGGCCTCGGCCTGACCGACGTCACCGACGCGCTGAACCGGAACAACCTCGTGTCGTCGGCCGGCATGCACGAGGAGAACCACACGCTGTACCTGACGGTGGTGGACGGCCGCGTGTACACCATCCCCCAGATCGAGGACCTCGTCGTGAAGGTCCCCGGCGGTCTCCCGATCCGCATCAAGGACATCGCGAGGGTGCAGCGGGGTCCCGAGCCGGTGTTCAACATCGTGACGGCCGACGGCGTGAATGCCGTGCTCCTGAACATTCGGAGCCAGCCGGACGGGAGCACGCTGGACATCGCCGCGCATCTGCAGCAGGACCTCGCGGCGCTCCGGCGCGAGCTGCCGCCCGACATGAAGCTGGCGCTCTTCTACGACCAGTCTGTCATCGTGCGCGATTCGGTCCGCAGCGTCTGGGAGGCGATCCTCTTCGGCCTCGTGCTCTCGATCCTCATCATCTATTCCTTCCTCAAGAGCTGGGGCACGACGCTCGTGGCGACGCTCGTGATCCCGGTCACCGTGCTCATCACCCTCGTCTCGATGAAGCTGACCGGCCTGAGCTTCAACCTGATGACGCTCGGCGGCATCGCCGCGGCGATCGGCCTGGTCATCGACGACGCCATCGTCGTCGTCGAGGCGATCTACTCGAAGATGATGACGGGCCTGGACTCCAGGGAGTCGGTGCAGGCCGGCATCGGCGAGATCGTGCGCCCGCTGGTGGGATCGACGCTCACCCCCGTCGTCGTCTTCGTGCCGCTGGCGTTTCTCGACGGGATCACCGGGGTTTTCTTCCGGGCGCTGGCCCTGACGATGGTCGTGTCGCTTCTCACCTCGCTCGTACTCGCGGTGACCCTGACGCCGTCGCTGGCGACCTGGCTGATCCGGTTCTCGCGTCCGCGCGGCGCCGAGGCGCACCCCGAGGAGGGCGGGTTCCTGCTGCGGCGCGTGATTCGGGTCTACGAAGTCGCGGTACGCGCGGCGCTGAGGTTCCGCTGGCTCACAGTGGGCGTCTGCCTGGCCGTGCTGGCCGGCGGCTTCGGGATCTACCGGCAGCTCGACAGCGAGTTCCTGCCGCCGATGGATGAAGGCGGCTTCGTCATCGACTACTTCACGCCGCCGGGCACGAGCCTCTCGGAGACGAACCGGCAGCTGCTGCAAGCCGAGACGATCCTGCGGAGCGTGCCCGAGGTCGAGAGCTATTCCCGGCGGACCGGCGCGCGGCTGGCGCTGGCCATCGCCGAGCCGAACACCGGCGACTTCCTGGTCAAGCTCAAGGCGAACCGGGCGCGGCCGACCGACGAGGTCATTTCGGAGCTCAGGCGGCGGTTCAACGCCGCGCTGCCTGGCGTGAACTGGGAGTTCCCGGGCATCCTGAGCGACCTGATCGGCGACCTGATGTGGGCGCCGCAGCCCGTCGAGATCAAGCTGTTCTCCACTGACACCGCGTTCCTCAAGCAGCACGCGCCGGAGGTCGAGCGCGAGCTCGAGAAGGTCCCCGGCGTCGTCGACACCTTCGACGGCCTGGTGTACGCCGGCTCGACGCTGAGCCTCAAGATCCGGCCGGTGGACGCGCAGCGCTTCGGCCTGACGGCGGACGACATCGCCACGGCGGTGAACACCGCGATCCTGGGAGAGACGGCGTCCAGCGTGCTGGAAGGCGACCGCATCGTCGACATCCGCGTCATGGCGGATCCGTCGAGCAGCGCCCGGATTGCGACGCTGCGCGACCTGCCCATCCGCGCGCCGGACGGCCGCGTCGTGCGGCTCTCGCAGGTGGTGGACGTCGCCGAGGAGCCCGGGCAGCTCGAGCTGCGCCGGGAAGACCTGAGGCAGGACGTGGCGGTGACGGCGCGCCTGGAAGGGCGCGACCTCGGGAGCGCGATGGCCGAGATTCAGGACCGGCTCGGCCGCGACCTCTCGTTGCCGCCGGGCACCATCGAGTACGGCGGGCTGTATCAGCAGCAGCAGGAGTCGTTCCGCAATCTCCTGGTCGTGCTCGGCATGGCGATCGTGCTGGTGTTCACGGTGCTGCTGGTGGAGTTCCGCTCGTTCCTCGAGGCGTTCTCCATCGTGTTCGGCGCCGTGCTGGCGATGTTCGGCACGGTGTTCGCGCTGTGGCTCACCGGCACCTCGCTGAACGTCGTGTCGTTTCTCGGCGCCATCATCGGCGTCGGCATCGTCGCGAAGAACGGCATCCTGATGCTCGACTTCGTCGAACACCTGCTGGCCGAGGGCCTGCCGCTCGACGAGGCGCTGGTCCGGTCGGGCCGCCGGAGGCTGCGCCCCGTCCTGATGACGTCGATGGCCGCCGCCCTCGGTATGTTGCCGCTCGCCTACGGCGTCGGGTCCGGCGCCGACATGCTGAAGCCGCTGGCGGTCGCCGTCATCGGCGCGCTGTGCATTTCCGTGCTGCTGTCGCTCGTGGCGACGCCCGCGGTGTACTACCTCTTGCGCGGCGGCGCGAAGCCCGTCGCGACGATCACGCCGCCGGCGTGATCGCGTCCGCGCAGCCACCGACCACACCGGCTCGCCCGGCTGGCCCCCGCGGGGCGGTCCCTCGCCCCTCGCGGGACTCGAGCGCTTTTCGTGGTGAGAACGCGCGGGTCAGCCGGCTGGCGGCCGCAGCGCGAGCAGTCGGTCGCGCAGCCCCGTGAGCGTGCGCCGGAGCGACTCGCGGGCGACGCGGTTCACGATGGGCGAAACGATCGGCGAGACGAGCAGCGGCACGTCGCGGCTGAGCGTCAGCGACTCGACCTCCACGACCACCCCGTCGGACCGCTCTTCGTACCGCCAGTAGGAGTTCAGCCGCCACAGAAAGCCGCTGTCCCGACCCTCGGGCTTCGCGCGCTCGGCGCTCGTGCCCGCCTGCTCGAGCTCGGCGATCCGGGTCGAGACGCTGCGGCTCGCCGCGCGGCCTGGCGCGAAGCGCTGCAGCGTCACGGCGTGCTCGGTCGCGTAGGTCACCGTGACGATGGACTTGCGGCGCAGCTTCAGCCAGGTGCGCATCGAGTCGCCGCGTCGCTCGAGCACGCGCGCCTCGATCACGTCCTGCTGGCCCTCGAGCGTGGCGCCCGAGCGCAGCGCCTCCATCACCAGGTCTACCGAGACGCCCGGCACGAAGACGGCTCCGCGCCAGTGCTCGATCGTGCCCGACGGCACGTCGATCCCGCGGCCCGCGGCGTCGCGCGTCCGCATCGACGCCAGAACCAGATCGCCGGCGGCGAGCGCGCGGCGATCCGCCGCGGACTGTCGGGCGGGCTGGAAGTCGATCACGAGGAACCCGGCGACGGCCCCGAGCTCGCGGTCGATCCGCTGCTCGGTCGCCTGCACGTACGCGTTCCAGGCGGCGACCGTTTCGGGCTTGAGCTCGGCCGCGGTCGCGGCGGACGAGCCGAGGACCAGCGCGGCCGCGAGCGCCGCCGCCCGGGCCCGATCAGGCGAGACGATCGTCCTTGGCATGGCAGGTCTCGTGCCGGCGGCTCGCGAACACCAGCCGGTCGCTCGCGAGGAAGTTCAGCGCGCCGGTGGCCGCGACGGCCGTCAGGTTCGCCAGCGCCGGCGACAGGCCGGCGTCCTCGACGAATGCTACCGTGAAGCCCAGCGTGCCCACAATCGACACGACGCCGTTCGACAGGTGGAAGCCCGCCAGCCTGGCGAGCCGGCCGCGGGCGGACGCGGCGGGACGGTCGGCCCACGTCCAGCGCTCGTGCCACGCGAAATTGTGCACGACGGCCAGCTCGACGCCGAGGACCGACGCCAGCGCGTAGTGCAGGCCGGTTGCCCGTGTCAGCACCGTGAACGTCGCGAGCTGCACGGCGAGGCCGGCGGCGCCGACGGCGGCGAACGCGAAGACGCGGCGCCCGGACGTCATCGCCGGATCGGCTCCGCGCGCGCGAGTGCCCGCGCATTCCGCGTGGCCGAGACGCCGAGCGCGGCCGCCAGGCCCGCAATCGCCACCACCGCGCCGACGTCGAACAGCCGGTAGATCCCCAGCCCGCCGAGGTCGACCCACGGGCTCCTCAGCAGCCAGAGCGTACCGGCCGCGAGGACGAGGCGCAGCTCCGTCGGGCCGAACCCCATGAAGGACATCCTGAAGACGCCGCCGGCGTGAGCGGCGAGGAAGACCTCGGCCGCCACCATGAAGTAGGCCACGAGCAGGCCCAGCGCGACGAGCGGGCTCATGAAGCCGGACAGGGCGAGCCCGCCGATCAGGAAGAGCATGCCGAGCAGGTCGACCACGTGGTCGATGTAGTAGCCGTAGCGCGGGCGCTGCTGGTTCCGCACCCGGGCCAGGGTGCCGTCGAGACTGTCGCCGAACCAGTTGGCGGCGAGCGCCCCGACGGCCAGCAGCAGCGCCCACGGGTGCCAGCGCGCGGCCCAGTACGCCAGGCCGGCGGCCATCATCGAGAGCAGGGCCAGGGCCGTCAGGTGGTCGGACGCGACCTGCCGCGGCAGGCGCCCGGCGATCCAGATGAGCAGCCGCCGTTCCGGCGCCGCGAGCGGGCTGCGGTATTCGCGTACGTGAACGGCATTCGAGGTCATGGGGCGATCTCCCTCTTCTCCCTCGAATGCGAAATCGGCGGGCGGATCGGCTCACGCAGGAGGCCTGAGGCAGGAGGCCTGAGGCCGGAGGCCAGAGGCCGGGGCGAGAGGCCGGAGGCCGGGGGCCAGGGGCCGGGGCGAGAGGCCGGAGGCCGGGGGCCAGGGGCCGGAGCCCCCAGTCCCCAGCCCCCAGCCCCAACGCTACTCGTACCTGAGCGCCACCATGGGGTCCACCCGCATCGCGCGCAGGGCCGGGATCAGGCAGGCGACGAGGCTCGTGATCACCAGGACGGCCGCCACGAGCAGGAACACGGCGGCGTCCCACGGCGGGGTGTCGAACAGCATGTCCCGCATCAGCAGCGAGAAGCCGCCGGCGATGGCGAGGCCGGCGGCGAGCCCGGCGCTGATCTCCACGATGCCCTCACGGAGCACCAGGGCGAGCACGTCCCTCCGTCGTGCGCCGAGGGCCAGCCGCACGCCAATCTCCGGCGTGCGGCGGCTCACCGAGAAGGCCATCACGCCGTAGAGGCCCACGGCGGCCAGGAACAGCGCCGCCGCGCCGAAGGCCACGAACAGGCTGCCGAAGACCTCGTAGGGCCAGTCGTCCTCCCGGATCCGTTCGGCCAGCGTCTTGACGGCGTAGACGGGCAGGTCCGGATCGATGCCGGGCACCGCGCCGCGAACGGCGGAGGTGAGCGCCTCGGGCGCGCCCCCGGCACGAATCATGATGGCGGCCAGCCGCCCGGGCACCTGCGCCATCGGCGTGTAGAAGCCGGCGGGCGATCGGTTGTCGAGATCGCCCATGAAGAGGTCCGGCGCCACGCCGACGATCGTGCGCCACGGGTCGAGCGAGTCCGACCGGCCGGTCCGGACGCGCCGGCCGATCGGGTCGACGCCGGGGAAGAACCGATCGGCGAAGCTCCGGTTCACGATGACCACGGCCGGCGCCCCGTCCCCGTCGGACGGCGAGAAGTCGCGCCCCCGCGTCACGGACCTGCCCAGCGTCTCGAAGAAGCGCGGTGTCACCGACACCTGCCTGGCGACCGGGTAGTCGCGGTCGGTCCCGTAGGTCGCGCCCTCGATCGCGAACGCCGTCCGTCCGGACCCGGTGGCTGGTAGGCTCGTGGCGAGCGCCACCGCGCGCGCGCCTGGCAGGCGCTCGAGCCGCCGCTGCAGCTCCCCGAAGAAGCGCGCGCGGCTGGACACGTCCGGATAGCGGGCCTCGAACAGGCCGACGCGCGCGGTGAGCACGTCCGTCGTGGCGAATCCGAACTCGATCGTCTTCAGGTTCACGATGGTCCGGATGATCAGGCCCGACGCGACCAGCAGGCCGCACGACAGCGCGATCTCGGCGACGACGAGCGTCCGGCTGAGCCGGCCGATGCGCAGGCCCGGCGCGCCGCGCGCCTCGTCCTTGAGGACGTCGTTGACATCGCTGCGCGAGGCCTGCAGGGCCGGCAGCATGCCGGCGAAGATGGCCGCCGCGAGCATCAGGGCCGCCGCGAACGCCAGCACCGCCGGATCGAGGCGCACGTCGATCCAGAACGGGGGATGGGTGTCCACCGTCGCGCGGTTGAAGAGCGCGATGCCGGCCTGCGCCAGGCCGAGACCCAGCACGGCGCCGGCCAGCGCGAGCGCGAACGACTCGCCGAGCAGCTGCGAGATCACGCGCCACCGGGTGGCGCCGAGCGCCGTCCGGACCGCCATCTCCTTCGTGCGGAGCGCGGCCCGCGCCAGCAGCAGGTTCGTGACGTTGGCGCAGGCGACGAGCAGGACGCCGAGCACGGCGGCCAGCATGATGTAGGAGAACCGCGGCGCGTCGCTCCGCAGGAACTGCTCGATGTAGGGCTTGACCGTGAACGTGCGGGTGCCGCTGGTACTCGGGTACTCATCCGCGAGGTGGCGGGCGATCGTGGACAGCTCGGCGCGGGCCTCGTCCAGGGTGACGCCGGGTGCCAGCCGGCCGGCCACCAGCAGACCCTGGCCTTCGCCGCGTCTCACGCGCGCGAGGTCGAGCGCGAGCGGAACCCACACGTCCTCTGACCCCGGATAACGGAAGCCCTCCGGCATCACGCCGACGACCGTCCGCGCCGTGCCGTTGACGTGAATCGTCCGTCCGATCACGCCCGGATCGGCCTGGAACCGATCCCGCCACACCGCGTAACCGAGCACGACCACGGGGAGTGCGCCGATCCCGTCGTCTCCCGTCACGAACGTGCGGCCAAGCAGCGGTTTCACGTGTGCGACGTCGAACCCGCGGGCCGTCATGAACGCCCCTTCATACCGCTCGGGCCGGCCCTCGCGGCCGCTGACGTTGATCGTGCCCGTGTAGAACGCGCTGAGGTCCGCGATCGTCCGCGCGCGGTCGCGGACGTCCGCGTACTCGTGCATGGTGAGCGAGAGCCAGGCGCCGCCCTGGTTCGTGTCCGCCACACCGACGCCGACGATCCGATCCGACTCGTCGAAGGGCAGCCCGCGGAGGAAGACGCCCTCGATGATGCTGAAGACGAGCGTGGGGAGACCGATGCCGAGCGCCAGGGCGAGAACCGCGACGGCGCAGAGGCCGGGCTGTCCGAGAAGGGCGCGGGCACCGTGGCGCAGGTCGGTGGCGATGGACACGATGGCCCCCAGACCGGTCGGCACCGCGGCCCCACGGCGCGGGTCTTCGACCTGCTGATCCTACGGAGCGGCGCCGAACCAGGTTCCGCCCGCCCGAGCCCTTGGCCCGCCGAAGCGCGCGAGCGCGAAGGCGGCCCTACTCGTACCTGAGCGCCACCATCGGATCCACGCGCATCGCGCGGCGGGCCGGGATCAGGCAGGCGAGCGTGGCGGCGGCCGCCAGCGCGACGACGACGATGGCGAACACCTCGACGTCCCACGGCTGGACGCCGTAGAGCAGGATCGTGAGCATGCGCGACAGCCCGCCGGCCAGCACGATGCCGAGCGCCAGGCCGAGGCCGATCTGCCACGCGCCCTGGCGCAGCACCATCGACAGCACGCGCCCGCCGCTCGCGCCGAGCGCCATGCGCAGGCCGATTTCCTGCGTGCGGCGGCTCACCGAGAACGCCATCACGCCGTAGAGGCCGACGGTGGCGAGGAAGAGCGCGGCGGCGCCGAACGCCATGAAGAGCGATCCGAAGACGCTGTAGTGCCAGTTGTTCTCCGCGATCCCCTGCGTGAGCGTACGCACCCAGTAGAGGGGCAGGTCGGGATCGAGCGCGGCCACCTGGTCGCGCACCGCCGAGGTGAGGGCCATGGGCGCGCCGGCGGTGCGGACGGCGAGGCTGGCGAAGCGCGGCGGGTTCTGCGCGAGCGGCACGTAGAAGCCCCAGGGCCGCTCGTTCTGGATGCCCGCCATGTACATGTCCGGCGCGACGCCGACGACGGTGATCCAGGGCTCCTGGCTGTCGGCCAGCCCGATGCGGAAGCGGCGGCCGACCGGATCCTCTTTCGGGAAGAACTTCGCGGCGAAGCTCTCGTTGACGATTGCCACGCGCGGCGCGGCCGCGTCGTCGCCGTCCGAGAAGTCGCGCCCCCGGACGAGCCGGCGGTCGAACGTGGCGAAGAACCCGGGCGTGATGGCGGCGCGCATGGCCGACGGGTAGTCCTCGTTGGTGGCGTAGGTGCGGCCCTCGACGGCGAACTGCGGCCGCCCGCCGCCCGTGGTCGGGAGGGCTTCCGTGATCGAGGCGGCCTCGGCGCCGGGGATCGTGGCCAGCCGCCGGTGCAGGTTCAGATAGAACCGCGCGAGCGCCGCGTCGTCGGGATACGCCGCCTGGAAGAGGCCGATGCGGGCGGTGAACACGTTGTCGGTCGCGATGCCGTAGTCGGCGTGCTTCAGGTTGACGATGGTCTTGATCGAGAGGCCCGACGCGACGAGCAGACCGCACGAGACGGCGATCTCGGCGACGACCAGCGCGCGGCTCAGCCGGCCGACGCGCAGTCCCGACGAGCCGCGCGACTCGTCCTTCAGCACCTCGTTCACGTCCTGCCGCGAGGCCTGGAGCGCGGGCAGCAGCCCCGAGGCGAGCGTGGCGACGAGCGTGAGACCGGCGGTGAAGAGGAGCACCGCCGGGTCGAGCCGGATGTCGATCCAGAAGGGCGGCTGCGTGTCGACGATCGAGCGGTTGAACAGCACGATGCCGGCCTGCGCCAGCGCGAGGCCGAAGAGGGTGCCCGCCGTGGCGAGCACGAAGGACTCGGCCAGCAGGCGCGCGATCAGGCGCCGGCGGCTCGCGCCGAGCGCGGTGCGGATCGCGATCTCCTTGGTGCGCACGGCCGTGCGGGCGATGAGGAGGTTGGCGACGTTCGCGCACGCGATCAGCATCACACCGAACACCGCGCCCAGCATGGTGTAGAGCATGCTGAACACCTGCTTCCCGAAGAACCGGTCGATGTACGGCTGCACGCTCGCCGTCAGGTTCTTGTTGGTATCGGGATACGCGGCCGCCTCGCGCTTGGAGAGCGCCGCGAACTCGGCCTGGGCCGCCTCGAACGAGACGCCCGGCTTCAGGCGCCCGAACGGCAGGACGCCCACGCCCTCGCCGCGCTTGGTCCGCAGCACGTCGAGCTGGAGCGGCACCCAGATCTGCTCGGCCACCGGGAACTTGAAGCCCTCGGGCATCACGCCCACGACGGTGGTCGGCTGGGCGTTGACCCTCAGCGTGCGGCCGACGATCGCCGGATCGCCCTTGAAGCGCGTCTGCCAGACCTCGTAGCTGAGGATCGCCACACGCGGCGCACCGGGCGCGTCGTCGCCCTTCACGAACGTGCGGCCGAGCAGCGGCGTCGCGCGCGGGACGTCGAACGCGTTCGCCGTGACGAAGGCGCCGTCGTAGCGCTCGGGGCGGCCCTCGGTGCCGCTGACGTTGATCGTCCCGGTGTAGAAGCCGGCGAAGACCTCGAAGGACTGCTGCGCGTCGCGCCAGTCCGCGAAGTCCTGCTGGAACACGTCGCGTCCGCCGTCGTTCTCGGGCTGGGTGGTGTCGAGCATCGAGACCGCGGCAATCCGATCGGCATTGGGGAACGGCAGCCCCCGCAGGAACGCCCCCTCGATGATGCTGAACATCGTCGTCGTCAGCCCGATGCCGAGCGTGAGGGCGAGGACGGCGACGGCGGTGAGCCCCGGCTGCTTGAGAAGGGCGCGGGCGCCGTGGCGGAGGTCGGTGCCGAGGGACATGACGGACTCCTTGCACACCCGGGCCGGGCCCGCCCGGCTGGAGCGCTGTTCGGATGCCTGCTGATCTTACGCACGCGTCCGGGGAGGGGTTCCGTCACATCTGGGGGCGACCTGCCAGGTCGCCCCGACAACGACCCGGCTCGTCGAGAGTCGACCTGGCCGCGGTGCTGCGATCGGCCTGAGAGCTTCCGTTGACCGGCGACAGCACGGCTTCGAGCAGCGGCCGCATCTGGGACAGCTGTTTCGCGCAAATGACGAGATTCCACGCGCGCTCGAACTTCTTCCATCCCGCGCTGTAGAAGAAGTGCTTCAGCGCGTGCTTGGCGCAGGCGTGCGCCGAGGCGGCTCGGGCAATCCGGTCCCAGCGATAGAACGTCCGGTAGGACCAGTCGTAGCCGCGCTCGAGCTCCGCCGCCGAGAGCCGGCTCGGGCGATAGACGACGTGACGCGTGTCGTACAGGTCCCAGTCTCGTGTCGTGACTCGGCCCTGGGCGGCCATGTTCGCGAACATCGCCGTGCCCGGGTAGGGTGTGAGGATGTGGAACGTGGCCGTGGTAATCCCGCTCTGAACGGCCCAGTCCACGGTGCGGACGAAGACGTCCCCGTCGTCGCTGTCCAGGCCGAAGACGAAGCTCCCATTGATCATGACTCCGAGATCGTCGAGCCGTCGGACGACGTCGCGATAGCTCCGGCCGAGATTCTGTCGCTTGCCGGCCCCGGCGAGCGTGTCGGGCGAGAGCGTCTCGAACCCGACGAACAGGCTCCGCAGCCCCGCGGCAGCCGCCTCCTCGATCACATCGTCACGAAGAATCGAGTCGACTGTTGCGGCTGCCTGGAAGACGCGTTTCATACCGCGCATGCCGCGGAAGAGCTCTCTCGCGAAGCGCGGGTCACCGAGGAGATGATCGTCCAGGAAGTAGAGATGACGGCCGGGAAGGCGGGCGATTTCCGCGAGTGCGGCATCGACGCGCTGCGTGTAGAACGAGCGACCCCCGGAGAAGAAGGCGTCCTTGTAGCAGAACGTGCAATGGTGTGGACACCCGCGCGAGACGACAATCGAGTTTGGAACGAGATACAACCGCCGCTGGATCAGATCTCTACGAACAGGGGGCAGATCGTGGAGCGTGCGCGTCGTCGACACGTACCGCCGGAGAGGCCGGCCGGCCTGGAAGTCACTCAGGAACTGGCGAAACGTGTGCTCGCCGGGGCCGAGGAAGATCGTGTCCGCGTGCGGCGCCGCCTCCTCTCGAAAGATGCTTTGTATCACAAAGTAATTGCGACTGGCAAGATCGGCGGGTGACGTGTCGTGCGTCCGCTGGCTGACGACGTAGGACAGCACGCCGTAGATGCCGACCGCCGAGAGCGCCAGCGCGACAAGGGCGAAAAGCCCCAACAGGAACCCGGTGAGCCGCGGCGTCGAGATCGACTCGGCCACCACCTCGATCATCGGCCGCACGTTGGCCACGGGCAGGTTCGGGTCGATCTGCCTCACCACGGCCTCGATCGGCGCCGCCGCGGCGAGTGGGTCGCCCGCCGTCTTCGCGACCACGTACAGCGTCGGGAGTGCGAAGCCGACCGACCGGTGGAACTGCATGAAGGGCACGTAGAACTTCTCCTTCACCCGCGCCGTCATGCCGTTGTGCCGCACGTCCTTCACCACGCCCACGACCGTGATCCACGGGCGCGTGGCGCTGCCCATCTTGATGCGGCCGCCGATCGGGTCGCGTCCGGCCCAGTAGCGACGCGCCATCGTCTCGTTGACGAGCGCGACGAGCTGCGCGTCGGCGGTGTCGGCCGTCGTGAACGTCCGGCCGCGCGCGAGGCGTTCGCCCATGGTCTCGATCGCGCCGTCCGAGACGACCTGCCAGTCGCCCTTGGCGTTGTTGCCCGGCGTCTCGACGAAGCCGTCCACGTCGAGGTCCCAGTCGCCGATCGAGTCCGAGAGCGGCAGCGCGCGGACGCCCGCCCACGCGAGGCCGAGGCCGGCGGTGCCGCCGAGCGAGGCGAGCAGCAGTCCCTCGGTGAGCAGCTGGCGCACGAGACGCCCGCGGCTCGCGCCGAGCGCGGAGCGGATTGCCAGCTCGCGGTGCCGGCCCTCGGCGCGCGCGAGCAGCAGGTTCGCGACGTTCACGCACGCGATGAGCAGCAGGAAGCCGACCGCGCCGAAGAGCAGCAGCAGCGCCGGCCGCGCCGTACAGGCCGTGGCTGCCGTGGTCGGCCGTGGCGGGGTCGATCTGCAGCGGAACCCAGAGCGCGGTCGGCTCCGCGCGGTCGATGTCGTAGTCGGTCGGCAGCCGGAAGCCCGCCGGCATCACGCCCAGCACGCGGCGCGACACGCCGTCCACCTCGATGGTGCGCCCGACGACCCGTGGATCGCCGCCGAAGCGCTGTTGCCACAGGCCGTAGCCGAGCACGACCACCGGCTCGCCATGGGGCCGGTTCTCGTCGTCGGTGAAGCCGCGCCCGAGGAGCGGCTCGGCGCCGAGCGTCGAGAACGTGTTGGCGGTGACCTCGCCGATGCCCACGCGGAGCGGATCGCCCGCCCCGGTCAGGTTGGCCCGGCCGGTGTCCCACGCCGCCACGCTCGCGAGCGTCTTGCACCGCTGGCGGTAGTCGAGGACCTCCAGTTCACATTGGACGGCGACACGCGCCGCGAGGTTGCGGGCGGACCCGACCTTCTTGGGGCCGGGCGTCGTCTAACAGCGAGGAAAAGGGGACGGGAGCTATTTTCCGCTGTCTCTCGCCCAAGGCCCCCTCGTGGAAAATAGCTCCCGTCCCCTTTTCCCCAGGGAGGCCCCATGTCCACGCTGTTTCGCGATGTCGTCCACGCGGTGCGAAGCCTGCGCAAGCGCCCGGGGTTCGCCGTCGTGACCGTCCTGACGCTGGCCCTGGGAATCGGCGCCAACACGGCGATCTTCAGCGTCGTCAACGGCGTGGTGCTGCGGCCGCTCGGCTACCCCGACCCCGGGCGTCTGGTGTTCATCACGAGCCAGTTCCCGACGCTCGGTTTTGACCAGTTCTGGATTTCGCCGCCAGAGTTCCTCGACTTCCGGCAGATGAACCGGTCGTTCGAGAGCGTTGGGGCATACCGGGTGGGCGCGGCCAACCTCGGGATCGATCGGCCGACGCGGCCGGTGGCGGCCGAGGTCAGCGACGACCTGCTGGCGACGCTCGGCGTCGCGCCGATGATCGGGCGCACGTTCACGCGCGCCGACACGCTGCCGGGCGCCGAGCCCGTCGCGCTGCTTTCCTACGAGCTCTGGCAGAAGGCGTTCGACGGCGACCAAGCGGCCGTCGGGCGCGCGGCCCAGGTGGACGGCGTCTCCACTCGCATCGTGGGCGTGATGCCCCGCGGGTTCGACGTGCACGATCAGCGCGTCGAGCTATGGCAGCCGCTCACGATCGACCCGGCCAAACCCGGCAGCCGCGGCAGCCACTCGCTCTACCTGATCGGCCGGCTGAAGGCGGACGTGACGCTCGCCCAGGCCAAGGACGACCTCGAGGGCATGCTGCGCGAGTGGAAGACCATCGCGCCCAACACGCACGTGCCGAACCCCACCACGCACCGGTTGCGCTTCGACCCGCTCAAGGACGACATCATCCGCCACGTGGCGTCGGCGCTGTGGATCCTGCAGGGCGCCGTCGGGTTCGTGCTGCTCATCGCCTGCGCGAATCTCGCCAACCTGCTGCTCGCGCGCTCGGAGTCGCGGCAGAAGGAGTTCGCGATCCGCACCGCGCTCGGCGCCGGCCGCGGCCGGCTGCTGCGGCAGTTCGTCACCGAGGGCACCATCCTCTCGCTCGCCGGCGCGGCGGCGGGCGTGGCGCTGGCCGAAGCGGGGCTCCGGCTCCTCGTCGCGGCCAACCCCGACGCCATCCCGCGCGCGGCCGATATCGCGATCGACGCGCCCGTGCTGCTCTTCACGCTCGGCGTGGCCGTTCTCACCGGCCTCGTCTTCGGCCTCGCGCCGCTGATGCACCTGTCGGCGCGCAGCATGAACGAGTCGCTGAAGGAGTCGGGCGCGCGCACGACCGCCGGCGCGGCGAAGACCCGCACGCGCAACGCCCTCGTCGTCGGCGAGGTTGCGCTCGCCGTCGTGCTCGTCGTGGGCTCGGGGCTGCTCCTGCGCAGCTTCTGGAACCTGATGCAGGTGGACCCGGGCTTCGACAAGAGCGGCCTGGTGACGTTCGGCGTGGTGCTGCCGAGCGCCACCTATCCCGACGCGCAGAAGGACGCAACGTTCTTCCGCCAGCTCACCGAGCGGGTTCGCGCGGTGCCGGGCGTCACCGGTGCGGCCGCCATGTCGGGGCTGCCGCCGTACCGGCGCGTGAACGCCAACGACACCGAGTTCGAGGGGATTCCGCGGACGCCCGACCGGCCGCCGCAGAACGTGGACTACTACCAGTTCATCACCGGCAGCTACCTCGAGACGATGGGGATCCCCGTCGTGGAGGGGCGGGCGTACACCCTGAACGACGTGGACGGTCCGCCGGTGGTGCTCGTGAACCAGACGCTCGCGAAGACCTTCTACCCCGGCGAGAGCCCGATCGGCCGGCGGATCCGCCTGCCGTTCGGCAAGGACACGCCGTGGTTCACGATCATCGGCGTCGTGCGCGACGTGAAGCAGGGCGGCCTCGGCTCGAAGACCGGCACCGAGCTCTACCTGCCCTTCGAGGTGCTGGCGCGCATCTTCAGCTATCCCTTCGGCAACATGCACGTCGTCGTCCGGACGGCACTGCCGATCGGAACAGTCGGGCCCGAGCTCCGGGCGATCGTGCGCGAGATGGACCCGTCGCTGCCCGTCGTCGATCTGCGGACGATGGACGAGGTATTCGCCGACTCGACCGCGCAACCGCGTTTCCTGACGCTGCTGCTGGGCCTGTTTGGCGGCCTGGCGCTCGTGCTGGCGGGGCTGGGAACGTACGGAATCCTGTCGTATCTCGTGAGCGAGCGCCGGCAGGAGATCGGGATCCGGCTGACGCTCGGCGCGAGCCGGCAGCAGGTGTTGGGCCTCGTCCTCGGGCACGGCCTGAAGCTGGCCGGCTCCGGTCTCGTGCTGGGCATCGCCGGCGCGGTCTACCTGACGCGGCTGATGGGCTCGCTGCTGTTCGGCGTCCAGCCGGCCGATCCGGCGACCATCGCCGCGGTCGCGGCGCTGATGGCGGCCGTCGCGCTCCTCGCCTGCTTCGTCCCCGCGCACCGCGCGACGCGCGTCGACCCGATGACCGTGCTGCGCATGGAGTAGGCGCTACGGTGAAGCCGTGCCCGACGTCACGAGGCGGCCTCCAGCTCCTCGTACGGCGCGCTGATGTAGTCGCCGTCGACGTCCGAGCGAAGAACGATCGTCGTCAGCATCACCTTCAGCGTGTAGCGTCCGTCCTTGAGCGTCGTGACGACGATCGGCTGGTGCGTGGCGACGAGCCAGTCGTAGACGCCCACCCAGATGTCGAACCCCACGTCGAAGTAGGGGGGAAAGCGCCGGCGCGCGCGGAGATAGGGCCTCATCTGATCGCGCAGCCCCGAGAGCGCCTGGCTCACGAACATACGCGACGCGTCGCGCTGCAGCCTCAGCTCGTTCGCGACGCCCAGCAGCGCGTCGGCGATCTTCTTGACGGCCTCGGCGTCCGTCGTGACCTGGGCGCCGTCGGCCGGCGCCGGCGCCACGATGGTCCCCAGCAGCCCGCCGACCACGCTTCCCGACAGCACGTCGCGTCTCGGTATCATCGCGCAAGCCCTCCTTCTCCTGGATCGGCGGGGCCCCCTGCACCCCGCCTAGCTCGTCGCTCGCGGGGGCCCCAAGAGCCCCGCTCCGCTTCCTCGCTCGGACTGTCGTCAAGGATACGACGTTTCGGAGGGCGCGGCGGCCGTCGGCGCGGTTCAGCGGGGTCGCCGGAGCTCCGCCGCGACCCGCGCGGCGGTGTCCCGGGCCGCTTGCGTCTCGAATCGTCCGGGTTGTCCGACCGGCCAATCGCCTGATAGAGCTGCGCGAGCGAAGCCTCGCTCCTGACCCTGGGGCGCCCGCGCGACCTCGACGGCATGTCGCAGCTCGTGTGCGAACGCCACGATCAGTCCATCCAGTTCATCGTGTGGCCGATGCGGGCGCAGCCAGACCTTGACATACCGCTTTCCCGCCGCCGATCCCAAGAATTGCAGCGCCCCGTCCAGGCGCAGCCCTCCGTCCAGGGCGCGCGCCTCGTACGGATCGAGATCGACGTACACGACGACGTCCGACGCCGCGATCTCCTCGAGCAGCTGTTCGAAGGTCGCCGAGCGCTCGGCGCCGCGTGCGAGCAGCGTCCGTCCGCGTGCCTGCAGGGGACGGACGTCGCCCGGGCCGATTGTGCCGGCGCCTGCCGGCCACGCCGCTCCGCAGACCAGCAGCACGACCAGCGCCGGCCCGACCGCCCGCCGGACGATCGATGCCGCGAGGATTGCCCGCATGGCGCGCCGGGGATCCAACCGCCCTGGAGCGCCTCCTTCCGCTGGTCTACACGGAGCTGCACCGGCTGGCGCATCGCCACATGCGGGGCGAGCGCCCGGGGCACCACACCCTCCAGGCCATCTCCGCCCAGCTGATGCGGCGCATCCTCGTGGACGCGGCGCGCGCGCGCGGCTCGCGCAAGCGGGGCGGCGCGGCGGTCCACGTCGCGCTGGACGCCTCGGCCGTCGTGTCGCCGGAGCGGGACGGGGACCTGCTGGCGCTGGACGAAGCGCTGACCCGACTGGCGGCGGTGGACGCGCGCAAGGCCCAGGTGGTGGAGCTGCGGTACTTCGGCGGCCTGAGCGTCGGAGAGACGGCGGATGCGCTGCAGGTGTCGGCGGAGACCGTGATGCGCGACTGGAAGGTGGCGAAGCTGTGGCTGCTTCGCGAGCTGAAGAGAGGCCTGTCCGATCCGAGCGCCGCGCGTTTCTGGACGGCGTGTGCGCGGGGGACGCGGCGCTGCGGCGCGAAGTCGAGTCGCTGATGGCGCAGGAGTCCGACGCGCGGGCGTTCCTCGAGACGCCGGCGGCGACCGTGGCGCTGTCGCCCGGCGCGCGGCTGGGGCCGTACGAGATCAACGCGTTTCTCGGCGCGGGCCCCTCGACAGGTGAAGGTGGCGCCTTGACCCTCGCTGTCGGCACCATGCCCGGGCCGTACGAAGTGGTGGGAGCGCTCGGGGCAGGCGGGATGGGCGGCCGTTATCTCCCTTCCGGCCACTTGGCCTATGCGCGCGCCGGGCGTCCCGAGGCGGTGCCTTTTGATCCCGTGCGGTTGGCGCTCACGGGAGCGCCAGGCGGCTTGATTCCGGACGTCATGCAAGCCGTCAACTCGGGAAGTGCGTTTGTCAACTCGGGCGCGGCCCAGTTCACCACGTCGAGCACGGGCACGCTCGTCTACGTGAGCGGTGGGGTCGTCCCCGATCGGCTGAACGAGCTCGTCTGGGTGGACCGCACTGGGTCGCTCGTCGAGACATTGCTGATTCCACCAGGGCCGTGCTCGGCCCCGAAGCTGTCTCCCGACGGGCGCCGGATTCTGTACGTCACGATGGGCTTGAGCGGGTCTCTGTGGTGCTACGACTTGGCGCGGCGGACCCCGATGCTCATTCCGACGCGGGAGCCGCAGCCGTGGTACCCCATCTGGGCGCCTGACGGGCAGCGCGCGGTATTTGCCGCGCCGCCCGGCCGCTACTCGCGGCTCCACGTTGTGCCAGTGGACGGGCGAAGCGTCTCCACCGAACTGGCGGGAGAGCTGCCCGAGACTGCGTCGGAATATCCCGGGTCGTGGACGCCGGACGGACGGACTCTCGTGTACTCCAGAGAAACCGATGACGGGGTCAGTCTCTGGCAGTACCGAATCGCCTCGGCCGCCCCCCCCCGCGCTCCCTCCTACTTTCGAAACCCGCGTTGGCCGGAGAACTCCGCTTGACGCCAAGACTCAACTGGCCGGCGGTGTCCCCGGACGGGCACTGGCTTGCGTACGTGTCGAACGAGTCGGGCCACCACGAGGTCTACGTCCAGCGGTTCCCCGAGCTGGGCAATCGGCAGCGACTGTCCCCGAACACAGGACGGGCGCCTGTCTGGCGTCGTGCGCCGGCGCATCCAGCCGATTCCGCCGCCGCCCTCGCAGATGCACGTCGTCCTCTACTGGTTCGAGGAGCTGAAGGCGAAGGTGGGAGGGGGAGGCTGAGCATTGCCGATTGAAGATCGCCGATTGCCGATTGTCCGCCTTCGTGCGGCGGGCCGTGTCGCGCTTCGGCGGGACAGATCGAGGTGGTATATCACCAGCGCTAGCGCCCGTGCGGACCGCAGAGAAGTGAGAGTCACAGCAGCTTCTTGAACGCCTCGATCGTCAGACCTGCGTCCTGCACGATTCCGCCCATCGTGTACGCGTTGACCGGATCGTGACGAGGAATGGTCAGGATCCGGACGCCGTCGGACATGACGATGTGCTTGCCTTGGCGGACGATTGAGAAACCGGCTTTCTGAAGGGCCCGGACTGCGGCGAGATGGTTGACGCCGGACAGCTTTGGCACGGTCAGACCAGAACGTCGATCTCGCGCACGTCGGCGTCCTTGACGACCTCGTCTCTGGCCGCGAGGTACTCGCGAATAGCCTCGCGAATGTTGGCCACGGCCTCGTCCTCGGTGGCCCCTTGCGACCAGCAGCCCGGCAGACCAGGGCAGGACACGCTGTAGCCTTCCTCGGACCGCCGAAGGACGACCTTGTACTTCATCTGGTTCTCTCCGCGCAGGAGCACCTGGTTGATTGTAACGCACGCCGTCTTCATGGGGCGCCACCTGGCGGATTGACGGGCACCCACCTCACGGCTGCCTGAGCGCCACCATCGGGCCCACCCGCGCCGCCCGCAAAGCCGGCACGCCGTTGGCGGCGGCCGACACGGCCAGGAGCAGGGCGGCCGCGCCGAGATAGGTGACGGGGTCGGTCGTCGCGACGCCGTAGAGCGAACCGGCCAGGAGCTTCGTCGCCCAGAGCGCGATCGTGCCGCCCGCCGCCACGCCGATCGCGGCCATCGCCAGGCCTTGGCCGAGCACCAGCCGTAGCACCGCCACCGGCTCGGCGCCGATGGCCATGCGAATGCCGATCTCGCGCGTGCGCCGCGCGACCGAGTAGGCGACGACCCCGTAGAGGCCGACGGCCGCGAGCACCAGCGCGAGCAGGCCGAACACGCCGACGAGCACCGCCGCGGCCCGCGCCGGGAAGAGCGACGCCGCCAGCGACGCCTCGAGGGGCTGGCTCGTGAGGAGCACGAGGTTGGGCTCCATCGCGAGCAGCGCCTGCCGCAGCGTCGCGGCCATGGCGGCGGCCGAGCCGCGCGTGCGGACCATCAGCACGGCGTAGGAGTTGAACCGCTGCGCGTGCGCGAAGTGGACGTACGGCCGCGGCGCCTCGCCGACCGTGCGCACCTTGTAGTCCGCCGACACACCGACGATCTCGTAGGTCCCCCCCTCGATCGTGCGCACGTGCAGACCGATCGGGTTGCGGCCGGGCCAGAACCGCCGCGCCATCGCCTCGTTGATCACGGCGACTCCCGGCGCGTCGGCCGTGTCGGCCTCGGTGATGGCGCGTCCCTGGAGGATCGGCACGCCGAGCGTCTCGAAGTAGCCGGGGCTCACGGCCGTGAAATCGATGCTGAACGCCGGGTGCTCGGGGCTCGCCTGCTGTCCTTCGATGAGGATCGACGACCCGTTGATGTTGAGGCCGACCGGCTCCCGCTGGGTGAGCGCGGCGGCCTCCACGCCGGGCATCGCGCGCACGCGCTCGAGCGCGTCGTGGTAGAACTGCCGGCTCTTCGCCTCGGGATACCGCAGCATGTCGAGGTCCATCGAGGCGAGCGCGACGCGCTGCGGGTCGAAGCCGAGGTCGATCGTGCGGGCCGCCGCAAGGCTGCGCACGAACAGGCCCGCGGCCACGAGCAGCACCATCGAGACGGTCACCTGCCCGACCACCAGCGCGTGCCGCAGCGCGAAGCGGCCCGCGCGCTCCACGATCGCACCGTCGTCTTTCAGGCTCGTGACCAGGTTCGTTGACGACGCCCGAAGGGCGGGGGCGAGGCCGAAGGCCACGGCGGAGACGACGGCGGCCGCGAGCGCGAAGAGGAACACGCGCTGGTCGAGGCCGAGGTCGAGCGTCAGCGTGAAGGGCAGCGGCGGCCGCAGGGCCAGCAGGAGGTTCGTGCTGACCGACGCGAACAGCAGACCGCCGAAGGCGCCTAGCGTCGACAGCACGAAGCTCTCGGTGAGGAGCTGGCGGACCAGCCGGCCGCGCCCCGCGCCAATCGCCAGGCGCACGGCGATCTCGCGGCGCCGGACCGTCGCGCGCGCCAGCAGCAGGTTCGCCACGTTGGCGCAGGCGATGACCAGCACGAGCGCCACGACGCCCATGAGCAGCGCCGCGCCGGCCGTCAGCGTGCCGTCCACGAGCGGGTTGACTCGCACGTCGCCACGCGCCACGACCGTGGTCTTCCGGTTGCGGTTCGAGTCGGGGTACTCGCGCGCGAGCCGCGCCGCGATCACGCCCAGGTTGGCCTGCGCCTGCTCGACCGTCACGCCGGGCTTCAGCCGCGCCGTCAGGAACATCCAACGTAAGCCGCGCCGCTCGAGCCTCGTCCGGCCCGGCGACGGCACCACGTCGATCATGCCGGCCGGCGACACCTCGTCGAGCATCGCCGTCGTCACCCACACGAGCGGCGAGAAGCCGGGCGTCATGCCGGCGAAGCTCTTCGGCGCGACGCCGACGATGGCGTAGTCGATCCCGCGCAAGCGGATCGATCGCCCGACGGCGGATGGGTCGCCGCCGTAGGCGCGCTGCCAGAGGCCGTAGCCGAGCACGGCCACCGGCTTCGCCCCCGGCTCATCCTCGCCGGGCGCGAACGTGCGGCCCACCACCGCCCCGACGCCCAGCACGTCGAAGTAGGTCGCGGTGACGATCTCGCCGATGACGACCTCGGAGCGCCCGTCGCGGGTGACGGGGGCGAACATCAGGCTGTGGCCCGCGAGGCCCGTGAAGACCGAGTTCTCGCGCGCGAAGTCGAGGTAGTCGGGATACGAGGAGGTCGCGTAGGGGATGTCCTCGTTGTCCGACGAGGTGTAGACCTCGACGAGCTCGCCCGGCCGCGCCACGGGCAGCGGTCGCAGCAGCACGGCGTTGACCAGGCTGAAGATGGTCGTGTTGACGCCGATGCCCAGTGCGATCGACAACACAGCGGCCAGCGTGAACACGGGGCTCTTCCAGAGCAGCCGCAGCGCGTAGCGGACGTCCTTCACCAGGTTCTCCACGGGGTATCCTCCGCGGGGGCCGCCCCCGCCCGGTCTGCTTGCGGTGTCGCTTTCTTATACGAGTGCGGGGCGGCCCGGGGTTCGGGTCATGGTGGCGCGGGTCTCCGGGGTGGCACAGGCCTCCGACCTGTGCCCGACTCCCGAGTCCCGTGAGCCGTGCGTCTCACTCCGTCGCCGCCATCGCGCGGAACGCCGCGTTTCCCGCCATCAGCTCGTCGAAGGTCCCGATGGCGGCGACCCGGCCCTGGTGCAGGAAGATCAGCCGGTCGCAGCCGCGCACCGTGCTCAGCCGGTGCGCGATGACGACGACCGTCACCGTGCCGTGCAGCGCGTCGATGGCGCGGGTGATCTCCCGCTCGGTCTGGTTGTCGAGCGACGAGGTCGCTTCGTCGAACACCAGCACCTGCGGCCCGCGGTAGAGAGCGCGCGCGATGACGACGCGCTGCCGCTGCCCGCCCGACAGGCGGATGCCGCGCTCGCCCACCAGCGTGCCGAGCCTGTCGGGCAGTCCCGCCACCACGTCGTCGAGCTGCGCGGCGGCGACGGCGCGCGCGAGCCGCGTTTCGTCGATCTCGGCGTCGGCCACGCCGAAGGCGATGTTGCGCCGCAGGGTGTCGTCGAAGAGCGCGAAGGTCTGCGGCACGTAGCCCACCTGGCGCTGCCACCACCGCGCGTGGCCCGCGAGGTCGCGGCCGTCCACGGTGACCCGGCCGGCCGCCGGCTGCAGCAGGCCGAGCAGCAGGTCCACCAGCGTGCTCTTGCCGGCGCCCGTCTGGCCCACGATGCCGACCGACTCGCCGCGGCGGATCGCCAGCGAGACGTCGCGCAGCACGTCGGCGGCGTCGGCGTCGTACGCGTACGACACGTGCTCGAGCCGGATGCGGTCCGCGAAGGGCGGCGCGTCGTCTGCGCCGCCGTCGGCGGGTGCGGCGGCGCGCAGCGCCGCGATCGTCTCGAAGTCGTCGGCGACGTCGTGGAGGTACGAGCGCCCGACCTTGATCTGGCCCACGTGGCGGCTGATGCGGTTGGCGGCCGGCACCAGGCGGAACCCGGCGTACCCGTACAGGCCGAGCAGCGATACGATGTCGGGCCCCGTGCGCCCCGTCATCGTGAGGATCAGCACCACGAGCAGCAGCGCCAGCACGAACACCGTCTCGATCGCCAGCCGGATCGCGTCGAGCAGCGTCGTGCGCCTGCGGCGGACGGCGGCGAGCCGCCGCGCCACCGCGGCGAATTGCGCGTGGAAGAAGCGCTCCCGCGCCGCGATCTTCAGCTCCTTCATCGCGCCGAGGCTCTGCTGCAGCGTCTGCAGCCGCTGTTCCTCGCTCTGCTGGTCCTCGCGGCCGAGCCGGTTGAAGATCGGGCCGGCCAGGCGCGAGGGCACCAGGATCAGCAGGCCGGTCGCCGCCACGGCGACCAGCGTGGCGAGCGGTGCCGTCAGCGCCAGCACCGCCACGAGGGCCGCGGCAATCAGCGCCTCGGTGATCACGTGGACGAACGACGAGAGGACGAGCGAGTAGGAGATCTCGACCGAGTCGGACACCCGCTGGATGAGGCCCGCCGAGTTGCGCCGGAAGTGGAACGCCCACGGCACCGTGAAATAGCCGAGGAGCAGGCGGCTCGACACGTCCACGACGGACGACTCGGTGACCTGCTCGTGGACGTAGCTGGCGAAGGCCAGCAGGGCGTTGCGCACCAGGTAGAACGCCATCAGCAGCAGGGTGAGTGACACGAGCATCTCGCGCGACCCGGGGGCGCCCAGCCAGCGGTGGATGGACGAGGCGACGGGCAGCGTCGCCGTGCGGGCCGGGTCCATCACGATGGTCAGCAGGCCGAACACCGCGGCGGCGCCGAAGGCCTCGGCGAGCGCCGCCAGGACGGCCAGCGGCACGAGCACGAACCACCGCCAGCGGATGGCGGGCGGCAGCAACCGGAGGCACAGGGCGAGGTCGCGGCGCATGGGGGTCCGCCGCGAGTATACGGCAGGGCGGGGGCCCGGGGCCGGAGGCCAGCCGCCTTCGCTCTTCGAGCTTCGGCGAGCCCGCCGGAGCCTTGGCGGGTGGGAGGCCGGGGGTCACGGCTGAGGGGACTGGGGACTGGGGACTGGCTTGCCCGCCGTAGCGCCAGGCGCGAAGGCGGGGGGCTCGTGACAGCGTGGCCGCGGGTGTAGCATGGAAGCTGGTGGCAACTTCGACGCTCGAACACCCGACAACTCCAGACTAGCGATGCTCATAGCTCCAGTTCTCACGTCCGTGCTGCTCGCGGGGACCTCGATGTCCGGACAGACACAGCTCGACGCGGCGTCGGCCGCGCGGTTTGCCGACCTGGCGCTCGCGTGCGTGCACCAGGAATATCCGAACAAGATCGCGCACGTGCTCAACGGCGATGCCGACGTGAAGCCGCCGCGCGAGCTCACCCCGGCCTTCTACGGCTGCTACGACTGGCACTCCTCGGTCCACGGGCACTGGCTGCTCGCGCGGCTGGCCCGCCTCTATCCCGACGCGCCGTTCGCGGCGCGCGCGCGCGCCGCGCTGGCGCAGAGCCTGACGCCGGCGAACATCGCCGGCGAGGTGCGCTACCTGAAGGGCGCGGGCCGCACGTCGTTCGAGCGGCCCTACGGCCTCGCCTGGCTGCTGCAGCTCGCCGCCGAGCTGCACGAGTGGAACGACCCGCAGGCCCAGGCCTGGTCGCGCGCGCTGGCGCCGCTCGAGGAGGCGGCCGCCGCCCGCATCACCGAGTGGCTGCCCAAGCTCACCGCGCCCATCCGCATCGGCGAGCACTCGCAGACGGCGTTCAGCTTCGGCCTGATCCTCGACTGGGCCCGCGAGACGCGCGACGTGAAGATGATGCAGCTCATCACCTCGCGCTCGCGCGACTTCTACGGCGGCGACCGCCATTGCCCGATCGACTACGAGCCGTCGGGCGAGGACTTCCTGTCGCCGTGCCTCGCCGAGGCGGATCTCATGCGGCGCATCATGCCGTCGCTCGAGTTCGCCAACTGGCTCACGGGCTTCCTGCCCTCGCTGCCCACCACGCGCACGGCGAGCTGGCTGAAGCCGGGCGTGGTGACCGATCCGACCGACCCGAAGCTGGCGCACCTCGACGGCCTCAACCTGTCGCGCGCGTGGATGCTCGAGGGCATCGTCTCGAGGCTGCCGGCGAACGACCCCCGGCGCCCCGCGCTCGAAGCCGCCGCGGCCGCGCACCGCGCGGCCGGCCTGAAGAACGTGACGGGCGAGCACTACGAGGGCGGGCACTGGCTGGGGACGTTCGCCGTGTACCTGGTGACGCAGCGGGGCCTCCAGTAGAGGCCCCGCCGGATCGCCTCGTCAGGCCTCGTGTCCGCCGTGGTACTCGCGGGTGGCGGGCCGGCGGATCTTCGAGTGGGCGACCACGTGATCCCGCCGGAGTCCGCGGAAATCCTCGAGCCTCGACCACCCGCGGCCGGCGTGCCGCTCCAGGAACTCGCCGAGCCCGGCCTTGAGGCGCGCGATGACGTTCGGCCCGACGGCATGATCGAGCATGGCCGCGGTGCAGACCTGGACGGTGCCGCAGCCGAGGAGGAAGTAGTTGAGCGCGTGCGCGAACTCGCCGATCCCGCCGATGCCCGAGAACGCCCGGTCGGGAAACGCCTGCGTGAGCTGCGCCATCTTGGCGAGCGACTGCGGCAGGATCGCGGGTCCGCCCAGTCCGCCGCTCGACACGAACCCGTCCACGTTCATCTCGAAGTCGAGCGTCTCGAGGTCGATGAGCGGCAGCGACGGAAACGTGTTGGACGACGAGATGGCGTCGGCGCCGCCGCGGAAGGACGCCCGCGCCTCGGCGACGATGTCGGAGGTCGCCGGCGTGAGCTTGGCCCAGACCGGCACCGTCGCGACCTCCTTCACGACCTGCGTCACGACGGAGATGAGCCCTTCGTCCTTCCCGATGTTCGAGCCCATGTCCTGCCGGTCCATGTGCGGGCACGACAGGTTCAGCTCGAACGCGTCCGCGCCCTCGTTCTGGCAGGCTCTGGCCAGCTCCTGCCAGTGCTCCAGCTCGCGGTCGGTCCCGGAGCCGGCCATGATCGACGCCACGAGGATCTTCGCCGGGTAGGCCTTCTTGATCCTCGCAATGCGCGGGATCCACCAGTCCAGCGGCTTGTCCGAGATGAGCTCCCAGTTCCAGGACGAGTGCAGCGCCGTGCCCGCGCGCTTGCGCATGGACAGGTGGAACGACTCCGGCGTCGCATACGTGAAGTTGGTCTTCGGCCCCGCCACGTTCACGACCGGGTGCAGGCCGATCGTCTTGGTGACGACGCCGCCCCAGCCCGCGTCGAACGCGCGCATGATGTTCGTGTCCGACTCGGTCGGCGGCGCCGACGCGAGCAGGAACGGGTTCTCGAACTGGAGCCCGGTGAAGGTGACGGAGAGATCGACGGCCATCGGGACACCTCCCGCGCGCTCGTCCTGGGCGCGCATCCCCGTTTTCGCTGGCGGTATGGGCGGATTCTAGCGCAGGCCCGGGCGCGGCGCCAGCGAGCGCCCGGCAGGCCGCTGGATTGGGGCGCCCTCGTCGCTTGACAGGCGTCGCGCCCGAGGCTATGTTGCGGGCTTCAACGTCCAACCTCCATCTTCGCGCCGGCAGACGAGGGACCCAGGCATGGCTCGCGTCGTTCGCGGCGGACTCATCCAGGTCAAGGCCGACGTCCCGCTCGACGGTTCGGCCGACGACATCAAGCGGCGGATGATCGACAGGCATCTGCCGTTCATTGAAGACGCCGGGCGGCGCGGCGTCCAGCTCCTGTGCCTGCAGGAGCTCTTCTACGGTCCTTATTTCTGCGCCGAGCAGCAGGTGCGTTGGTACGATCTCGTCGAGCGCGTCCCCGGTGGCCCGACGACGCGCCTCATGCAGAACGTGGCGAAGCAGTACGGGATGGTGCTCGTCGTGCCCCTGTACGAAGAGGAGATGACCGGCGTCTACTACAACACCGCTGCCGTCATCGACGCCGACGGCACGTACCTCGGCAAGTACCGCAAACACCACATTCCCCACGTGGCGCCCGGCTTCTGGGAGAAGTTCTACTTCCGGCCCGGCAACCTCGGCTACCCGGTGTTCGAGACGGCGGCGTGCCGCGTCGGCGTGTACATCTGCTACGACCGGCATTTCCCGGAGGGCGCCCGCATCCTCGGCCTGAACGGCGCGGAAGTCGTGTTGAACCCGTCGGCCACCGTGGCCGGCCTGTCCGAGTACCTCTGGAAGCTCGAGCAGCCGGCCCACGCCGTCGCCAACGGGTACTTCGTCGGCGCCATCAACCGGGTGGGCGTCGAGGCTCCCTGGAACATCGGCGAGTTCTACGGCCAGAGCTACTTCTGCGATCCCCGCGGGCGGATCGTCGCCGAGGCCGGCCGCACCGAGAGCGAGCTGGTCGTCGCCGATCTCGACCTGGCCACGATCCAGGAAGTCCGGAACACGTGGCAGTTCTACCGCGACCGGCGCCCCGAGACCTACGGCGCCATCGTCGAGGGCTGATCGCGTCGCCATCGCCATGCGCACCGGCATGGGCCTTTCCGGCCCAGGAGAAGCGTGAGAACCACCCATGTCCCTTCTCATCACCAACGGCCGCATCGTCACCGCCTCGGACGACTACGTCGCCGACGTGTACTGCGACAAGGGCCGCATCGTGGCCGTCGGCGCCGATCTGCCGGCGCACCGCTTCCAGGCCGACCGGACGATTGACGCACGCGGGCAGTACGTCATGCCGGGCGGCATCGACGCGCACACGCACCTGGACATGCCGTTCGGCGGCACGCGGTCGGCCGACGACTTCGAGTCGGGCACCATCGCGGCGGCGTTCGGCGGCACCACCAGCCTGGTGGACTTCGCCATCCAGTACCGCGGCCAGACCATGCGCCACGCGCTCGACGCCTGGAAGGCGCGCGCGGAGGGCAAGGCCGTCATCGACTACGCCTTCCACATGATCATCACCGAGCTCGAAGACGCCGGGCTGATGGAGATGGATCACATGGTCCGGCGGGAAGGCGTGACCAGCTTCAAGCTCTTCATGGCCTACCCCGGCGTGTTCATGGTGGACGATGCGACGATCTTCCGGGCGCTGAAGCGAACCGGGGAAAACGGCGGGCTGGTGTGCATGCACGCCGAGAACGGCGGCGTGATCGACGAGCTGGTGAAGGAGGCGCTGCGCAAGGGCCAGACCGCGCCGAGGTACCACGCGCTGACGCGGCCGAGCCGGGCCGAGGCCGAGGCCACCGGGCGCGCGATTGCGCTCGCCGAGATGGCCGGCGTGCCCATCTACATCGTGCACCTGTCGGCCGCCGACGCGCTCGAGAAGGTGAAGGCGGCGCGCGACATGGGGCTGCCGGCGTATGCCGAGACGTGCCCGCAATACCTCTTCCTGTCCTATGACAACTACGAGGAGCCCGGGTTCGACGGCGCGAAGTACGTCATGTCGCCGCCGCTGCGCGAGAAATGGCACCAGGACGTGTTGTGGAAGGGGCTGGCGAAGAACGACCTGCAGGTGATTTCGACCGACCATTGCCCCTTCTGCATGCGCGAGCAGAAGGAGCTGGGGAAGGACGACTTCAGCAAGAT
Source organism: Acidobacteriota bacterium (assembly GCA_024641665.1). GTDB lineage: Bacteria > Acidobacteriota > Vicinamibacteria > Vicinamibacterales > JAHECP01 > JAHECP01. Next base: position 58,454 of record JAHECP010000011.1, read on the forward strand.
CCCGAACGGGGCGCCCGGCATCGAGACGCGCCTCACGCTCGTGCACCACGGCGGCGTGCGGACCGGGCGCCTCTCGCTCAATCGCTTCGTCGAGCTCGTCTCGACCGCGCCCGCCAAGATGTTCGGCCTCTTCCCGCGCAAGGGCACCGTGGCCGTGGGGAGCGACGCGGACCTCGTCGTCTTCGACCCCGGGAAGAAGGTCACGCTGCGCGCCAAAACGCTGCACATGAAGGTGGACTACAACCCGTACGAGGGCACGACCGTCGAAGGCGCGCCGTCCGCGGTCATCGCCAACGGGGAGGTCGTCATCGACGGCGACCGGTTCGTCGGCCGGCGAGGGGCCGGCCGGTTCCTGAGCCGCACCGCGAGCGCGAGGCCCGCGTGACATCGGGGGACATCGCCGACAGCCCCCGCTCGAACGCCGACCTCGCGCCCGTGCCCGCCGAGGCGCGCACGTGGGGCGCGTACGACATCGCCGCGCTCTGGGCCGGCATGTCCGTCTGCATCCCGACCTACATGCTGGCGGCGGGCCTCGTGGCCTCGGCCAGCGTGCTGGTGTTCGGCGAGGCGATCTGGGATCCGGTGGCGCTCACGGCGCGGTTCGACAACCCGATCGTCATCCTGCTGGCGGTGTTCGCGCTCGCGGTGGCGACGCTCACGACGAACATCGCGGCAAACGTGGTGCCGCCGGCCAACGCGTTCGCCAACCTGTGGCCCCGGCGCATCTCGTTCGTCGCGGGCGGCCTCATCACGGGTGTGATTGGCATCGCGATCATGCCGTGGAAGCTGCTCTCGGACTTCCAGGCGTACATCTTCGGCTGGCTCGTCGGGTACTCCGGTCTGCTCGGTCCCGTCGCGGGCATCCTCATTGCCGACTACTGGGTGCTGCGCCGCACGCGGCTGAACCTGCGCGACCTCTACGTGGACGGCGGCGAGTATCCATCGATCAACTGGGCCGGCATGATCGCGCTCGCCGCCGGCATCGCCGCCGCGCTCATCGGCGTCGTCGTGCCGCCGCTGCATCGTCTCTATGACTACGCGTGGTTCGTCGGCTTCGGCACGTCGGCGGTGCTGTATCTGATCCTCGCGCGCAGCCGAGCCGTCCAGCTTCCGTGAAGGAGGTCTGCATGACGTCCATCCAGCTCTCTCTCGTGCTGGCGCGTCGCATCGCATCCCTCGGGGTGGTGTTGCTCTTCGGCGTGATGGTCGCGGCGCCCGTCATGGCGCAACGGGATCCCCTGGTCGGCACCTGGACCCTCAATCCCGCGAAGTCGACGTACAGCCCGGGCCCCGCGCCGCGCAGCGAGGTCGTGACGTACGAAGCGGCGGAGGACGGCGTGAAGTACACCGTCAAGCAGACCGGCGCCGACGGGAAGTCCGCGGTGCTCGAGGGCCGTCTCATCTACGACGGCAAGGACTACCCGGCGACGGGCACATCCGACTACGACGCGGTCTCGACCAGGCGCATCGACGCCAACACCAGCGAGACGGCGCGCACCAAGGGCGGGAAAGTCGTGCAGACCGTGCGCCGCGTGCTCTCGACGGACGGCCGGACGCTCACGCTGACGACCAAAGGCGTGATGGCCACCGGAGCGTCGATCCACAACGTCGCGGTCTACGACCGCTCATAGGGCCCCTGGGGAACCGCGCTTCGCCCCCGCCGTCAAGGGCCGAAACCGAGCGCGCGAGGCGGCGCTCCGCGCCGCGACGGCGTCTCGGGCCAGCCGGCGAATGGTGACGCGGCGGGGCCTCCAGGAGAGGCCCCGCCGGTCCGCGCGCTCAGATCGGCGAGGGGCAGGGCGGGTTCGGGCAGTTGCGCCCGCCCCGCGCCGTCATGAACCGGTTGCACAGTTCGTTACGCTGGTCCTGGGGAAGCTGTTGGATCCCGTCCAGCACGTATCGCTCGTAGGGGCTCAGTGCGTCGTCCAGAGCGGCTTCGGTGGTGGCGATGGGGTTCTGCATGAACCTCTCGCAGAAGTCTGCATCGACGACGGCGTTCCCGAAGACCGCCAGGAGCCTGATCCGCTCGGACCTGGTCGAAGGTGGAGGGGGTGGTGGGGGATCCGTTCGTGGGCGTGGCTGCGTGGCCATGAGGGTGCCTCCTCTCGCTGATGGACGAGTGCGCGTGACGGGACTCACGGGATCGAAGGCGCGGCGGCGCATCCCAAGGACGTCATTCGTCCGCGCGCCTCATCGAGCCTCGTGGTGAGCGAGCCGTCGTTCCAGATGGTCACTGCCGCGGCATAGTGTGCGCAGGCATCGGCGGACCGGCCCGCCAGGTCGAGCTGTCGCGCGAGCGCGAGCTCGGCAAGTCCCCAATCGAGCGGAAAGCCGTCGCGCAGGATCTCGCCGCGCGCGGCGAGCACGCGCTCCCAGGCGCGAATCGCGCCGTCGGTGTCGTGAAGCCGCTCGCGGGCCAGCGCGAGCCCCCGCCACGCGTGGTAGGACGCCGTGGCGGCGCCGGCGCGCAGGAAGTCGTCGACGGCGTCCGCGGCGCGTCCCTCGGCGAGCGCGATCTGCCCGGCCACCTCGAAGTACGCGAGGTCGCTGTACGAGGGGGCCTGGTCGTTCCGGTGAGCGGCAAGCAGCCCCAGGGTCGTCCGGGCGCCGGCCAGATCGCCCGCCTCCGCCAGCAGCACGCCAATCCACCGCAGGACCTCGGCCCTCAGGTCCGACCGGTCGGCGGCCAGCACCGCCTCGACCTCGCGCCGCGCCGATGTCGTGCGTCCCAGGAGGGCCTGGGTGCGCGCGATGAGCGACCGCCCGAGCTGCTCGAGCCCGGTGTTGCCTTCGGACTCCTGGATGCGGACGAACTCGGCGAGCGCCGCGAGCGCGCGCTCCGTCTGGCCCTGGTAGAGCGCCAGCCGCGCGAGGTGCAGGCGGCCGAGCGCCTGGTAGAAGCCGGTGCCGGCGGCGAGCGAGGCGAACGCGTCGCGCGCCGCATCCAGATCGCCGCGGCCCCACTCGGCCAGCCCGCGGCCCCACACGAGGAGCGGCGACTCGACGCCGCGGGCCACCGCCGCGCGGTAGGCGTCCAGCGCCTCGTCCGGCCGGTTGTCGAGCGCCAGCAGGAGAATCAGGTTGCCCTGGACCCGAGCCGGATACGGATCGCGCGCGAGCGATTCGCGCGTTTCAGCGACGGCCTGCGTCAGATCGCCGAGCGCGAAGTACGCCCGGCCGAGCTCGTATCGGTACTCGGGATCCTCCGGGTAGAGGCGCACGAGCGCGGCGAAGCTGTCGCGCATGCGGACCCACTGCTCGTGCCCCGAGTAGTAGCTGGCTTCGACGAACAGGCGCTCGCGCTCGGTGACCCGGCCGCGCAGCGCGTAGGCCCGGTCGAGGTGCTCGAGCGAGCGCGCGCGGCTGCCGCCGAGCGAGGCGTAGTAGTCGCCGAGCTCGAGGTGCGCCATGACGAAGTCCGGGTCGAGCGAGAGCGCCGCGAGGAGCGCCGGCTCCACCGACTCGAACTCGCCGCGCGCCCGGGCGTCCACGGCGATCGAGTACTGCCGCAGCGCGTCGAACGACGGCGTGGCCACCTGCGCGAGCGGCGCGGCCTGCCGCACCGCCGCCATCGAGTCGCCGAGCCGGCTGCGCACGCGCTGGCCGAGCTTGTCCACGCGGCTGAAGAGCTCGTCGGGCTGGTCGTACTCCTCCGACTGCGCGAAGAGCAGCTGCCCCGTGCCCGCGTCGATCGCCTTGACGACGAGCTGGCGCGTGTGACCGCTCTCGAAGACGGCGCCGCCGAGGAGCACCGGAAACCCCTCGCGGCGGCAGATCTCCAGCCCGATCGCCTCGCTCAGGTCTGCGTTGGCCGGCTTCGCCATCCGTCTGAGCGCGTCCACCGTTCGATCCCGGGCGACGACGTTCACGTAGTGCGACTGCTCGACCGCGAGCTCGAGCGCGTTGCGGACGGTGGCGGCGAGCTGCGGGTCGCCGGTGTGGTTCTCGAGGTCCGCGACGAGCACCCACCCGCGTTCGGGGAACGCCCTGGGCTGCGGCCACAGGTTCGAGATCCAGAAGAGGCAGCCGATCATCACCGCGGGCGACGTCCACTCGACGAGGCGCCGTGCCGGCCGGCGGGGCCTGGGTGCCGGCGCGGGACACGGTTCGAGCCGGTGCAGATCGACGAGCAGCTCGCGCGCCGACTGGTAGCGCCGCGCGGGATCCTTGTCGATCGCCTTCAGCAGCAGCGTCTCCATCGCCGGCGGGATCGTCGGGTCGGCCTGCCGCGGCGACACGGGCTCGCGGCTGAGCACCGCGTGCAGCAGCGACGGGCCGCTCGTGCCCGCGAAGAGGCGCTGCCCGAGCACCATTTCGTAGAGCGTGGCGCCCGCCGCGTACACGTCCGCTCGCTCGTCCGCCTCCTCCCCGGCGATCTGCTCGGGTGCGGCGTAGGGCAGCGTGCCCGCGCCGCGCAGGTCCGTGCCGGGATCGGTGCGCGTCTCCTCGCCGCGCGCGAGCAGACGCGCCAGGCCGAAGTCCAGGATCTTCAGCCGGCCGTCCGGCGTGACGCGCACGTTGCCCGGCTTGAGGTCGCGGTGCAGCACCCCCGCCGCGTGCGCGGCCGCCAGCCCTTCGACGAGCTGCACCGCCAGGGCCTGGCACTCGGTGCCCCTGATCGGGCCGCGCTCGAGGCGCTCGCGCAGCGTCTCGCCCGGGATGAACTCCATCACGAGGACGTCGGTGCCGTCGATCTCCTCGAAGTCGTGGATGGTGGCGATGTTGGGGTGGTTCAGCCGTGAAACGGCCTCGGCCTCGTGGCGAAAGCGCCGCCGCGCCGCCTCGTCGTGCGCCGCGCCCTCCGGGAGGACCTTGACCGCGACCTCGCGCCCGAGCCTGAGATCCTGAGCGCGGTAGACGACACCCATCCCCCCGGCGCCGATGCGTTCGAGCAGGCGATACCGGCCGATGGCCTGACCGATCATGGGCGGTCTCCCCGGGGAAGGTGCTGTCCGCTTGGCGACGAGGTCGGCCGGAATGCGGTTCAAGGATAGCACCGGGCGGACTGGGCCGATCAAGCGTGTCGCGCCCGCCCTATAATGGCGACCCGGCGCGTGCATTGGGGCTGGCATCGGACCGATGAGGGCACGACCATGACTCCACTGGCCCATCAGAAGACGGTGAACGCGGCGCGAGACCGCCGGTGGCCGCGCCGCGCGGCCCCACCCGCGCTTGCCCTCGTGGCGGCCCTCCTCGTCGGCGGCGCCGCGCCGGCGGCGGCGCAGCGTGCCGACCGCATCTTCATCAACGGAAAGATCTGGACGGCCGACGCCGCGCACCCGACGGCGGAGGCCCTGGCGGTCGGCGGCGACCGGATCCTCGCGGTGGGATCGACGGAAGCGATCCGCGCCCTGGCCGGACCGGACACGGCCGTCGTGGATCTGAAGGGCCGCCTGGTGGTGCCCGGCTTCCAGGACTCGCACCTGCATTTCCCCGGACCGTCGGTCAACTCGGTCCGCCTGGACGGGCTGGAGACGCTCGAGGCGTTCCAGCACGCGCTGGCCGCCTTCGCGAAGGCGCACCCGGACCTGCCGTGGATCACCGGCGGCGGGTGGGGCTACTCGGTCTTTCCGGACCACGTCCCGGACAAGGCGTTCATCGACGCGGCGATCGCCGACCGGCCGGTCTACGTCAGCGAGCGGGACGGGCACATGGGGCTGGTCAACTCGAAGGCGCTCGCGATCGCCGGCGTCACCAGGGACACGCCCGACCCGCCGAACGGCCGCATCGTGCGGGACGAGCACGGCGAGCCCACGGGCGAGCTCCAGGAAGCCGCGCAGCGCCTGGTCTCGTCGCACATCCCGCCGAGGACCGAGCAGGACATCTACGAGAGCCTGCTCCAGCACATGGACGAGGCGGCGGCCGACGGCCTCACCTCGGTGCAGAACGCGTCGTGGTACCCCGGTAGCCAGCCCGCGTACCTGCGCGCGCTCGCGGCAGGCGCCCTCAAGCTGCGGTTTCACTTCGCGCCCATGATGCTGCTGCGGGAGGGCGGCTCGCCGCGCAATCACCGCATGACGCGGCCGCTCACGGCCGAGGACCTCGAACCGTACCGCAAGCTGCGCGACGAGTTCCGCGGGCCGCTCGTCACGTTCCGATCGATCAAGGGCATCCTCGACGGTACGGTGGACGCCCGCACGGCCGCGATGTTCGAACCGTACGTGGGCGGCGGCACGGGCATCCCGTTCTGGGAACAGGACGATCTGAACCGGACGGTGGCCCTCTACGACAAGGAAGGCTTCCAGGTCCTGCTGCACGCGATCGGCGACAAGGCGATCCACATGGCCCTCGACGCCTTCGAGTACGCCGCAAAGACCAACGGCACTTCCGGCCGGCGGCACCGCGTCGAGCACGTCGAGGTGCCGCTCCTCTCGGACCTCCCGCGGTTCAAGGCGCTCGGCGTCATCGCCTCGACCCAGCCGATCTTCGCGAACCCCGACGCGACGGCGCTGAAGAACTTCGCCGTGCTGCTCGGCCCCGCGCGCGCCTCGCACGCCGACGCGTTCAAGATGTTCGACGATGCGGGGGCGGTGCAGGCGTTCGGGAGCGACTGGAGCGTCTTCGACTTCGCGCCGCTCGAGGGCATCTACGCCGCCGTCACGCGCCAGACGCCCGAGGGCATGCCGCCCGGCGGCTGGTACCCGGAGAACCGGATCAGCGTGGAGGCCGCGCTCCGGCACTACACGTGCGACGGCGCGTACGCGACGTTCGACGAGGACGTGCGGGGGACTCTCACACCCGGCAAGCTCGCCGACTTCGTCGTCCTGTCCAAGGACATCCTGACGATCCCGCCGCGGGAGATCCCGACCGCCAAGGTGCTGCTCACCGTGATGGGCGGGCGGGACACGTACCGGGACAAGGAGTTCGGGAACTAGGGTACCGAATCTTCACGTTGACGCCGTCCGGACACGCCCGCACGGTTGCCCTGTCAGCCTGCGCCTTGCCCGGCTGCTGGTCGCCAGGTCACGACCAGTCGCTTTCGAGAGGACGCGCACTCACGAAGATACAGGTTGATGAGCGTTTGATAGGGAATGCCCATCTCTTCCGACAGGCTCTTGAAGTACGCGATCGTGTCGTGCTCCAGCCTGATGGTCACTTGTCGTTTGAGCCGCCGGGCATACGGATTCCGTTTGGCTTTCGAGAAGTCGTACTCTTTCCTCATCGTCTTCTCCACGCCCGTTCATACTGCTCGCGCTCACCTCGGTTCGCCTTCCGCGCAGAGATGATGCGAATGGTGGTGCCGTGCCGCTGGCAATGACAGACGACGAGCGCTCGGAGCGCACCGCTGAGGCCGAGAAGAACAAAGCGCTCCTCCCGTCCCGAATGATCGGGGTCAGAAATCAGGAGGGCATGCTCGTCGAAGAAGACCGTTTGGGCTTCCTCGAACGACACGCCGTGTTTCCGCTGGTTTGCCGTATCCTTGCGATCGTCCCATTCGAACCGCAAGTCCGCCACGAGGCAATGTAACTACAGTGTAGTGAGATGTCAAGCGGTGATTCGGCGGAGCCTAACGAGATCCTGTGGCATCAACACGGGCTGATCCGCGTAAAGGGAAAGGAGTAAATCTGCATCGCCAGCAAGCCAGCCGGAACGCCAATCCGCTGCGAGCTGCTTGATCGCAGCTGTGTCCTCGTTCCGTCTAGTCACGTTGGAATCTCCCGATGAATCGTTCTGTTCTGTGCAACCGACAAAGGCCAGAACCGCGATAATCGTGAGCCTGCTGACGTATTGCTTCATGATGGCTAGACATAATGGCTGTCGGTGGGTTCGCGGCGGTCCTCAGCCGACGGCCGCCTGCGCGGGCCCCCGCAGTTGGTGGGGGGCCTGCTCGGCGGTGCCTGATGCGCGCGCCGGGGCGAGA